>NZ_CP098401.1:1800000-2100000 GCF_023674425.1 Sphingomonas donggukensis
CCACATCGCATCGTCGCCGAACCGCTTGTCGGGGCGCAGCGCCAGCTTCACCGCGTAATCGACGAAGCCCAGGTCGCGATAGACGCTGTCGAGCAGCTCGCAGAACTTGCGGACCTCCTCGATCACCTGATCCTCGCGCACGAAGATATGCGCGTCGTCCTGCGTGAACTGGCGGACGCGCATGATGCCATGCAGCGCGCCGTGCGGCTCGTTCCTGTGGCAACAGCCGAATTCGGCCATGCGGATCGGCAGGTCGCGGTACGACTTGATGCCCTGCTTGAAGATCAGAACGTGCGCCGGGCAGTTCATGGGTTTCAGCGCCATCAGGTCGCCGGTGCCGGAGAGCACCGCGCCCTCATCCTCGATGTTGGGCACTTCGTCGGGCACCACGAACATGTTCTCGCGGTACTTGCCCCAATGGCCCGATTGCTCCCACTGGCGCGCGTCCATTAGCTGCGGCGTCTTCACCTCGGCATAGTCGGCGGCGTCCAGGCGGCGGCGCATGTAGGCCTCCAGCTGGCGCCACAGGATGAAGCCGTTGGGGTGCCAGAACACGCTGCCATGCGCCTCGGCCTGGAGGTGGAACAGGTCCATCTCCTGCCCGATCTTGCGGTGGTCGCGCTTGGCGGCTTCCTCCAGCATGGTCAGGTGTGCGTCGAGCTGCTTCTTGTTCAGCCAGCCGGTGCCATAGATGCGGCTGAGCATCGCGTTGTTCTGGTCGCCGCGCCAGTATGCGCCCGACACGCGGGTCAGCTTGAAGGCGGCGGAGTCGAGTTTGCCGGTCGAGGCCATGTGGGGGCCACGGCACATGTCGAGCCACTGGCCCTGGCGATAGATCGTCAGTTCTTCGGTATCGGGAAGTTCGGCGGCCCATTCGGCCTTGAACGTCTCGCCCTGGCGCTGCCACGTCTCGATCAGCTGCTCGCGCGTCCACACTTCGCGCACGAACGGTTCGTTGCGGGCGATGATCGCGCGCATCGCCGCTTCGATCGCGGGCAGATCCTCCTCGGTGAACGGGCGGTCCTTCGGCGCGAAGTCGTAATAGAAGCCATCGTCGGTTGCCGGGCCGAAGGTGATCTGCGTGCCCGGAAACAGCTGCTGCACCGCCTCGGCCAGCACATGCGCGAAGTCGTGGCGGGCAAGCTCCAGCGCGTCGGCCTCGTCGCGGCTCGTCACCAGCGCCAGCTGCGCGTCGCCCTCGAACGGGCGCCCGATGTCGCGCAGCTCACCATCGACCCGCGCCGCGATCGCCGCCTTGGCAAGACCAGGCCCGATCGCCGCGGCGATATCCGCCGGGGTGGTCCCCGGCGCTACCTCCCGGACCGAACCGTCGGGCAGCGTGATACGGAAAGGCGCGGACATCCTGGCAACCACCACATAATTGAGAGTGTGTCGCCTATGCCGTGGGAGGCGGGCCGAGCGCAAGGCGCACGTCGGCTACTTCGCCCGCCCGCCCGCGGTGCGCACGTCGGCTACTTCGCCCGCCCGCCCGCAGCGCGCACGTCGGTTACCGCACCCGCCCGACGGGAACGAGCACGTCGGCCACTGTCCGCCCACCGCCCGCGTCCCGCAGCCCAACCTCCAGGCACGGCGCCGGGTTGACCACGAAGTCGGCGTCGTCGCGGAACGGCAGCGCCTCGGCGGACGGCTTCGCTCCCGCGGTCGCGGCGATCTGATAGACGCTCGACATGTTGTTGTCGAAATTCGCGATCTGGCCATTGAGGGTCGCGGCGTCGGCGGGCGAAATCTCGGGCACATAGCTGCGCCGGCTCATCACCGATCGCATCACCCCGCCGTTCAGCCCCGCCTGCCGCCAATAGGCGACGCCGCCCAGGTGCCGGTCGACGGGCTTCGCCGAATAGGCCCAGCGCCATTTGGCATCGTCCGCGGGCAGGCGCACCGTCGTCGCCCAGCAGCGGTAGCGCGGATATTCGATCGCCCACGGCGCCGACTGGTCCTGCTCCTTCGGGCGGCGCAGCTGGTCGGGCGCATAGAAGCCCGCGCCGACCAGCGTCAGGCTGCGTCCCTCCGCAGCCGTCCCGGTCCAGCCGGGCTTGCCCGTCCCGGTCGCGGTAAAGGCGAAGGCGGCGCGGCGTTCGTCATAGGTCCAGCCGACCTTGTCCGGCTCCATCCAGTCGATCTGCTGCCGCCAATAGGCCTTGATCGCCCGGTCGGCGTCCTCCGCCGCCATCGCCGCGACCCGCGCGCGCATCTGATAGGCCTCGTCCCCGCGCAGGATGTTGCGGGCGGTGACCTTTGCATCCTTGTCGAGCCCCGCGCGGGCATCGATGTCGATCACGCCGACGAACGACGGCGCGTCCGGCGCGCGCGCCGCGACCGGGGCCAGTTCCGCGCCCGCCGCCGACAGCGGCAGCGCCCAGCGGAACGCTGGCGGCGGCAGCGTGTCGAGATACCGGTCCCCGGCGCGCGTGCCGTCCAGCCAGTGCGTCTTGCCCGCGATCTGGGCGCGGACCAGGACATGGTCGAACATGCGCGGGCTCGGCAGCCGCGCATCGGTGCCGTCGCCGCCGGTCGCGCTGACCAGCACCGGCTCCGCGGCGATGCCGAGTTCGCGCAGCAGCGCCAGCAGCAGCACCGTTTTCGCCTTGCAGTCGCCGAACCGGCGCTGCCATGTCTCTGCCACGGTCGCCGAGCGATAATTGCCGCCGTCCAGCCCGACATAGACGTAGCGGATATCGTCCTGGACCAGCCGCAGCGCCGCCGCCGCGCGCACCGCGGGATCGCTCGACAGCGCCGCGATCTTCGCCGCCTCGGCACGCAGCGGCACACCCGCCGCCGCCTGCACCGCGCGGTCGTACAGCGGCCACATCTGCCGCGACACGTCGCTCCAGCGCGCGAAGTCGGAATATTCGATCAGCCGGCGGACATTGTAGCGTGCCGGCGCGCCCTCGGTCGGCAGCGCGCCCGCCGGATCGCGCAGCTCGAACGCCACCGCCTTCTCGCCGTTCGCCAGGGTAGGCTTCCCCGGCGCCAAGTCGCTGCTGGCCCGCCACGTCAGCGCCTTGGCCGCGGGCCACACCAGCCGGTAGCGATAGGCGCCGGGTATCCCCGTACCGGGCAGCGCGCCGATGCCCGCGACATGGGTACCGAATGCCGGCTCGCGCCGGGTCGTGGTGACCGCGAATTCCAGCGTATCGCCGACGCGCAGGCCCGGCACCTGCAGCGTCGCGGTGCGCTCGCCATCGAGCATAGACTGCTCCAGCCCCGCCTCGCGCTGCAGAATCGTGAATTTGGTCCCGGCTAGCACGTCGCTTGCCTGCCCGTCGCGGATCAGGCGCAGGTAGTGGACCGTCGCCGACCCGGCGGAGGGCATCCAGGTGACGGTGACGTTCCCGGCGCTCAGCGCATCGGGCTTCAGGACGGTCAGGCGATAGGCGCTGAACACTTCCTCGCCCGCCGGCACCACCCGCACCTGATTGTCGAGATAGGCGATGCGCAGCGGCGCGTCGGGCGGGGTAGGCCCTGCGGTCGGCGTGGGCACCGGCGATGCCCATGCCGGGACCGGGCCGTAACGGATGTCCGCCGCGGCATCCGTGCCGGCGACCGCATGAGCGCCGGTTCCGCACAGCCCCACGACGCCGGCGCCCAGCATCACCAATAGTCGGTAATTCAAATCGCTTGCCCCCGTTTGTGCCCACAAGTCTCGCGACTTGGGCGGACCGATGCAAGCCTTTGAAGCGGTGCAGGATTTGTAAGAAACAAATCGGCGCGGGCAAATGATCGTTAAACAACGTCGACCAGAAAGTGCGACGGGGAGGGACAGGATTTGGCGGCGGGCGGGATGCACATATCTTCTGATGCGGAACCGGGGGCGATCGACGCGGATACCGCGATCTTCACGGCAGCAGATTGGGCCGGCACGCGGCCGCGCACGCGCACTATTGCCGCGTTGCTTCCGCGGCTGGGGCGAAAACCGAAACAGACGAAGCGGATTCTGCTGGAAGGCAAGATCGCCGAGGCGCGCCGGACATTGGCCTATGCGTTCGAGGAGATCCGCTTCGAACCCTCGCTCGACGTCGCCGCGCTATCCGCCGCTGCCGACACGCTGGCGAGCGCGATGAGCCTCGATGCGCGGATGATGCTCAGCCTCACGCGGCTGCGCTCGCGCCACGAATATACCTATGTCCATTCGATCGGGGTCAGCGCGCTGATGATGGCGATTGCGCGGCTGCTCGGCTACGATGCCGCGCGGGTCCGCACGATGGGGCTCGCCGGGCTGCTCCACGACATCGGCAAGCTGCACGTACCGCTCGAGGTACTGAACAAGGTCGATCGCCTGACCGCGCACGAATGGTCGCGCATCCAGTCGCATTCGGAACGCGGCGGCCAGCTGCTCGCGTGCATCGACGGGCTCGATCCAGTCGTGATCGACGTCGCCCGCCACCATCACGAGCGGGTGAACGGCACCGGCTATCCCGACAAGCTGGCGGGCACCGACATCTCGGAGGAAGCGCGTATCGCCGCGGTCTGCGACGTGTACGACGCGCTCACCTCGTCCCGGTCGTACAAGGCGGCGTGGACGCCGGCGCAGGCGCTCGGCTGGATGCATACAAGCGAGGGCCACTTCGACCGCCGCATCCTGCGCGCGCTACGCACGCTGATCGGCGCATTCCCGGCGGGGTCACTGGTGCGGTTGCAGAGCGGGAAATTGGGCGTCGTGATCGACGACCCCGAATCCGCGGCCACCCAGCCGCTGGTGCTTGTCAGCTACTGCACCCTCGCCCGCCGCGCGGTGTCGCCACAGGTGCGCAATACGGCGGCGGACCCGATCGTCGCGATTGAGGAAGCGTCGGCCTGGCCGGGGGCCGTGGCGGGGTGAGGTCAGAATAGAATGGCGGGAAATGAGTGGTTAGCTGCCGTTCGCGAGCAATAGCTTAGCCTCTTTCAATGCATCTTCGATTGTCTCGAATACGCTGAACCGCGGCTCAGCCTGTATCTGCCAGAAAGGCTCCCAGCGAGCATCGCAGGGAAATGGCACATCATCGGGATGCAACTCGTCATTCGCTTCATAGCTACGCACGCGCTCCTCTATGATAACGTAGCGGGCGTCAGCTCGATCGTAGATTGCAAGCCGAAGTTTAGCGTCTGCGGAGAGCAGTTCGCCGTGACGATATCGCGGTTTCATGCGGTCAAGGTGTCCTGCGATGTCGAAGTCTGCAAGTGGGCGAAAGCGGAAATCCGATGCTGCCGTCACGACGCCCCTTCACACCAACCCGAACGGCACCACCAGATTGTCGGTATCGTGCCCGATCCGCGCGCGGCCGAGGTACGGCACGCCCATGTCGCCGCACCAGCGAGTCATCATCGTCTCCAGCGACTCGCCGAATTCCTTCTCGTTATCGCCGTCGGGCACGTCGGTGACTGCGCCCAGCCGGACGCCGGCGATCCCCTTCAGTTGCGTCGCGTTCGCCATCTGGAACAGCAGGCGGTCGATGCGGTAATAGGCCTCGCCCACTTCCTCGATGTAAAGAACGTGGTCGGTCAGGTCGGGCATCCACGGCGTGCCGATCAGCGCGCACAGGATCACCAGGTTGAACGCCGCCGCCGGGCGGCCGTTTAGCGTCGGCTCCAGCGCGTTGCGGTCCTTGTTCACGAGCCAGCCGAGCGCGCGACCGACGCCGACCCCCTTCGACGATTCGCTGACGTTCGACGCCATCGGTCCGTGGACCGGGTGGCCGATCCGCCTTGCGTAGAGCGCGCCGAGCAGGAACCCCATGTCGGAAAAGCCCATGTAGCTCTTGGTCCGCGCCGCCGGTCCCAGCTTCGGCATCACCTCGGCCAGGATGCGGTTCGATCCATAGCCGCCGCGCCCGAACCAGATCGCATCGACGCTGGGATCGTTGGCATAGCGCAGGAACGTCTCGGCGCGGATCGCGTCGGGGCCGGCGAAATGCCCGGCCTCCATGTACACCTGCGGATCGATCACCAGCTCGACCTCAGGGTAATAGAGCGCGGTGAAGGCCGCGACGCGGGCGGCGCCCTCCACGCTGATCGACCGGGCCGGCGCGACGACTGCAATCTTCATCCTACCCCCATTACCGACGCCCCGAACGGAAAAGGGGTGGCGGCGCTTCGCGGCAAGCGATAGCGCGCGGCCATGCAGCACGGCAAACGCTTCTTCTTCGTCGGGGTCGGCGGCTCGGGAATGATGCCGCTGGCGATGATCCTCGCCGGCCGCGGGGCAAGCGTCGAAGGCTCCGATCGCGGCCTCGACGCCGGGCGCGTTCCCGCCAAGTTCGCGGCGCTGGAGGCGCTGGGCGTGCGTCTTCACCCGCAGGACGGCAGCGGCGTCGTCTCGCCCGAGCAGACCGTCGTCGCCTCTGCCGCGGTCGAGGACAGCGTCGCAGACATCGTCGCCGCGACGCGCATCGGCGCGCCGCGCATGACCCGCGCGGAACTGAACGCGGAACTATTCAACGCCGCCGCGCTCTCGATCGGGGTCGCCGGGACGAGCGGCAAGTCGACCGTCACCGGCATGATCGGCTGGATCCTTCATGCGCTCGGGCGCGACCCGACCGTGATGAACGGCGCGGTGATGAAGGATTTTGCCGGGCCCGACGCGCCCTTCGCCAGCGCCCTCGTCGGCCACGGCGATGCGTACGTGAGCGAAGTCGATGAAAGCGACGGCTCGATCGCGCTCTACGCGCCGCACATCGCCGTGCTGAACAACGTCAGCCTCGACCACAAGTCGCTGGACGAACTCCGCGACCTGTTCGGCGATTTCGCGGCCAAGGCGCGCACGACCATAGTCAATATCGGCGATGCGGAGGCCGCCGCGCTCGCCACCGCGCTCGACCCGACACGCACCGTCACCGTCGCGATCGACCGCCCCGCGGACCTGACCGCGACCGCGCTCGCTCCCGACCGCTTCGCCATCGCCTTCGATCTGATCGCCGGCGAGGAGTGCCACCGCGTGACCCTAGCGGTGCCGGGCGCACACAACGTCGCCAACGCGCTTGCCGCCATCGCCGCGGTGCGCGCGGCAGGTGTGCCGCTCGCCGATGCCGTCCGCACCATCGCCGGCTTCACCGGGCTCCGGCGCCGCTTCGACCTCGTCGGCGAAGCGAACGGCGTCGCGGTCATCGACGATTTCGGCCACAACCCCGACAAGATCGCCGCGACTCTCGCCACCCTCCACGCGTTTCCGGGCCGGCTGCTCGTCCTCTTCCAGCCCCACGGCTACGGCCCGCTGAAGGTCATGCGCCGCGAACTGGTCGCGATGTTCGCCGAACATCTTGCCCCGCAAGATCTGCTCATCCTGCCCGACCCGGTCTATCAGGGGGGCACCGTCGCCCGCGACGTCACCAGCGCCGATATCGTCGCCGACATCGCCATCTCCGGGCGCACCGCGCAGCACATCCCCGACCGCGACGCCGCCGCCGCGCATCTGGTGGCCACCGCACAGCCCGGCGACCGCATCGTCATCATGGGCGCCCGCGACGACACGCTGAGCCTGCTCGCGGCGGACATGGTCGGCCGGCTCGCACTTCTCCGTTCGTGCTGAGCCTGTCGAAGCACATGGTCCAGGCGCTGCACCTCGTTACACGTCCTTCGACAGGCTCAGGACGAACGGATGGGCTGTTGATGTAAACCACCCTTGACATGGAAAGCTCCCTTGACGTAAAGCTCGCTTGTCAACGAGTCGTCAGGAGCCAGTATCCATGAAAGCCCATACCGCCGCCGGTCGCCGCTATACGCGCCGGTTCATGCCCACCATGGCCGCTTATGTCGTCGCCATCCTGTTCGCGACCTGGGCGATGAAGACCTGGCATCCGACCGGCGCGCTGCTGGTCGCGTTGTCGGTGTTGCCGGCGCTGCCCATCATCGGCGTCATCGCAGTGATCGGCCTCTATCTGGTCGAGGAAACCGACGAATATCTGCGCACCCGCATCGTCCAGGCGATGCTCGTGGGCCTCGGCTTCATGCTCGCCTTCACCAGCGCGTGGGGGTTCATGGAGGAAGGCGGCGTGCTGCCGCACATGCCGGCGTATTTCGCGTTCATCCTGTGGTGTTTCGGCTGGGGCGTCGCGCAGTGCGTCCAGTCCTTCCGCGATCGGCGGGCGGCGTGAAGAACCGCCTGAAGGACCTGCGCGCCGAGCGCGGCTGGAGCCAGCAGCACCTGGCCGACGCGCTCGAGGTGTCGCGCCAGAGCGTCAACGCCATCGAGACGGGGCGCTACGACCCCTCCCTCCCCCTCGCCTTCCGCATCGCCGACCTGTTCGGCCAGCCGATCGAGGCGATCTTCCTCAATCCGAAGGAAACCGAACAATGATCCGTATCGCCCTTCTGCTTGCTACCGCGCTGATCCCCGCCGCCGCGACCGCACAGACACCGCGCGCAACCGCCGCGACCAGCGCCGTACCCCTCGTCCAGCTCGACCACATCTCGATCCAGTCGGTTGGCAAGGGGCCGCCGCTGGTGCTGATCCCCGGCCTCGCCTGCCCGCGTGCGGTCTGGGATGCGTTCGTGCCGCAGCTCGCGAAATCGCACCGCGTGCTGCTTGTGCAGGTCAACGGCTTCGGCGGCGACGCGCCGGGTGCCAATCTGAAGCCGGGTGTGCTCGACGGCATCGTCGCCGATCTCCACGCCTATCTGGCTCGCGAAAAGCTGCGCGACGTGCCGGTGGTCGGCCATTCGATGGGTGGGCTGGTCGCGATGATGCTCGCCAAGGCCCATGCCGACGACGTGTCGAAGCTGATGATCGTCGATTCGCTTCCCTATTTCGCGGTGCTGATGGCGCCTCCGGGCGTCGATCCGACCCCGGCGATGGTCGCGCCGCAGGCGGCGGTCATGCGCGACCGCGTTGCCGCCAACTACGGCAAGTCGCTCAGCCCCGAAGCGATAGAGGCGCAGACCCGCGGCCTCGCGCTGAAACCCGCCAGCATCGCGCTGATGAAAAGCTGGGCCGCCGCCGCCGATGCTCGCGTGACGGGTCAGGCGATGTACGAGGATCTGACCACCGACCTGCGCGGCGACCTTTCCGCCATCCGCACGCCGATCACCCTGGTCTATCCGTGGAACGCCGCCGGCCCGACGAAGGAAATGGCCGGGCCTTTCTATCGCAAACAATATGCCGCGGCGCCCGCGATCACCTATGTCGATATCGGCGATGCCGCGCACATGGTCATGCTCGACCAGCCCGCCGCCTTCGCGCGCGCCTTGGACGATTTCCTCGCGAAGTGACTGAAACCGCTTGACCGCCGCACCCCGCCCGCGCTCATCTGCGGGCGGGGAACAATCGGGGGGATTGCATGATCGAGGATGCGGGCGCTGCCCACAGCGCCTTCGCGTTTCGCGGCACGTGGCGGGAATTCGCGCCGATCGCGTTCACGAATTTGTTGCTGACCATCGTCACGCTCGGCATCTACCGGTTCTGGGCCAAGACCCGCGAGCGGCAGTATCTCTCGAGCCGCACGCGCTTCATCGACGATACGATGGAATGGACCGGCACCGGCCTCGAGCTGTTCATCGGTTTCGTCCTCGTCCTGATCGTCTTCGGACTGCCGCTGCTCGCCCTGCAGTTCGGCATCCAGGCGCTCGCGATGCGCGGGCAGGAGGGGGTCGCCGCGCTGCTCGGAATCGCCCTGTACCTGTCGTTCCTGTTCCTCTTCGGCGTCGCCCGCTTCCGCGCGCTGCGCTACCGCCTCAGCCGCACCTTGTGGCACGGCATCTCGGGCGGCAGCGACGATCAGGGCTTCGAATATGGCGTGCAGGCGACGTGGCGCCCGATCGTCGGCGGCTTCGCCTTCGGCCTGCTGATCCCGTGGTCGATGGTGTCGCTGTGGAACGAGAAATGGTCGCGGATGAGCTTCGGCCCGCACGAGTTCACCAGCACCGCCGACAGCGGGCCGGTGCTGAAACGCATGCTGATCTGCGTGGCGCTGGCGATTCCCGTCCTGCTCGTCACCGGCGGGCTGATCGGGCTGACAGCGGCGGGCGTGGCGCAGATCGCGCCCGAGACGCCGCTCGCCATCCTTTTCGCGCTCCTGCCGGTGTTCTACCTGCTGGTGTTCATCGTCTTCCCGATCACCTTCTACGCAGTGTTCTTTCGCGAGTGCGTCAGCAACATGACGCTCGGGCACCTGGAGTTCCAGTTCGACGCGCGCACGATCGACTGGGTGAAGCTGTACCTGGTCGATGTCGCCCTCGTCATCGGCACGCTCGGCATCGGCGCGATCTTCCTCGGCTATCGCCACTGGAGCTTCTTCATCCGCCACCTGGAAGCGTATGGCGAAGTCGATCTCGACAGCCTGACCGGTTCGACTACCCGCCGCCCCGGCCAGGGCGAGGGGATGCTCGACGCGTTCGACATCGGCGCGATCTGACCCGTGGAGGCGTGGCATTACGACGGACTGGTCGCGCGCCGCCGCCACCCGCGGGTGCGCGCCGATGCCGACGGGCTGTACCTGAGCGAGGGTGACTGGGCGGAGGGCCCGATCCCGTGGGACGCGCTCGTCACCCGCGATCGCAACGCGCAGGGGTGGCTGCTCGGGCGGCGCGATCGTGACGGGTGGCGGCTGGGGCTGGAGGGCGACGTCCCCGCCGACCTCGCCGCCCGCCTGCCGCAGCCGGTGCGCTACGGCGGCTTCATCGACCGCATCGGCCTGATGCCCGCCGCCATCGCCTGCGCCGGGGTCGCCGCGATCGTGGTCGCGGTCGGCATGGCCGCGCCCGGATGGGTCGCGAAGGCGGTGCCGATGAGCTGGGAACGCCGCATCGGTACCGCGATGATCGGCGATTTCGGCGGGCGGCTGTGCGACGGCCCCGGCGGCCAGGCCGCGCTCGACCGCCTCGTCCGCCGTATCGAGCCGGCGGGCGAGCCGCTCGACGTCCGCGTCGCCGCCGTGCCGATGGTCAACGCCGCGGCACTCCCCGGCGGGCGCATCGTGATCTTCGAAAAGCTGCTCACCGAAGCCTCCGGCCCAGACGAAGTCGCGGGCGTGCTGGCGCATGAGATCGGCCATGTCCGCCACCGCGACGTGCTGTCGGCAATGGCGCGGCAGGCGGGCATCGGCCTGCTGCTGGCGAGCTTCACCGGCGACGTCGGCAATGCGCTCGGCACGCTGATCGCCGCACGCTATTCGCGCGGGGCCGAAAGCGCGGCGGACGGCTACGCGATCGCCGCGCTCGCCACCAACGGCATCTCCCCGCTCCCGACGGCGCGCTTCTTCCGCAAGCTCGCCGCGATGGAGGAGAAGTTGCCGCAGACCGCGCTCGGCTACCTCTCCAGCCACCCGCTGTCGAAGGAGCGCCGCGCGCGCTTCGAGGCGAGCGCGCGCACCCACCGCGGCGACACCCCCGCCCTCACCGACGCCGACTGGCAGACGCTCCGCCGCATCTGCACGACCGACAAGGCCGTGGTGCGCGGCAGGCTGCCGTTCTGAGGGGTTACACCCGCACGAAGCCGAGCATCCGCTGCCCGCGCGGGTGGCCCCACTCGCCGATATAGTCGATCCGCCACGGCAGCCGCGCGACCAGATGGTCGAAATCGGCGCGCGTATAATGGTAGAAGGTCCGGTCGCTGTGGCTGACCACGCCCGAGGGGGCATGGACGTGATCCTGCTCCGGGTCCGCCGATGCGTCGATTTCGAAGAAGGTCGCGAACAACCTGCCGCCCGGCCGCATCGAGGGCGCAAGGCGCGCGAGGCAGCGGCGGATGCGGTTCAGCGACAGATGCGTGAACAGCGACTGCGCGATCGCAAAGTCGAATGTCGCGCCCAGCCGGTCGAACTCGAAATCCTCCAGCGCCACGATCTGGTCGCGCGGCTGCCGGTCGGTCAGGCGCGCGCGCTTCAGCTCCAGATCCCAGCCGGCCTGGAGCAGCAGCGCGCTCTTGTCGATCGCCCAGTAGTTGCCGGGGTCGAGGTACGGGATCAGCCGCACCCCCGCCCGAAACGCGCCGGCGCCGACATCGAGCAGCACGTGCGACGGCTGCAACCCCTGCCCGACCAGAAAATCGAACTGCAGCTGCCCTATCTCGTCCCACGCGCCGCCGATCAACTGGCGGTGCCGGCCGCGGCGGATGTGATCCTTCACCACTTCGGGATCGTCGTAGAAACTGTCCATCGCGCACCCGCCCCCCGGGGTGTCGGCACCCCGCCGACGCAGGTGCCATGCGAACGTGGTGCGGTTCAATACGCATCGCGACATCGCCCGCCCGATTGCGCTACGACGGCGGCATGACCCGCCCCCTCGCCCACCACAACACCCCCGGCACCGGCCCGACGCTCGTCTTCCTCCCCGGCTATGCCAGCGACATGACCGGGTCGAAGGCGCTGGCGGTGGAGGGTTGGGCGCGCGCGCGGGGCCGCGCTGCGTTGCGCTTCGATTATGCCGGCTGCGGGGACAGTCCCGGCGCGTTCGAGGATTACACGCTCGCCGACTGGCGCGACGATGCGCTCGCGATGATCGATCGTCTCGACGGGCCTGTCACGCTGATCGGATCGTCGATGGGCGGCTGGATCGCGCTGCTCGCGGCCCTCGCCCGGCCGCAGCGCGTCGCCCACATCGTCGGTATAGCGCCCGCGCCCGACTTCACCGAATGGGGCTTTTCGGACGCGGAGAAGGCCGCGCTCGCCCGCGACGGTCGCGTCGAGCGCGCATCCGAATACGGCCCCGAACCCACGGTCTTCACCCGCGCCTTCCACGAATCCGGCCAGGCACTCCGACTGACGCCCGACCAAATCGCGATCGATTGCCCGGTCCGCTTCCTCCAGGGCCAGCGCGACGCGGACGTCCCGTGGCAGCGCACCGTCGACCTCGCCGCGCGCTTGCGTTCAGCCGACGTGCAGACGCTGCTCGTCAAGGACGGCGATCACCGCCTGTCGCGCGACGCCGATATCGCGCTGCTGCTCGGCATCATCGAGAGCCTGCCATGATCCTCCTCGCCCTCCTGCTCCAGTTCGCCGCCCCCGCCGCACAGGAAGCGCGCTTCGACACCTGCGTCGATCTCGCCACCAGCAACAGCGACGGCGGCGTCGCCGATGCGTCGGCGTGGAAGCTGTCGGGCGGCGGGTTCCTCGCCGACCAGTGCCTCGGCATCGCCCATGCCTCGGCGCGCCGCTTCGAAAGCGCCGCCACCGCATTCGAGCGCGCGGCCCGCGGGGCGGAAGTCGCCAAGGATCGCCGCGCCGCCAATTACTGGGCGCAGGCGGGTAACGCCTGGCTTGCCGCCGGTGACGCGGTTAAGGGCCGCGCGGCACTCGACGCCGCGCTCGCGGGTGGTGCGCTCACCGGCACGGCGCTGGGTGAGGCGCACCTCGACCGAGCCCGCGCGCTGGTCGCCGCGAACGAGCCGGTGAAAGCGCGCGCCGACATCGACCTCGCGCTCGCGAGCGCGCCCGCCGACCCGCTCGCGTGGCTGCTCTCGGCAACCCTCGCCCGCCGCAGCGGCGACCTGCCCCGCGCACAGAAGGATATTGCCGAGGCGCTGTCGCGCGCCGCCGACGACGCCTCGGTCCAACTCGAGTCGGGCAACATCGCCGCGCTCGCGGGGGATGAGGCGGGCGCGCGCGGCGGCTGGCTGAAGGCGGTGCAGATCGCCCCCGCCACACCGGTCGGTCGCGCCGCCAAGGCCGCACTCGCGCAGTTCGACGCTGGAAAATAGCCGCGCCGCCCCTATCTCTCGCGGCAGACATTCCCCCTGCGCGAGGCCTGCGATGCACTATCTCCACACCATGATCCGCGTGACCGATCCCGAGGCGACGATTCGCTTCTTCGAGGTCTTGGGCCTGAGGGAAGTGCGGCGGATGGAGAATGACAAGGGCCGCTTCACGCTGATCTTCCTCGCTGCGGACGAGGACATGAACGCACCCGGCGAACGCGCGAAGGCCGAGGTCGAGCTGACCTACAATTGGCCCGCCGAGGGCGAGGCCGGCGAAGCGTACACCGGCGGGCGCAATTTCGGCCACCTCGCCTACCGCGTCGACGACATCTACGCGACGTGCCAGCGGCTGATCGATGCCGGCTACACCGTCAACCGCCCCCCGCGCGACGGCCACATGGCCTTCGTCCGCACCCCCGACAACATCTCGATCGAGCTGCTCCAGAACGGCGTCCTCGACCCCGCCGAGCCGTGGACGTCGATGCCCAACGTCGGGGAGTGGTGAGGGTGATCGGAGCGCACGCATGACCGCCCTCCAGATCGCCTGCGTTCCCGCGCTCAGCGACAATTACATCTGGCTGGTCCACGACCCCGCAACCGGCGGCACCGCGGTCGTCGATCCGGGCGAGGCCGCCCCCGCGCTCGCCGCCGCCGAGGAACGTGGGTGGCAGATCGACCGCATCTGGATCACCCACTGGCACCCCGACCACACCGTCGGCATCGCCGCGATCGTCGCCGCGACGGGGGCGAAGGTCACCGGCCCCGTCGCCGAGGCTGCGAAGATCGCCGGCCTCGACGCCACCGTGGCGGAAGGCGACACGATCACGCTCGGCGACCACGTCGCGAGGGTGCTCGAAACCCCCGGCCACACCGCGGGGCACGTCACCTTCCACTTCGCCGACGACGCGCTGCTGTTCCCCGGCGACACGCTGTTCGCGATGGGCTGCGGCCGGTTGTTCGAGGGGACGGCGGAACAGATGTTCGCCAACATGGCGCGGTTCGCAGCCCTCCCCGACGAAACGATCGTGTACGGCGCACACGAATATACCCAGTCCAACGGTCGCTATGCCCGCGTCGCCGAGCCCGACAACGCCGCGATTTCCAAGCGCATGGTGGAGGTCGACGCCCTGCGCGCGCGGGGCGAACCGACGCTCCCCACCACCATCGGCCAGGAGCGCGCGACCAATCCCTTCCTCCGCGCCAAATCCGCCGCGGAACTGGCCGACGCCCGCGCCGCCAAGGATGGTTTTCGCGGCTGATCGGGTATAGGATCACCCCCGGGGGCCGATGGAGATGACCATGCGTATCGCTTATCCGATCCTCGCCGGCCTGTTGCTCGCCGGCTGCGCCATGTCCGCCGAGGAGGCGTCGCGCCAGGCTGCATCCGACGCACGCGACCAGGCGAAGCTCGACAAGCGCCTCGCCGGCTATACGCCCGGCCAGCCGCAAAGCTGCATCCAGCCCTACCGCGCGCAGCAGCAGGAAATCTTCGGCGACACGCTCGTCTATCGCGACGGGCGCCGGCTGTACGTCAACAAGACCACCGGCGGCTGCTTCGGGCTGCGCCGCGACGACATTGTCGTGACGCGCAGCTTCAGCGGCCAATTCTGCCGCGGCGACATCGTCCGCACCGTCGACAGGACGAATTCCTTCCCAAGCGGCACCTGCTCGTTCGGCGACTTCGTGCCCTATACGAAGGACGGTCGGGGCTGACGATGCGCGTCGCGGTCCTCGCGGCGCTGATGCTGGCGGGCTGCGCCGGGGGGCGGGCGCCCGATACTGCCGGCGATGCGAGCGCGCTGGCTGCGATGCTTGCGGGACGCACCCCGGCACCCGCTGGACGCTGCATCTCGCTATCCGGCGTCGATGGCCCGACCGTGGTCGGGGGCAGCCTGGTGTACCGCGATGGCCGCCGCCTGCTGGTCAGCACCCCGCCCGCCGGCTGTCCCGCGCTCGGCGGCGATCCGATCGTCGTGACGGAAGTGTTCGGCGGCCAGCTATGCGCGGGCGACCGTTTCCACACCCTTGAGCGCGGCAGCAGCATCCCCGGCCCGGACTGCCGGTTCGGCCCGTTCGTTCCGTGGGCAACGGGTCGGGGCTTGCCGGAACATACCAGGAACTGATATCCTTCTCCGCGAGGAGAATGCGATATGAGCCGGTTCGAACGCGCCGTTGCCGCGATCCACGACGCCAGCGTGACGATCATCGCCTATTTCACATGGTCGTGCTTCGGAATGTTGGCGCTTGCGTGGTCGATCTATCTGAAGCCGCTGCTGCCGCTGCCCGTGATCGGCTTCGAAGCGCATCCCGCGGTGGTCGAATATCTGCTCTGGTCGGCAGGCACGTCGCTCGTCCTGCTGCTGGCGGCGACGCTCCTGCTGCGGAGCGCGGTACGACGATACTGCCCGGACGTTGATGTCCGGCCCGCAACCGCCGACGCGGCGATCGCGCGGCTGGGCGCCAGGGGCGTCGGCGCCGAATGGACCGTGCGTATCGCCTTCCACGCCACGCGCCGCCGGGGCGGGTGAACCGGGCCGCGCGATTGCGCGACCCGGTCCCGCGGATCAGCGGCGAGCCGGCGTGCCGGCGTCCACCGGCGGGGCGGGCGGCACGGCACCGGCCACCGGAGCCGGCTGAGCCGCGCCCGGTGCGCAGCCGACCGGCGGCGGCGGGGCATCGCGACCCGCCAGTTCCGGACCGCCGGGGGGCGGCGGCGGCGGACCGTCATGGCCAGGGCCACCCGGACCGCCCGGACCGCGCCGGCCATGCGGCCCGCGCCCGTCGGAGCCACGCCCGCCGGGCCCGACCGCACTGACCTTGCCCGCCGGATCGACCAGATACGACGCGCGCAGCTGGCCGTCGTCGTAGCGACCCTGCACGGTCAGCGCCGCGCCCTTGGCGATCGTGCCGCGCGCGTCGCGCCCGGCGTCGATCATCGTTCGTCCGCTCGCGTCCTGCAGGACGACGCGGTCGCCGAACACCTCGGCCACGCGGCCTTTCACGGTCACGACGCCGCTGGTGTTCACCAGCCGCGCGATCGGCGTGGCGACGTTCGGCGCCATCTCGACCGAGGGGCGGGTCAGCGACACCGCGCCGGCGCCACCGGCGGCACCCAGGCCGAGCAGCACCGCGCCGCCGAGGCCGAGCTGCGCACGGCGGGACATGTTGAAACGGGCCATCACACATTCTCCTTCATGGTTGATGTCGTCGCTTCTACGCTCCCCCACCTCGCCCACGCTGAACGCCGCCGTTCAGTTTCGGTTTAGCCCTGCGGAGTAGCCGGTCCCGATGCGTATCCTGCTCGTAGAGGACGACCCCGATCTCGGCCCCGCCATCGCGCGGGCGCTGCGCGGCGAATCCTGCGCGGTCGATCTGGTCGCCGATGGCGTCGATGCCGAACATCTGGGCGATACCGAGCTGTACGACGCCGCCGTCCTTGACCTCGGCCTGCCGGGGCGCGACGGCATCGCCATCCTGCGCAGCTGGCGCGAGGCGGGGCGCCAGCTGCCCGTGCTGATCCTGACCGCGCGTGACGGCTGGTCGGACAAGGTCGCAGGGTTCAAGGCCGGCGCCGACGATTTCCTGACCAAGCCGTTCCGCGTCGAGGAGTTGGTCATGCGCCTGCGCGCGCTGGTCCGCCGCGCCGCCGGCCATGCCGCGACCCGTATCGAATGCGGCCCGCTGGCGTTCGAGACGCAGGCCGGCCAGTTCGAGCTCGATGGCCTGCCGCTCAAGCTGACCGCGTTCGAATGGCGCGTGCTCTCTGCGCTGATGCTGTCGAAGGAAGCGGTGATCCCGCGCCTCGACCTGCTGGAGCGCGTGTATGAGGGCGATGCCGACGTCGATTCGAACAGCCTGGAAGTGATCGTCGGGCGTCTGCGCCGCAAGATCGGCGCCGACCTGATCGAAACGGTGCGCGGGCGCGGCTATCGGCTCACGGCGGGGGCGCCGGCATGAAGCTGATTCCGCGCTCGATCCACGGGCGGATGCTCGCGCTCTCGCTGCTGGCAACCCTCGTCGCGCTCGCGGTCGCGGGTGCCGCCATCTTTGGCGTGCTCGAACGCTTCGTGACGCAGGGGCTCGACCAGCGGCTCGATGCCGAGCTGTCGCTGCTCGCCACCGCGGTCGATCGCGACGGCAGTGTCGACCGCGCCCGGCTGGCGCAGGTGCAGGGCGCGCTCGACGGCGGGCGCGGCTGGCAGTGGCGGATCGTGGCGCCGGGCGGCAGCGTCGTGTCCGCCGATTTTCCCGTACTCGACGCGCCGCCCGCCCCTGGCCGTCCGCCCGGCGCACACGGGCCACCCCCGGTTGGTCCCGGGCGCATGCATCCTGCGGAGGGACACGACCGCGCCGGACGCCGCCTTCACGCCCGCAGCCTCATGCTGTCCAGCACCGCCGGCCCGGTCACGCTGACCGCCGCGGCGCCGTGGCAGGTGGTGGTCCGTCCGGTGCGCGGCGCGCTGGTGCCGCTGCTCGCCACGCTCGGAATCCTCGGCCTCGCGCTGGCGCTCGCCGCGCTCGTCCAGCTGCGCCTCGGCCTGCGTCCGCTGCGTCGGCTGGCGGTCGAGGTCGCCGCGATCCGGCAAGGGCACCGCGCGACCGTGTCGGAGGATCAGCCCGACGAGCTCCGCCCGCTCGCGACCGAACTCAACGCGCTCGCGCGCGACACTGCCGCGGCGCTCGACACCGCGCGCGCGTCGGCGGCCAATCTCGCGCACGCGCTCAAGACCCCGGTCGCGACGCTCGCGCTGGAACTACGCGACCATGCCCCCCGCGCCGCGCAGGTCGAGCGCATCTACGCGACGATCCGCCACCACCTCGCCCGCGCGCGCGGCGGGATCGCCGATACGCGGTCGGCCACGCCGCTCGCCCCGGCGATCACGGATCTGGTCGCCGCCATTGCCCGGCTGCATGCGCCGCGCGGCCTCAGCTTTACACAAGACGTATCCGGCGACGTCGCGGTCGCGATCGCGGCATCGGACCTCGATGAACTCGCCGGCAATCTGATCGACAATGCCGCGCGCCACGCCGCCTCCAGCGTCGCGATCACCGCTCGGGTCGAGGCCGGCCTGGTGCGGCTGACGGTCTCCGACGACGGCCCCGGCATTCCCGCCGCCGACCGCGCCCGCGCGACGGCGCCGGGCGTCCGGCTGGACATGCGCGGCGACGGCGACGGATTCGGGCTTTCGATCGCTCGCGATCTGGCCGAGCTCCACGGCGGCGCGCTGTCGCTCGATACCGCGGACGGCGGCGGTCTGGCCGCGACCGTCACCCTGCGCCGCGCGGTCTGACGCCGCGCAATCTGACGCAGCGCCCATGAAAAAACGGGCCGCTTCTCTCGAAGCGACCCGTCTTCCCGGTGCGATGGTGCCTTAGAAGCGGAAGCGCATGCCGGCGCGACCGCCGAAGCCCTCGTAATCGCCGCCATTGGCATAGCGACCCTCGAAGAAGCCGCTGACCGCGCCCTGCTTCGACCCGACGTTCAGGCCCAGCGTACCCTCACCGTAATCGCGGATGCGCAACCCGCCGAAGTTCACCGTCTGGCCGCCGCTGACGAACGTCACGCGGTCCTGCCCACGGAATTCGTGGACGTAGTTGCCGCCGGCGTAGAGGCTGGCGGTCGACGCGCCGATCTCACGCGTGAAGCCCAGGCGGGCACCCGCCTTGCCGCGCACGCCGTCCTCGTCGTTGAACGTGAACGCACCCGCCGAGTTCGAGGCGACCGTGAAGTCGTCGAAATCGGAGTGAGTGTACGACACGCTCGCCGCCGGTTCGATCCACACCGCCTTGCCGAAGCGGAAGCCCGCCTCCGCCTTGCCGCCGTACACCGACCCGTTGAACTTCTGGGTATAGCGACCGGAGATGCTGCGGTTGTCCGCCCAGTAATAGTCGTACTTGCCCAGCACGTTCACGAAGAACGCGTCGGCGTTGAAGCTGGCGTACACGCCGCCGTTGATCGCATCATAGTTGATGCGGTCGGCGGAGTTGGCGAAGCTCTGGTTCGAATTCAGGTAACCGCCGGTGATGCCGAAAGCGAACGCGCTGCTGCCCGCCGGACCACCGAAGTCGAGGCCGATCTGGCCGCCGAAATAGTCCTGCTTGTAGCCAAGGTTGACCGGAGTGGTCACGCCGTTGAACGCGAAGCTGCGGCTGCCCGTCTGCTCCTCGACCTGGCCCATCGCCTGGAACCACAGGCGTCCGCCGGCACCACCGGGGCCGTTCGCGGCGACGTTGTCGCGCAGTTCGCGCATGTGGCCCGACCAGGCATCGCCCGACTGGAGCCACAGGTTGCGCGCACCGCCGGCGAACACCGCGGTGCGGTACACGCCCACGCCCGGCGTCGCCACCAGGCTGAACGCGAAGGTCGTCGGGTTGTACACGACCCGGTACTGGATCAGGCCCTGATCGACCTGCGTGCTGTCGAGCGTGAACGCGGTCGCGGTCGATGCCGCACCGGCCTGCACCAGCACCGTGCCCGTCGCGGTGCTCAGCACGGCGGGGGTGGTGTTGAGCTGGTTGAGCGTGATCGCCGTGCTGCCGGTCGCGGCACCGCTCAGGCGCAGCTGGTCGGCCGTGCCCGAGGCGACGCCGAGCGACGCGTCGAGCGCCAGGCGCGCCGCGCCAGAGCCGGTGTAGGCGCCCGGCACCACCAGCACATCGCCGGTGTGGCCGTTGCGGAAGTCGATCAGGCCGCTGTTGTTCAGCGTCTCCAGCCCGGTGAAGGTGACCGTGCCCGCCGTCGTCGACGTGCCCAGCACCCGCAGGATACCGCTGTTGTTGAACACGTCGGCGCCCGCGCCGAAATCGCTGTTGCTGTTGGCGTTGAAGATGCCGGCGTTGTTGACGGTATCGGCGTTGCCCGTCAGCGCGATCCGGCCCGTGATCGTCCCGCCGTTGGTGACCGTCGCGGCCCCGCCGGTGATCGTCAGCGCCGAATTGGTGCCAGAGATCGTGCCGCCGTTGTTGACGGTCGTGCCGGTGCCCGACGTGATCGTCGCACCGTTGTTGCCGCCGCCCAGCGTGCCCGTGGTGAGCACCAGCGCGGCGTTGGTGGCCGCCTGGATCTGGACACCGTCGGCGGCGGTCGAGCTGTTCGTGCCGCTCAGGGTCACGGTTGCGGCGCCCAGGTTGCTGCCGGCGAAGACCGCCGACGCGCCGGTGCCGGTCGCGGTGATCCCGGTGCCGGTGACGTTGACCGCGCGGTCGCCGGTGGCGGCGACGCCGGTGGCGTTGGCGCCGGTGGTGGCGACCTGACCGGCAGCGACGTTCACGCCGTTGTCGGCGCTGACCCGGATGCCGATCGCGTTCGCGCCGGTGGTGGTGACGGTGCCCGTGTTGGTGACGTTGGCGGTTCCGTCGGCGCGGACGAGGACCGCGGTACCGGCGCCGGTCGTCGCTGCACCGTTGACGGTGGCATTGATCGTGCCGGTGCCGCCGATGATGCGCAGCGCGTTGTTGCCGGTGGCAGTCTGCTTGCCGCCGTTGAAGGTCACCGCGCCGGTGGTCGCGATGTCGGTGCCCCGCGCCCCGGATTCGGTCGCGGTCACGGTGCCGGTGGTCAGCGTCACCGCGCTGGTCCCGGCATTGACGACCAGGCCGTTGCCGGTGGTGGCGACGGCGCCGACCGTCAGGTTGACCGGAGCGGTCGAGGTGATGAGCGCACCCTGCGACCCCGCGCCGGTGGTGGTGACGTTGCCGAGGTTGCCGGTCACTCCCGCGCCGGTCACGACGGCAGCGGTAACGCCGGCACCGTTGGTGCGCAGTGTCGCGCCGCTGCCGCGCAGGTTGATGGTGCCGGTCGACGCGAGGTCGAGCGCGCTGGCGGAATTGACGCCTGCCCCGACGCCCGACGTCGTGATGTTGCCATAGCCCGCGTCGATCGCGCCGGTGCCCGCGCGGCTGAACAGGCCGGTCGAGCCGACGCCGGTCGTCGTGATGACGCCCGCATTGGTGGTGACCGTGCCGGTGCCGCTGGTGTTCGCGGTGAGACCATAGGAGCCCACGCCCGACGTCGTCGCCGAGGTGATGGTCGCCGCGATGTTACCGCCGTTGGAGGTCGAGAACACGCCGTTGCTGTTGTCACCGGTGGTGGTCAGCACACCGCAGTTGATCGTGACCGAACCGGTGCCCTGCGTCTGCGCGATCACTGCCGTCGCATTGTTGCCGGTGGTCGACACGCTGGGACAGCCGCCGACGCTTGCCGAACCGGTCGCATTGATGGCTCTGGCGATGATACCGGCGCCGTTGACGGTCGAGACGGTGCCGGTGCGCACCGTGCTGTTGCCGGTGAACGCCTGGCCAACGACGCCGAACCCACCGGCCGTGGTACCGCCGTTGGTGCTGGTGGTCACATTGCCGGTCGTGACCGACACGGTGCCGCCGTTGGCGAGAACCACGCCCTGGCCGGTCGACACGTTACCCGTGACGATCGTGTTGGTGCCGTTGCCGATCGAGTTGGTCAGCACGCCGAAGCCTGAGGCGGTCGAAATGTCACCGGTGGTGATGGCGATGTTGCCGGTCTGCGCCGTGGCGAGGATCGCAGTGCTGTTCAGGCCGGTCGTCGTGATGTTGCCGGTGCGCAGCGTCAGGTCGGTGCCCGCCGTCGACAGCACGCCGAACGAGGCGGCGCCGGTGGTGGAGACATTGCCGACCGTCACGGTCGCGGCCTGGCCGGCGGTGTTGAGGACCACGCCATTGGCGCCGGTGCCGCCCGTGGTGGAGACGTTCACCGCAGAACCCGACGCGGGCGTGAAGCTGAGCGCCCCGCCGGTCGAGGTCATGTTGACCGCGGTGACGCCGGTCGTGGCGATCGGGCCGGTCGCGGTATAGGTGGTGGTGGCGGGGCCGGCGACATCGACCGTGACCAGGCCGGGGCCGGGCACAGTGACGTTGCTCGGCGTCGTGGTTGCGGTCAGCACGGTGGCGGTGCCGTCGACGCAGGTGATGGTTGTGCCGGCCTGCGAGCACGTCGTGGACTGTGCTTGGGCAGCGGTCGGCAGCAGCAGAACGGCAGCCGCAGTGGAAACGCTGCCGAGCAGCGCGGTACGCATCGTCGAAATCATGATAGGCCTCCCTGTTCCGGACGTGCGCACAACCCCGACAGCGCCGCCGAATATTCTGACCGCGATAGGATAGCGGCGCTCGGCGAAACTGGTCAATCGCCCAACGGTTCCCGCCACTGTACGTTTCGTACAAATTTTTGCGGGACTTAGCGTCGATTATGGGCAGACACCGGTAGCACCGCGGCGGGATCGTTCTCCAGGGCGGGCCATGCACTCCTCGTCCAACCGCCCACCGCCCTTCCCCTCGCCTCGAGCCGCTGCTATCGGCCTGCGGGAAACCCGCCTTTTCGCGCGCGCGTGCGGCTTCCAGCAGCCTCCCCCGCGCCCGCGCGACGGGCCCGACAGCGAAGGACCGTCCACCACATGACCGCCATCGGCCACGACACGCTCGCCACGCGCACGACCCTGAATGCGGGTGCCAAGAGCTACGATTATTTCTCGCTGGCCAAGGCGTCGGAGAAGCTGGGCGACATTTCGCGCCTGCCCTTCTCGATGAAGGTGCTGCTCGAGAACATGCTGCGGTTCGAGGACGGCAAGACCGTGACGGTCGACGACGTCCAGGCGATCATCGACTGGCAGAAGGACGCGCGCTCCGACCGCGAGATCCAGTATCGCCCGGCGCGCGTGCTGATGCAGGATTTCACCGGCGTGCCCTGCGTCGTCGACCTGGCGGCAATGCGCGACGCCATTACGAAGCTCGGCGGCGACGCGGTGAAGATCAACCCGCAGGTGCCCGTCCACCTCGTCATCGACCATTCGGTGATGGTCGACGAATTCGGCACGCCCAAGGCGTTCGAGGATAACGTCGCGCTCGAATATCAGCGCAACATCGAACGCTATGAGTTCCTGAAATGGGGATCGAAGGCGCTCGACAATTTCTCGGTCGTCCCCCCCGGCACCGGCATCTGCCATCAGGTGAACTTGGAATATATCGGCCGCGGCGTGTGGTCGTCCGAAAACGGCGGCGCGGCGATCGCCTATCCCGACACCCTCGTCGGCACCGACAGCCACACGACGATGATCAACGGCCTCGGCGTACTCGGTTGGGGCGTCGGCGGGATCGAAGCGGAGGCGGCGATGCTCGGCCAGCCGGTCAGCATGCTGATCCCCGAAGTCGTCGGCTTCAAGCTGACCGGCGCGATGCAGGAAGGCATCACCGCGACCGACCTGGTGCTGACCGTCACCCAGATGCTGCGCGCCAAGGGCGTGGTCGGGCGCTTCGTCGAATTCTACGGCCCCGGTCTTGCCGAGATGACGCTCGCCGACCGCGCGACCATCGCCAACATGGCGCCCGAATATGGCGCGACCTGCGGCTTCTTCCCGATCGACGACCGGACGCTCGACTATCTGCGCCTCTCGGGCCGGCCCGACGACGACGTCGCGCTGGTCGAGGCCTATTGCCGTGCGCAGGGCATGTGGCGCGAGGACGATGCCGCCGACCCGATCTTCACCGACACGCTCGAACTCGACATGTCGACCGTCACCGCGTCGCTCGCCGGCCCGAAGCGCCCGCAGGACCGCGTGTCGCTGTCGAAGGTGGACGAGGTGTTCAACGGCGACCTCAACAAGGTCTATCACAAGGACAATGCCGAGCGCGTGGCCGTAGAGGGCCGTGACCACGACATCGGCGACGGCGACGTCGTCATCGCCGCGATCACCAGCTGCACCAACACGTCGAACCCCTCGGTTCTGATCGCCGCCGGCCTGGTCGCGCGCAAGGCGCGGGCCGCGGGCCTGACGCCGAAGCCCTGGGTCAAGACCAGCCTCGCGCCGGGTTCGCAGGTGGTCACCGATTATCTCGACAAGTCGGGCCTGACCGAGGACCTGAACGCGATGGGCTTCAACCTCGTCGGCTATGGCTGCACGACGTGCATCGGCAATTCGGGCCCGCTCGCGCAGCCGATCTCCGACGCGATCAATTCGGGCGATATCGTTGCCGCCTCGGTGCTGTCGGGCAATCGCAATTTCGAAGGCCGCGTCAGCCCGGACGTCCGCGCCAACTTCCTCGCCTCGCCCCCGCTGGTCGTCGCCTATGCGCTGAAGGGCACCGTCACGCAGGACATGGTCGAAACCCCGCTCGGCCAGGGCAGCGACGGTAAGGACGTGTATCTGAAGGACGTGTGGCCGACCAACGACGAAGTCGCGACGATGATGGCCGCGAACATCGACTCCGGCATGTTCCGTGCGCGCTACGGCGACGTGTACCTCGGCGACGAGCATTGGCAGGGCGTGAACGTCGAAGGGTCGGACACCTACAGCTGGCCGCCCGCCTCCACCTACATCGCCAACCCGCCCTATTTCGAGGGCATGACGATGGAGCCGAAGCCCGTCGCCGACATCATCGATGCGAAGCCGCTGGCGATCCTGGGCGACAGCATCACCACCGACCACATCTCCCCCGCCGGATCGATCAAGGCCGACAGCCCCGCCGGTGCATGGCTGATGGAGCGCCAGGTGTCGAAGTCCGACTTCAACAGCTACGGCGCGCGTCGCGGTAACGACAACGTCATGGTCCGCGGCACTTTCGCCAACATCCGCATCCGCAATGAGATGGTGCCGGGCGTCGAGGGCGGGATGACCGCCTACAAGGGCGAGACCATGCCGATCTACGACGCCGCGATGCGGCACAAGGCGGACGGCACCCCGCTCGTCATCGTCGCGGGCAAGGAATATGGCACGGGATCGTCGCGCGACTGGGCGGCCAAGGGCACCAACCTGCTCGGCGTCCGCGCTGTCATCACCGAAAGCTTCGAGCGCATCCACCGCTCGAACCTGGTCGGCATGGGCATCGTCCCACTCCAGTTCGCCGACGGCGTGACGCGCCAGACGCTGAAGCTCGACGGCAGCGAGACCTTCACGATCCGCGACGTTGCCGGCCTTCGCCCGCGTCAGGACGTGACGGTCGAACTGACCCGCGCCGACGGCACCAAGGAGACCTTCCAAACCCGCTGCCGCATCGATACCGTCAACGAACTGGAGTATTTCCTTAACGGCGGCATCCTCCAGTACGTGCTGCGCAAGCTGGCCGCGTGAGACCGCTGATCGCCGCCGCTGCGTTCGGCGTGTCGAGCGCGGCGGCGGCGGCGCCTACCCCCGTGACCGGGCGCTGGCTGACCGTCGATGCCAAGGCGATCGTCGAGATCGCACCCTGCGGCGCGTCGCTGTGCGGGCGCATCGCGCGGGTGCTGAAGCCGCGCCCCGGCGGCCCCGCGGTCGACGCCAACAATCCGGACAAGGCGCTGCGCAACCGCCCGATCCAGGGAATCGCGATCCTGACCGGTTTCACCGCCGACGACGATCGCTGGCGCGGGCGCATCTACGATCCCGAAAGCGGGCGCACCTATCGCTCCGAACTGCGCATCGACGGCGGCGTGCTGAAGGTGAAGGGCTGCTTCGGGCCGTTCTGCCGCACGCAGGAGTGGACGCGTACCCGCTGAGCCGCCCCGCGCCGGCGGCACATCGTCTCGCCTTCGTTAACCTTACGATGGTAATGATGCCCGCGAACCTAGTCGGAGCGGAACGATGAAGAAGCCACAGACGGTCGCGGCGCTGACCGACCTCGGGCGCGTGCAGCTGTCCCGGACGTTCTTCATGCGCGATTTCCTCTATTCGGACATCGCCAGCATCCACGGCCTGTCGAACATCCCCGACGACCCCGACCTCGCGATCGCAGCAGGCACCCGGCTGTGCGAGGGTCTGCTCGAGCCGTTGCAGGACGCCTTCGGCCGCATCGCCATCCGCTCGGCCTATCGCTCGGCGGAGGTGAACGCGCTCGGCAACGCCAAGAATTACAATTGCGCTTCGAACGAACGCAATTACTCCTACCACATCTGGGACCGCCGCGACGCGAGCGGGGCGATGGGCGCGACCGCATGCATCGTCGTGCCCGGCTTCGCCAACCGCTTCGACCAGCCCGGCGACTGGAAGCGGCTGGCGTGGTGGGTCCACGACCATCTGCCCTATGCGACGATGGAATTCTTTCCGGTGCGGTTCGCCTTCAACCTCGGCTGGCACGAAAAGCCGGTGCGCGCGATCATGTCGCACATCCCGAACGACCGCGGGTACCTGACCAAGCCCGGCATGCCCAATCACGACGGCGACCACAGCGCCGAATGGGCCGGCATTCTGCCGTAGCGCCGCGTTAGCCGAGCGCCCGCCCGGCGACCGCCCGCAACCGTTCCACCATCGCCGCATCCCGCGCGCCCGGCGCGGTGATGATCGCGGCGTCGAGGTTGGTATCGATCGGCGACGGCGTCCGCTCCGCCGGCAGTGCCGCCAGCAGCCGCGCGACCAGCCCGCGGGCCTTGGCCGCGTTCGCCCCGACCTGCGCCAGCACGCCCGCCACATCCACCGCCTCGCCTCCGCGCCAGCAGTCGTAGTCGGTCACCATCCCGACCAGCGCATAGGGCAGTTCCGCCTCGCGCGCGAGCTTCGCCTCGGGCAGCGCGGTCATGCCGATCACATGGCACCCCCAACTGCGGTAGAGGTTGCTTTCCGCCCGCGTCGAGAATTGCGGCCCCTCCATCGCCAGATAGCTACCGCCGACATCCGCCTCGGGCATCGCCGCCGCCAGCAGCCCCGTCAGCCGCGGGCACACCGGATCGGCCATCGAGACATGCGCGACCAGCCCTTCGCCGAAGAAGCTGCCGCTGCGCCCCTGCGTCCGGTCGATCATCTGGTCGGGGATGCTGAAGCTGCCCGGCGCGCGTTCCTCGATCAGGCTGCCGACCGACGAGATCGCGATCACGTCGGTACAGCCGAGCATCTTCAGCGCGGCGATGTTGGCGCGGGCGTTGAGTTCGCCCGGCGGGATACGGTGCCCGCGCCCGTGCCGGGGCAGGAACGCGACGGCCACGCCGTCCAGAGACCCCTGAAAGATCGCATCGGACGGGCGTCCCCACGGCGTCTCGACCTCCACCCACTCGCCGCTCAGGCCGGGAATGTCGTACAGCCCCGACCCGCCGATGATCCCGATCGTCCAGCCGCTCATGCGGTGCGCGTGCGCCGCGCGACGAACAGGAAATAGAGGATCAGGCCGACCACGTTCCAACCGAAGAACCACAATTGCGTCCGCTGCGGCAGGCTGAAGAACAGGTAGGCGCATCCCAGGATCGCGATCGGCCCGACCACCCACGCCAGCGGCGTGCGGTACGCGCGCGCCATGTCGGGCGCACGGCGGCGCATGATGAGCATGCAGGTCGCCACCGCGATGAACGCGACCAGCGTTCCCGCATTGGCGAGCGCGGCCAGCTCGCCCAGCGGCACGAACCCGGCCAGCACCGCGACCAGCACTGCGGTGAACAGCGTGATCCGCACGGGCGCCCCCCGCGACGAAACCTTCGCCAGCCCCGACGGCAACAACCGGTCGCGCGCCATAACGAAGAAGATGCGGCTCTGCCCATAGAAGAACGCGAGGATGACGGTCGGCAGCGCGATCACCGCCGACGCCGCGAGATATTTCGCCGCGCCCGGCTGCCCCAGCTCGCGCAGGATCAGTGCCAGCGGCTCGGGCGAATTGGCGAAGCGGGTGTAGCCGATCGCCCCGACCGCCGCGGCGGCGACCGCGATGTAAATGACGATGCAGATCAGCATCGATCCGACGATCCCGATCTTCAGGTCGCGGGCCGGGTTCTTGGTTTCCTCCGCCGCGGTCGCGATCGCGTCGAAGCCGTAGAAGGCGAAAAAGATGATCGCCGCCGCCGCCATCACCCCGCGCTCGACCCCGTCGGCGCCCATCGACTTGGGAAAACCGAACGGGCTGAACGGCGTGAAATTGGCCGCGTCGAAATAGGGAAGTGCGACGGCAACGAACACCACCAGCGCGACGATCTTCACCAGCACCAGCACGGCGTTGACGGTTGCGCTTTCCTTGGTGCCGAGGATCAGCATCCCCGCCACCACCGCGATGATGCCGATGGCGGGCAGGTTGACGATGCCGCCCAGTTCCGGCCCCTGCATCAACGTCATCGGCACGCCGAGGTAACTCTGGAGCAGCGGCGCGGCATAGCCCGACCACCCGACCGCGACCGCCGAGACGACCAGCGTGTATTCCAGGATCAGGCTCCACCCCACGACCCAGGCGATGACCTCGCCGATCACGGTGTAGCTGTAGGTGTAGGCGCTGCCCGACGTCGGGATCATCGTCGCCATCTCGGCATAGGCGAGCGCCGCGCATGCGCAGATCAGCCCGGCGATCCCGAACGACAGGATCACCGCCGGCCCCGCCTTGTCCGCACCCACCCCGATCAGCGTCAGGATGCCGGTGCCGACGATCGCCCCGACACCCAGCGCCACGAGGTGTGGCCACGACAAGGTCCGCGCCAGCCGCTGCCCGCCCGCCGCGTCGGCAGCGGACTCGATCGGCTTGCGCCTGAAAATACCGTCGGACATGCGGTAAGAACCCTCCCCTGAAACTTGTGGCCGCGATCAAAGCGGTTTGCGGCGACTTTGGGAAGGGTCGGCGCGCCGATTGCTGCCA
Source organism: Sphingomonas donggukensis (assembly GCF_023674425.1). Taxonomy (NCBI): domain Bacteria; kingdom Pseudomonadati; phylum Pseudomonadota; class Alphaproteobacteria; order Sphingomonadales; family Sphingomonadaceae; genus Sphingomonas; species Sphingomonas donggukensis. The sequence goes on from NZ_CP098401.1 coordinate 1,829,165, forward strand.
ACCCCGTTCGCTTCGAGTAGGGATCGAGCTTGTCGAGAGCCTGTATCGAGAAGTCCTCTCCCAGAGGCACCCACCTCTCGATACGTCGTCTCGACAAGCTCGACGACTACTCGAGGCGAACGGAATTGGGGGAGGTTTCGGCAGGTGAGTCCCCCCAAACCACCGTTCGTGCTGAGCGAAGTCGACGCACGCGGCCCGGATGTCGCCCGTAGCAACCCGCACTTCGACTTCGCTCCGTGCGAACGGATGGTGGGGCACACAATGATGAGAGCGCAGCCGTCAGACCGACCTTTCCACCCCAAAAACCGTTCGCTTCGAGTAGGGATCGAGCGCAGTCGAGAGCCCGTATCGAGAAGTGCTCTCCATGAGGCACCCCCCTCTCGATACGTCGTCTCGACAAGCTCGACGACTACTCGAGGCGAACGGATTGGGTAGCAGGGTCGAGGCATAGAGGGGGCGACTCTGATGCCCCCCTACCTCACGCCGGGCACACCGCGCCGCTGTCGATCCATGCCTTCGTCAGGTCGCCGAACTGCGCCTGCGTGCCGGGCACCGGGGTGCGTCCGACGCCCGGCTTCCAGCCCCAGCCGACCAGTCCGTCGTGGGCGTTGTGTTCGTGGATCTGCGCCAGCGTCTTGCCGCCGTTGCGTTTGCCGTCCTTGATCTGGCGGCAGATGTCGCCGAGCGATTTGCCCTCCCACGCCATCGACCGCGGCGCCAGATGCCATTGCGGATCGCCGGGGATGCTGCCCTCGCCATTCGCGAACGCCACGTTGCGGGGGCCATGGCAAGTGGCGCATTCCAGGCCGACCGCGCCGTGGCCGTCGGCACCTCGCGTCACCGGCGGGTTGTGCGGCGTGCCGGCGTCGCCCTGATTGGGGCGGTCGCTGCGCGGGTGGCAGTTCACGCAGCGCGGGTGCTGGATCACCTTGCCCATCTCGGTGAAGATCGCGACCGATCGCTGGCCCTTGTCCGCGATCGACGCAAACGCCGCCACCGGCTTCAGCCCGGCGGGCGCTGACCCTTGCGCCCCGACGACCACCGCCGCCGGCAGCGCGACCGCGGCGATGGCCAGCGCGGCATATCCATAACGGCTCATGCCAGATTCTCCGGATGGATGAAGGGCAGGCGGCGGACGCTCTTACCCGTAAGCTTGCGCCAGGCGTTAGCGATGGCGGGTGCAGTCGGCGGCACGCCGGGTTCGCCGACGCCGGACGGCTTCTCGGTCGACGGGATGATCGCGACCTCGATCTCGGGCATCTCGCCGATGCGGAGCGAGCGATAGGAGTCGAAATTCGACTGCATCACGCGCCCCCCTTCGCCCAAGGTAATCTCGGCATAAAGCGCGTGGCCGACCGCGAAGCCGATCCCGCCCTCCATCTGCGCGCGGATGACGTTGGGGTTGACCGGCACGCCGCAATCGACCGCACACCAGACCTTGTGCACCTTCGGAACGCCGTCCGCGCCGCGCGACACCTCGGCGACCTGCGCGACATAGGTGTCGAAGCTCTTGTGCGCCGCGATGCCCCGCGTCCGTCCCGCCGGCACCTTGCCGCCGAAGTTCGAGATGGCGACGACCTTCTCCAGCACGCCCTTCAGCCGCGGCTCCTTCATCAGCGCCAGCCGCCCGGCGACCGGATCCCTGCCGCCCATCGCCAGCAATTCGTCGAGCATGGTTTCCTTGACGAAGGCGGTGTGCGTGTTGCCGACCGACCGCCACCAGAGCGTCGGCACGCCGTTCGGCATGATATGCTGGCTGACCCGCTGGTTGGGGATGGCGTAATCGTCCGCCGTCCCTTCGGTGATCGTGCTATCGATGCCGTTCTGCACCAGCATCGCCTCCATCGGCGTCCCGATGCCGAACGACTGGGCGGCGACGACCTGTTCCCAGCCGGAAATATTGCCCGCGGCATCGAGTCCGGCGCGCACGCGGTGCAGCGTCAGCGGGCGGTAGCGCCCGCCGGTGATGTCGCCCTCACGGCTCGCGACATGCTTCACCGGCGCCTTGAAGCCATACGCCTTGCACGCCATCGCCGCCTCGACCCCGTCGCCCATATCCGGGGTCGCGCGCCGGCCGAAGCTGCCGCCGGCGAATTGCTGGTGCATCGTCAGCTTGTCGGGCGCGATGCCGAGGGTGCCCGCGATCGCCGCCATCTCGCCGACCTGGAACTGGCTGCCGACCCACACGTCGGCGCGACCGTTCGTCACCTCGATGACATGGTCCAGCGTTTCCATCGGCGCGTGCGCCAGGAACGGGAAGTGGTAGGTCCCATCGATCGTCCGCGCCGCCCGCGCGAGCGCGGCGGGCGCGTCGCCCTCGGCATGGGCAGTCTTGCCGGGCGCCGCCGCGGCCTTCGCATAATCGGCGAACATCTGCTCGCTGGTCCGCGTCTCTGCCTTCGCGAAGTCCCAGTCGACCTCCAGCGCGGCACGCCCGCGCATGGCGCTCCATGTGTCCTTCGCGTAGACGACGACACCGCGCGGTACCGTCTTCACGTCGATGACGCCGGGCACCGCCATCGCCGCGTCGGCATTCACCTTGCGCACCGCGCCGCCGAACGCGGGCGGGCGCAGGATCGCGGAGTGGACCATGCCGGGGCGCGCGACGTCCATCGTGAACACCGCCGACCCGTCGGTCTTGGCCAGGCTGTCGATCTTGCGGTTTTCCTTGCCGATCAGCGTCCACCGGTCGGGCGTCTTCAGCGGCACGTCGGTCGGTACCGGCAGCAGCGCAGCATCCGCCGCCAGCTCGCCGAAGGTCGCGCGCCGCTTGCCGCTCGACACGACGCCCTTCGACACGGTGATCGCGCTCGCCGGCACGCCCCAACGTTTCGCCGCCGCACTCACCAGCATCGCCCGCGCGGTGGCCCCCGCGGTGCGCATCTGCATCCAGCTTTCCTTGATCGCGCTGGAGCCGCCCACACCCATCGTCCCGAACGCGAGGTTCTTGTAGAGCGGGTCGTTCGCCGGCGAGAATTCGATTCGCATCTGGCCCCAGTCGGCATCCATCTCGTCGGCGACGACGGTGGTGACACCGGTCGAGGGCCCCTGGCCGAATTCGACATGCTTCTGGATGACGGTGACGCTGTTGTCGGGCGACACCCGGACGAAGGCGTTGGGCGCGAAGGGCTTCGCGGCGCCAGTCTGCGCCATCGCGCCCTTCATCGGCAGCGTCAGTCCGAGGATCAGGCTGGAGCCCTGCAGGAACCCACGGCGGCTGGGGGTAAAGGCGTTCATGCGACCTTCCCCATATTCTGCGAGGCGTCCTTGATCGCCTGGCGGATGCGGACATAGGTGGCGCAGCGACAGATGTTGCCCGCCATCGCCGCATCGATATCGGCGTCGCTCGGCTTCGACTTGGCGCTGAGCAGCCCGATCGCCGACATCACCTGACCCGACTGGCAGAAACCGCACTGCGGCACGTCGATCGCCACCCATGCGGCCTTCACCGCGGTCGCCGCCTTGCCGGCGACACCCTCGATCGTCGTCACAGACTTGCCCGCGACCATGCTGACCGGCGTCACGCACGCGCGCCGGTTCTTGCCCTCGAGGTGCACGGTGCACGCCCCGCACTGGGCGATGCCGCAGCCATATTTGGTGCCCGTCATCTGCAAATGATCGCGCAGCACCCACAGCAGCGGCGTCTCGGGATCGCCATCGAAGCGCGTCGCGCGCCCGTTGACCTGGAATTCGGTGGCCATTGTCGCGTCCCTCCTGCGATGGCGTCGTCGGTCGGAATATATCGCAGGCGCGCTTAGTTGCGAAACGAAATTCACTCGGCCCCGCTTCGGCGGCTTGGTTAATTGCTCCTTTACCCTGACTACTTAAGGATCGCCCGTCACATCGGGATGTCACGCCACCCATGAACTTGCCTGCGGCCATCACCCTTCCCGCCTTCGACGAGGACGCCATCCGCCGCGTCGCGCGCAATTGCGGCCAGCTCGCCGTCGATTGCAGCGACGCCGCCGGCTATGTCGCGGGCGTGTCGGAGGGGATCGCCGAGCAGATCGTCGCCTTGGGCGATCTCGAAGGCGTCACTACCGCGCTGGAGGCCGACCAGCGCGCCGTTGCCATCTCGACCAGCGAGGCGCGGCGCCTGTCCGAACAGGCGCGCGCGACCCTCGACCGCGAATCCGCGCAGGTCGCGGTGTCGGTCGGCGAATTCGGCGCGCTGACCGACCTCATCACCCGCCTCGGCACCCGCATGACCGATTTCGCCGCGGCGATGGAGCAGGTCCAGCGCGTGTCGCAGGCGATCGACGACATCGCGCGCAAGACCAACCTCCTCGCGCTCAACGCCACGATCGAGGCACAGCGCGCGGGCGACGCCGGCCGCACCTTCGCGGTCGTCGCGGCGGAAGTGAAGAAGCTCGCGCTCGAAACCCGCCAGGCCACCGACGAGATCACGCGGACGATGGCGAGCTTCAGCAACGAGGCCGGCACGCTGATGCGCGAGATCGACGACGGCGTCGGGCGCAGCGTGTCGGCGCGCAAGGGCGTCGAGCAGATCAGCCAGTCGGTCGCCGAAGTGTCCGGCATCGTCGCCCGCGTCGATGCCATCACCGACGATATCGAACGCTCGACCGAAGTCACCTCGGCCAGCGTCGGGCGGGTCCGCGACACGCTCACCCTGTTCGGCGCGCGCGCACGCGACGGCGCCGCCAATCTGGCGAGCGCGCACGACCGCATGAGCCGGCTCGAACACCTCTCCAGCTCGATGCTCGACAGCCTGGCGCATTCCGGCGTGCGGATCGACGACAGCAGCATGATCGACACCGCGGTCGCAGCCATGATCGAGGTTCGCGACCTGATCGATCGCGCACTCGCCCGCGGCGAAGTCAGCGAAGACGCGGTGTTCGACACCGCCTATGTGACGATGCCCGGCACCGATCCGGTCCAGCACACCACCCGCTTCAACGCATTCGCCGACGCCCATGTCCAGCCGATCCTCGATCGGCTCGCCCGCGCCGACACCGCCCGCATCCTCGGCCTCGCGATCACCGACGTGAACGGCTACCTGCCCACGCACCTGTCGTGGAAATCGCTGCCCCAGCGTCCCGGCGACCCCGCCTGGAACGCAGAGAACTGCCGCAACCGCCGCAACTTCCTCGACGACGCCACCCGGCGCGCGATCAGGTTCGACGGCGACTTCATGCTCGTCACCTACCGCCAGGATCTCGGCCAGGGCCGCTACCGCGCCGTGAAGAGCGTTTTCGTGCCCCTGCGCATCGCCGGGCGGCGGTGGGGAAATTTCGAGGTGGCGTTCGTGGATTGAGCGGGGTGTGGGTCTTACCCGTCCGCCCCCTCCCCCACCCGTTCGCTTCGAGTAGGGATCGAGCTTGTCGAGACGACGTATCGAAAGGTGGGTGCCCCAGGAGAAGACCTCTCGATACGGGCTCTCGACAAGCTCGATCCCTACTCGAGGCGAACGGCGTGGGGGATCGTAATGCCTAATCCATCACCCGGTGCACCACCTCCAGCGCCCGCCCCTCGATCCTCAGTTCGTTGAACGAAGGCCGGCTCTCGCGCACCCGCGACGACAGCGTGCCCGCCCCGATCAGCCGCACCGTCCGCCCGCCGACCTCGCGGGTCAGGTCGAACGGGTCGTGGACATGCCCCGACAGCACCGCATCCGCGCCCGCCGCTGCCAGCGCCGCCAGCGCATTGGCCCCACCATGCGTGCGCGCCGACGCCTGCGTCCCCGCCTCGATCAGCGGGTGGTGACACGCGACCAACGTCAGCCCGCTGGTGTCGGCATCCCCGACCCCCGCCACCGCGCGCTCCAGCGAGCGGTCGCTGACACTGCCTTTCGACCAGTTACGCAGCTGGAACCGCGTCGTCGTCTTCATCGGCACGACCGTCACGCCGCGGATTTCCAGCGGCTTTTCGATCATCGATTCAAGCTTCAGATAGCGGCGGTACGGTCGGAAGAACCGCGCGAACAGGTTGAACAGCGGCAGGTCGTGGTTGCCGACCTCGACCGTCACGGGCCGCTTCAGCCCCTCCAGCCACGCACTCGCCGCCGCGAATTCGCTGCTCTTGGCGCGCATGGTCAGGTCGCCGGTCATGATGATGGCATCGGGCCGCTCGGCGTGCACGGTCGCATCGAACCACGCGACCGCAGCCTTGTCCTCCCGCCCGAAATGGACGTCGCTGACGTGAAATAATCGGATCATGGCGCGGCCAACGCACGAAGGGCGAGTTTGGGGGCGATCGAGACTGCGCTCAGGACAGGCTGACATCGGCAAAGCCGATGTCGTCGGACGGCGCTAGGGCGCCGCCGGCCGAGCCTGCACTTCGCTCGGCTCAGGCTGGAGCGGGTGAAGGGAATCGAACCCTCGTCGTAAGCTTGGGAAGCTTCTGCTCTACCATTGAGCTACACCCGCGGCGCGTGCGTCTTTGCCGGTTTTGGACGAAGCTGTCGAGACGGTTTGCGCCGGCAGGCCGATAATCCGTGCCGGCGGATTGGTCTTGCAGCTGGTATGCATCTTTGGTAGCCCATAGATACAGTCCGGCGCCGGTGATGCGACATGGACGATGGGAGGACGAGCCGAGTGAAGCTTTCCCTTTTCACGATCGCGGCAGCCGCGCTGGCGGTTGCGCCCGCCCATGCCGAGACGCTGCGTGCCGCCGATGCGGCGCAGCTAGCCGCCGCCTCCGCCCGCGCCAAACCCGGCGATACGATCGTGCTTGCCGACGGCGTGTGGCGCGATGCGCAGCTGGTGGTGGAGGCGCGCGGGACCGCTGCGGCGCCGATCACCGTCACCGCCCAGACCCGCGGCAAGGTGATCCTGTCGGGCGCGTCGAACCTGCGCATAGGCGGCGAGCATCTGGTGGTCGCCGGCCTCGTCTTTCGCGACGGATATTCGCCGACGAAGGAAGTCATCGCACTGCGCCGCGATTCGAAGACCGTCGCTTCCAACGTCCGCCTGACCGAAATCGTGATCGACCGGTTCAACCAGCCCGATCGCCGCGCCGAGGACATCTGGGTCGCGCTCTACGGTGCCGACAACCGCGTCGACCACAGCTGGTTCGCGGGCAAGGGCAACGCCGGCGTCACCCTCGCCGTTATCCGGCCGAAGGGCGACGCGCGCGAGAATCGCCACCGTATCGACCACAATTACTTCGGCCCCCGCCCCCCGCTCGGCAGCAACGGCGGCGAGACGATCCGCATCGGCACCAGCCACGAATCGCTCTCCAATTCGCGCACCGTCGTCGAACAGAATTTGTTCGAGCGGTGCGACGGCGAGGTCGAGATCATCTCGGTCAAGTCGGGCGCGAACATCATCCGCGAGAATCTGATCGTCGAATCGCAGGGGTCGATCGTGCTCCGCCACGGCAACGGCAACATCGTCGAGCGCAACGTCATTCGCGGGAACGGCAAGCCGCACACCGGCGGCATCCGCATCATCAACCGCGACCAGATCGTCCGCGGCAATTATATCGAGCGTGTCGCCGGCACCGACTTCACCAGTGCGATCGCGGTGATGAACGGCGTCCCGAATTCGCCGATCAACCGCTACCACCAAGTCGCGAACGCGGTGATCGAGAACAACTCGATCATCGATTCGGCGCGGATCACGCTGGGCGCCGGGGCCGACGCCGAACGCTCCGCCCCGCCGGTCGCGAGCCGTTTCGCGGGCAATTTGATCCGGTCGACGCTCGACCCGTTCCGCTTCGACGGCGACGCTTCCGGTATTTCCTTTGCCGGCAACATGTCGAGCTTCAATCCGCCCGCACAGGTCGCCGGCGGGGTCACGCGCAGCACGAAGGATTTCGCGGCCACCAAGGGCGGCCTCCTGTACCTGCCCGGCAGCACCGCCGGCGCGCCGCAGGATCTGGTACCACTGAAGCGCGCCGACGCCGGCCCGTCCTGGTATCCGAAGGTCGTCGCAAGCGCGCCGTTCAAGGGCGGGCGCGACGTCGCGGTCGCCCCCGGCGCCCTCGAACAGGCGGTGCGCGCCGCCGGCGCCGGCGACACGCTGCGCCTCGCGCCTGGCACCTACCGCGTCGCCACGCCGATCGCGATCACGCGACCGCTGACCATCTTCGGCCCCGCCGACGCCCGCATCAGTTTCGCCGCGCCGACCCTGTTCCAGCTGGGCGAGGGCGGCAGCCTGAAACTGGACGGCGTCAGCATTTCGGGCAGCGCGGCCCCGCGCACGCCGGGCAACGCCATCGTCCGCGCCGCGCCGCGATCGACCATCGCCAACTACACGGTCATGCTCGACAATGTGACCGTCGCCGACCTCGCCAGTCCCGGCTTCGACGTGATCGCGACGACGCCGGCGACCTTTGCCGATCGCATCGACGTGCGGCTGTCGCGCTTCTCGAACATCACCGGCGCGATCGTCGCGGCGGCGGCGGAGCGCGGCAAGGACGGACTCTACCCCGCCGAACTGGTCCGCATCACCAAGTCGCGGATCGCCGATGTCGGGCGCATCGTCGACGTCGCGCGGCTGGGCACCGACGAGAGCACGTTCGGCCCCGCGGTCGAGATCACCGACAACGACGTGACCGGCGGCGGCACCCCCGCGGTGCGGCTGTCGGGGGTGCAATCGGCGACGATCACCGGCAACGGCTTCGCGCGCGCCGGCGTGATCGATGTCGCCCACAGCGTCGGCTTCCCGGTCACCAACATCCGCTGCAACCGCCTGACCGGCACGCCCGCGCCGCGCCTGGCGAAGCTGTACGCGCAGGGATCGCCCGTCGTCACTCTCGACACCCCTGCCACGGAGGCGACATGCGCCACGCGTTCCTGATTTCCGGCCTGATCGTCCCCGCGCTCGTCGCCGCCGCGCCTGCGGTCGCGCAGGATGCGAAGCCCGTCCTCAACGACCCCGCTGCGCTGGCGCGGATCGGGCGGGAGGGTGCGCGCTATCCGATGATCGCCGCCGACCTCGCCCGCACCCGCGCGGAGATGGATGCTATGATGCGCGGCGGCATATCGGTGCCGGTGCCGAAGGATTCGGGCGGCGGCGCGACGCACGAGCAGCACAAGCGCAACTACAAGGCGATCTATTCCGGCGGCCTCCTCTACCGCATCACCGGTGAGCGCCGCTACGCCGAATACGCCCGCGACCTGCTGCTCGCCTACGCCAAACTCTACCCGACCCTAGGCAAGCACCCCGCCGCGTCTAACCAGGTGCCCGGCCGCCTGTTCTGGCAGAGCCTGAACGACAGCGTGTGGCTGGTATATGGTGCGCAAGGCTATGACCTGATCCGCGACACGCTGACGCCTGCCGATCGCCAGCGGATCGACGACGACGTGTTCCGCCGCATGGCGCGCTATCTGTCGACCGAGACTGCGGCGAGTTTCGACCGCATCCACAACCATGCGACCTGGGCGGCGGCGGGTGTCGGCATGACCGGCTACGTCCTGCGCGATCGCAATCTGGTCGACATGGCGCTGAAGGGCAGCGACCGGAGCGGCAAGTCCGGGTTCCTGCGCCAGCTCGACCTGCTGTTCTCGCCCGACGGCTATTATGCCGAAGGGCCATACTATCAGCGCTACGCGCTCCAGCCGTTCGTGATGTTCGCCGCCGCGATCGCCGCCAACGATCCGGCACAGCGAATCTTCGAATACCGCGGCGGCATCGTCACCAAGGCGGTGACGACGGCGATCCAGGCGACCTACGACGGGCATTTCTTCCCGATCAACGACGCCCTGCCCGAAAAGAGCCTGAAGACCGAGGAGCTCTACCAGGGCGTCGCCATCGCCTATGCCGCGACGGGCGATCCGACGTTGCTGTCGATCGCGCAGTGGCAGGGCCGCACCGTCCTGACGCCCGAGGGTTTCGCGGTCGCGCGCGACCTGGCGGCGGGCAAGGCGAAGCCGTTTCCGTTCCGGTCGATGGCGCTGCGTGACGGCCCCGCGGGGGACCGCGGCGCGCTCGCCATCCTGCGCTCGGGCCCGCAGGACGACGCGCAGGTCGTCGTCGCGAAGAATACCGCGCAAGGCATGGGCCACGGCCATTTCGACAAGCTCAACTGGCTGTTCTACGACCACGGCGACGCCGTCGTCACCGATTACGGCGCGGTCCGTTTCCTCAACATCGAGGCGAAGGACGGCGGCAAATATCTGCCCGAGAACGACAGCTACGGGCAGCAGACGATCGCCCACAACACGCTGGTTCGTAACGAGACCAGCCATTTCGGCGCCAAGCTGAAACCCGCCGAGGCGATCGCGCCGACCCAGCTGTATTTCGGCGGCGACGCGAGCACGATGGCCTCGACCGGCGAAGTCGCGGGTGCCTATCCGGGCGTCACGATGCGCCGCACTTTGGTGCAGTTCCGGGTCGGCGATGCGAAGAGCGATCCGCTGGTCCTCGACGTGATCCGCGCGACCGGCGGCGGTGCGGCGATGTGGGATCTGCCGCTCCATTATGCCGGTCAGCTGATCGACACCGGCTTCACGCTCCGTTCCAACGTCACCACCCGCCCGCTGCTCGGCAAGGCAAACGGCTACCAGCACCTCTGGGTCGATGCGACCGCCTCCGCCCGCGCTGCCGATCCGCGAGTCACCTGGATGACCGACGGGCGCTTCTATACCTGGCGCACCGCGACGCCCGAAGCGCAGGTGCTGCTGGTCGAAAGCGGCGCCAACGATCCCAAGTTCAACCTGCGGCGAGAGCCCGCGATCGTCCAGCGGCTGGAGAATGCGACCGATCCGGTGTTCGTCACCTTGCTCGAACCGCATGGCAGCTACGACGCCTCGTCCGAGATGACCGTCGCCTCCGACAGCGCGGTGACCGGCCTGACCCGCACCCGCGGCAGCGATGCCGAGATCGTGGTGGCGACCCTCAAGGATGGCCGCCGCATCGCCATCGGCATCGCCGACGACGCCGGCGCGAAGCCGCACAGCGCGACCGTCGCCGGGCGCCGCTTCGCGTGGACCGGGCACATCGGACGCCTCGACATGGAGGCTGCACGATGAACCGCGGCGGCCTGCGCTGGGTGGTGATCGCGATGATCGCGCTCGCCACCGTCATCAACTACATCGATCGCAATGCGCTGGCGGTGATGTGGCCCGAAGTGTCGAAGGACATCGGCGCCGACAAGGCGGACTACGCGCTGCTCGTCACCGTCTTCATGCTCGCCTACGCCTTCGGACAGGCGCTGTTCGGGCGGATCTTCGACGTGGTCGGCACCCGCATGGGGTTCGCGATCGCCATCGTCATCTGGTCGCTGTCGATCGGGCTGCATTCGGTCGCGCGGTCGCTCGGCGTGTTCGCCGTGCTGCGCGTGACGCTCGGCATCGGCGAGGCGGGCAACTGGCCGGGGGCGGCCAAGGCCAACGCTTTGTGGTTCCCGGCGCGAGAGCGGGCGTTCGCGCAGGGCATCTTCAACGCCGGCGCTTCCTTGGGCGGCATCGTATCGGCGCCGTTCGTCGCGCTGCTGTTCGCCGGGTTCGGCTGGCGCGGCACTTTCGTCGTCATCGCCGCCTTTGGGCTCCTGTGGCTGCTGCCGTGGCTGTGGCTCTACCGCAGCGATCCCGCGACTCACCCGTGGCTGAGCGAGGCCGAGCGTGCGCATATCCTCGGCACCGACCAGACCGCCGCCGACGCGCCCGTCGCCCCCACCGCCTATGCCCCCGGCTTCCGGGAAATGCTCACGCACCGCGAAAGCTGGGCGGTGATCGTCAGCCGCTTCTTCCTCGACCCCGTCTGGTGGCTGTTCGTGTCGTGGCTGCCGATCTACCTCGCCGAGACGTTCGGCTTCGACGTCAAACAGATCGGCTATTTCGCCTGGGTGCCGTTCGTCGGCGCGATGCTGGGCAGTCTCTCGGGCGGGTGGCTATCGGGCAAGCTGATCGAGCGTGGGTGGTCGGCGCTCAATGCCCGGCGGGTGATGATTACCGCCGGCGGCGTCATCATGCTGCCCGCGCTGCTGCTGACGATGGGCGCTGCCGACCCGCTCTACGCCGTGCTGCTGATCGCGGTCGTGCTGTTCGGGTTCCAGGTCGCGATCAACAACATCCAGACGCTGCCCGCCGATTATTTCGGCGGCGGCACCGTCGGCTCGCTGGCCGGCATCAGCGGCACCGCCGCGGTCGCGGGCACGCTCGTCACGACGTGGCTGGTCCCCGAACTCACCAAGGTCAGCTTCGCGCCGATCTTCGCCATCGCGGCGGGCCTGGTTCCCGTCGCCGTCCTTTCGGTGTGGCTGCTCGGCGGCCGCTCCGCACCTGTCCAACCCCATCAAAGGTAATCCCCACATGAAATTCGCAGGCAAGGTCGCGCTCGTCACCGGTGGCGGTCGCGACATCGGCAAGTCGGTGTCCGAAACGCTCGCCCGCGGCGGCGCGAAGGTGATCGTCAATTACCGCAGCGACGCCGCCGCCGCGCAGGCCACCGTCGAAGCCATCACCGCCGCCGGGGGCGAGGCGATCCTCGCGCGGGCCGATGTGACGAAGGCCGACGACGTCGCCACCCTGGTCGACGCCGCCGGCGACCGCATCGACATCCTCGTCAACCTCGCCGGCGGCATGGTCGCGCGCAAGACGCTCGCGGAAATGGACGAAGCGTTCTTCGACCAGGTCATGGACCTGAACCTGAAGTCGGCGTTCCTGGTGACCAAGGCCGCGCTGCCGAAGCTCGGCAAGGGCGCGGCGATCGTCAACGTGTCCTCGCTCGCCGGCCGCGACGGCGGCGGGCCGGGCGCGTCGATCTATGCCACGTCGAAGGGCGCGCTGATGACGCTCACCCGCGCCTGGGCGAAGGAACTGGGGCCGCAGGGCATCCGCGTCAACGCGGTGTGCCCCGGCCTGATCGGCACCAGCTTCCACGACATCTTCTCCAAGCCCGAGGGGCGCGCCGCGGTCGCCGGCAACACGCCCTTGCGCCGGGAGGGCCAGCCGAACGAGGTCGCCGACCTGATCGCCTATCTCGCCTCAGACGACGCCGCGTTCCTGACGGGCACCTGCGTCGACATCAACGGCGGGCTCGCCTTCTCGTGAGGGCGCCGCTGCTCGCCGCCGCAGCCGCCGCGCTCGTCGCCGCCCTGCCCGCGGCGGCGCAGCAGCGGCCCCGCACCGACGCGACGAAGCTCGATCCGTACAAGATCGTGCTGGTCGGCGATTCGACGATGGCGCCGATGTCCGGCTGGGCGTCGATGTTCTGCGCGCACCACGTCAAATCCTCGGTCGCGTGCCTGAACCTCGGACGCGGCGGGCGATCGACCCGCAGTTATCGTCAGGAGGGGTCGTGGGACATCGCGCTCGCCGAGGCCAAGGTGCCGGGCTATCGCAAGACATATGTCCTGATCCAGTTCGGTCACAACGACCAGTCGACCGTGCCCGAACGCTGGACCGACCTGGCGACCGAATTCGGCCCGAACCTGACCCGCATGGTCGCCGAGGTTCGCGCCGCAGGGGCCGAACCGGTGCTGCTCACCCCGCTCACCCGCCGCGAGTTCAGGGGCGGCAAGCTCGACACCAGCCTGGCGAGCTGGTCGGCTGAGGTCCGCAAGGTCGCGACCGCGCTGAAGGTACCACTCATCGATCTCAACGCCCGCAGCGCCGCGCTGGTGCAGCAACTCGGGCCCGAACGATCGATGGCGCTCGCGCAGGTCCCGCCCAACGCCGAGGAGCTTGCCGCCGCCCGCACGGGCACGACGCTGAAGGCTCGCGCCGCGGAGGACGCGCGCCTGCCCGACGTCCCGATCACCGCCACCGGCCCGCGCGGACAGTTCACGCGCAAGTTCGACTACACGCATCTGGGCGACGTCGGCGCCGGCGCCTTCGCGAAGCTGGTCGCCAACGGCTTGGCCGTCGTGGTTCCCGAGCTGCGCAGCCAGATTGCGCCCTAGGCCAATTGGTATAGGGCAATGGCATGTGAATCCGGTTGACAATAGCCAACGGATTGGCGAGCGTGCCTGCAAAGATCAGGGAGAGGGTTTCATGAATTCCACATCACAGGCACGCCTGCGCGCCGCGCTGCTCGCCTCGGCCACGCTGCTGGCCGCCCCCGCCGCGATGGCGCAGACGGCCCCCGCCCCGACCCCGCCGGTCGCCGATACCCAGGATCAGCCGGCGCCCGGCGACGACGACATCGTCGTCCAGGGCATCCGCGAGACGCTGCGCACCTCGATCCAGGAAAAGAAGCTGGAAACCGCGATCGTCGACACGCTGTCGTCGAACGAGATCGGCGACCTGCCCGCGCTGTCGGTCGGTGAGGCGATCCAGACCATCACCGGCGCGACGACGCACCGCGAAAAGGGCGGCGCCTCCGAAATCGCGCTGCGCGGGCTTGGCTCGTTCCTGTCGAACACCACCTTCAACGGGCGCGAGGCGTCGAACGGTTCGGGCGACCGCGCGGTCAATTTCAACCAGTTCCCCTCCGAGCTCATCAACGGCATCAAGATCTACAAGTCGCAGCAGGCCAATCTGGTCGAGGGCGGCGTCGCCGGCACGATCGAGCTCGGCACGATCCGCCCGCTCGCCTTCAAGACGCGCCGCGTCCAGGCCGAGATCAAGGGCAATTACAGCCCGTATCAGGACCGCGTCACCGGTTCCGACGCCACCGGCTACCGCGCCACGCTCAGCTACGTCGACCAGTTCGACATGGGTGGTCTGGGCCGCGTCGGGGTCGCGCTCGGCTTCCAGCGCAACCAGACCAACAACCCCGAGGAAACCGTCGCCGGCTCGTCGACCTGGGTCGCCTGCAACGCCAGCATCGTCGTCGCCAACAACAATTGTACGGAGGTGACGCGCGCGCAGGGCAATGCCGGCACGCCCTTCTACCTCGTCCCCAATTCGATCACCTACCGCCAGATCAGCGAAACGGACACGCGCGATGCGTTCTTCGGCGCGATCCAGTGGCAGCCGACCTCGACGCTCGATATCAACATCGACGGCCAATATTCGAACCGCGAATATGTCGAGAACCGCCACGACCTGAACCTGTCGGAAACGCGCTACGGCCTGACCAACGTGGTCTATGACGAGAACCACATCGTCCGGAAGCTGAACGGCATCACCTCGCTCGAATCGACCAACGCCATTCTGTCGCGCGCGGAGGAATATCTGGGCTATGGCGCGTCGATCGCCTGGCGCCCGACCGATCGCCTGACCGTCACGCTCGACGGTTCCTATTCGCGCACGATCCGCACCGAAGTCGAGCGCAATGCCCGGCTGCGCACCGATCCGACCGACGTCAACGGCGTGCGCACCGTCTTCAACAACATGCGCATCCCCTACACCTACGAAGTGCTGCCCGGGAATTTCGCGCCGACGATCACGATCGACCCGCGCTTCGACCTCACCAACCACAATCTGTTCTGGGACGACGCGCGCATGCGCCGCGACGAGAACCAGCGGCGCAACACGATCAAGGCGGGGCGGTTCGACGTCGGCTACACGCTCGATGGCTTCCTGACGCGCCTGTCGGCGGGCGGGCGCTATTCGGAACTCACCTATTCCGACTATGACGACCGCAAGGAATTCAACCTGAACCCTGCGATCACCGAGGATCGCCGCATCAACAACCTGTGCCGCCAGCCCGCTTTCCCGCAGGTAGATTTCCTGTCGGCGGCGGAGGGCAACACCATCAATCGCTGGGCGACCTTCGACGCGGACTGCCTGTTCCGCGAATATGTCGGTGCCTCCGATCCGGGGCGCAATTCCGACATCCGCTCGGTCGCCAATCGCGATGTCGCGGAAAAGACCTACGCCGGCTACCTGATGGGCGAATACAAGGGCACGCTCGGCGGCTTCGACGTCCGCGGCAATTTCGGTGGCCGCATCGTCCGGACCGAAGTCACCTCGAACGGCCTGCGCAGCGATCTGAACGTCGTCACCAATCCCGATGGATCGATCCGTCTGGTCGCCTCCGGCAATTTCCAGACGGTCACGATCGAGAACGCGACGACGCGCTTCCTGCCGTCCGCCAACGCCGTCTTCGAACCGGCGCGCAACACCGTCGTGCGCCTGGCCGGCTATCGCGGCATGTCGAAGCCGGCACCGTCCGCGCTGGGCGCCGGGCGCACCATCCAGCTGGCCGACGGCACAAGCTTCACCAACGTCGCCGACGCCATCTCGCTCATCACCGCCAACGGTTCGCCGCGGCTCGAGCCGCTGATGTCGTGGAACGTCGACGCCGCGTTCGAATGGTATCCCAACCGCGATTCGATCCTGGCGGCGACGCTCTACAAGAAATGGTTCACCGGCGGCTTCATCCCGGTCGTCACCAACGAACCCTTCGTCATCGGCGGTCAGACCGTCTCGGTGCCCGTGGTCCAGACGCAGAACAGCCCGGACAAGAGCAGCGTCTACGGTCTGGAACTGACGCTCGCCAACCGCTTTTCGTGGCTGCCCAGGCCCCTCGACGGCTTCGGTGGCAAGGTCAGCTACAACTACGCGATCTCGGATTTCGAGAACGAGGATATTCGGCTGGGCGATGTGCTCGATCCCGTGACCGGCGCGGTGACGCCAGGCATCATCCCGCCCGCCAACCTGTCGGGCTATTCGAAGCACGTCGTCTCGGCCCAGCTCTACTATCAGCTCGCCGGCTTCACCGTGTCGAGCGTCTACAACTACCGGTCCAAATATTATCAGGACTTCGTCGGCGGCAATTCGCAGCTGCGCTACGTCCGCGGCAACGAGACGTTCGACCTGCGCGCCTCCTACGACGTCAACAAGGCGGTGCGCTTCCAGGTCGAGGCGGTGAACATCTTCGATTCGCCCAAGGTCACCGACATGCCGGTCGAAGGCAGCGTCCGTCAGTATCATTATTACGGCGCCCGCTATTTTCTGGGGCTGCGCGTAAGGCTGTAACGCGTCAAAGGGGGCGGACGAGCGGGATGGCCGATACGGCTACCCGCTTGTCATGCTCGGCAGGGACGATAGGTTTGTAGACGATGACAGGCACTGAGGGGCATCATGGCTGACCGGTTGTTCCAGAGCATCGCCGACGAGATCGCGGCGCTGATCGATGCCGGCACATTCCCGCCGGGATCGCGCCTGCCCGGCGAGCGCGAGCTGGCCGAGCGGTTCGAGGTCAGCCGCGTCACCATCCGCGAGGCGGAGATCGCGCTGCAGGCGGTCGGGCGCATCCGCATCAAGACCGGCGCCGGCGTCTTCGTGTCCGAGACCCAGCCGGGCGCCGCGCAGCAATTGCCCGCGGTCAGCGCGTTCGAACTGACCGAGGCCCGCTCGCTGTTCGAGGCGGAGGCGGCCGCCCTCGCCGCGCCGATCATCACCGACGCGACCCTCGCCGACCTCGATGCGCTGCTGCAGGTGATGGCCGACGAGGCCGGCGACACCGACCGCTCGACCGAGGCCGACCGCGATTTCCACCGCATCATCGCCGCCGCGTCGGGCAACCAGGCGATCATCTTCGTCATCGAACAGATGTGGCGCCTGCGCACCGAGGTGCCCCAAGTCCGCGCCGCCCATGCCGCGATCTGCAAATCCGACGTCCGCGCGCGCCAGCAGGAGCATCAGAGCATCGTCGATGCGCTGCGTGCCCACGACCCCAAGGCCGCGCGCGTCGCCATGCGCCAGCACTTCCGCCGCCTGCTCGAAACCCTGCTCGACGACACCGAACAGCGCGAGATCACCGAACTCCGCCGCCGCACCGCCGAAAGCCGCGAACGCTTCCTGATGAGCGCGCATCTGGGGTGAGTGGCGGCCCGCCGTGCTCCCGAAGGCGGGAGTCCAGGGTTACTGGCGGCGACGTTCGTGGCACTGAGCTCCCGCCTCCGCGGGAGCACGGCGATGCGTGGGCTACCCGTTCCCCGGCGAAGGCCGGGGCCCAGTTGGGCGACCGTGGCAACGACGCGCAGCGCCAAATCACTACGCGAACCGCAACTGGACCCCGGCCTACGCCGGGGAACAGCACCCCTCACGTGCTCCCGCGCAGGCGGGAGCCCAGGGTCACAGGCGGCGGCGTTCATGGCCCTAGACTCCCGCCTCCGCGGGAGCACGGCAATGGGTGGGCTACCCGTTCCCCCTCAAACCCCGCCGGCAAACACCTCGCGCCCGTCGGCTTCCAGCCGCCGCGTCAGTTCCGCCGCGCACGCCCGCGCCACGTCCGCGTCGGTCGCGCGCACGACGAAATTCGCGCCGACCCGCCCTTCGCGGAAGAACGGGTAGCTGCCGATCGACACGCCTTCCGTCTCCTTCTCGACCGCGCGCAAAATGTCGGCGATCTCGCTTTCGGCGACCCAGCCGCCGATCGTCTCCGACACCACCGGGCGCCCGCCCTCCAGCGTGCCGGTGAGCGCGTCGAGCATGCCCGCGGTGATGTGCGGCACGCCCGCCATCACGAACCAGTTGCCGCAGCGGATGCCCGGTGCCCCCGACACGCGGTTCTCGATCAGGGTCGCGCCGTCAGGCACCCGCGCCATCCGCAGCCGCGCCTCGGTCAGCCCGCCGCGCGTCTCGTAATAGCGCTCCAGGATCGCGCGCGCCTTGGGGTGGATGACCACGCCCACCCCCAGCGCCCGTGCGATCGCATCGACGGTGATGTCGTCATGCGTCGGCCCGATCCCGCCGGTCGTGAACAGATAGTCGTTGCGGCCCCCAAGCTCCGTCACCGCCGCGACGATCGCATCCTCGACGTCGGCCACCACCCGCACCTCGGCCAGGCGGATGCCCTGCACGTTCAGCCACGTCGCCAGCTGCGCCACGTTGCGGTCCTGCGTGCGGCCCGACAGAATCTCGTCGCCGATCACCACCAGCGCCGCGGTCCAGATGCGTTCGTCCATCCCCGCGGCATAGCGAAACGCGCGCGGAGCGGCTATATGCGCGCGCATGACCGAATATGTGACCGCCGACGCCCCGCTTGCCCGCACGGGCGCCATCCGCCTGCACGGGCCGCAAGGGTTCGCCGGCATGCGCCGCGCCGGGGCGCTCGCCGCCGAAGTGCTCGATGCGGTCGTGCCGCATGTCGTCCCGGGCGTCACCACCGCGGAGATCGACGCAATCGTGTACCAGACGATCACCGCCGCCGGTGGCGTGCCCGCGACGCTCGGCTACCGCGGCTATACCCACAGCTGCTGCATCTCGATCAACCATGTCGTCTGCCACGGCATTCCCGGCGATCGCACGCTGAAGGACGGCGACATCGTCAACATCGACGTGACGCCGATCCTCGACGGCTGGCACGGCGACAGCAGCCGCATGTACCTGGTCGGCGACGCCGTGCCGATCAAGGCGAAGCGGCTGGTCGACATCACCTACGAATGCCTGATGCTCGGCATCGAGCAGGCGAAGCCCGGCAACCACATGGGCGACGTCGCCAACGCCATCCAGCGCCACGCCGAAAAGCACCGCTACGGCGTCGTCCGCGATTTCTGCGGCCATGGCCTGGGCCAGCTGTTCCATGACGCTCCGGAAGTCGTCCACGTCGGCAAGCCCGGCACCGGGCCGGAACTGAAGCCCGGCATGTTCTTCACGATCGAACCGATGATAAATATCGGCAAGCCCGACGTGAAGCTGCTCGACGACGGCTGGACTGCGGTCACCCGCGACCGCTCGCTGTCGGCGCAGTTCGAACACTCGATCGGCATCACCGAAGACGGCTGCGAGATCTTTACGCTGTCGCCCAAGGGCTTTCACCAGCCGCCGTATTGATGTGCAGGAAACAGGCAGCAGCAGGGCCGCTGCCTTTTTTCCGAGCACGCCGCGCGGCGATCTCCGCCATCGCCCGAGACAAATCCGCCTCCGTCCGTCTGGCACGCTTGCTGCAACGCACGGACTCGTAAACAATGGCTGGCGTCTGTCGGCCATAGGGGCGGGTTCCAAGTGAAAAAGATCGAAGCGATCATCAAGCCGTTCAAGCTCGATGAGGTGAAGGAGGCGCTGCACGAAGTCGGCGTCAGCGGCATCACCGTCACCGAGGCCAAGGGCTTCGGCCGGCAGAAGGGCCACACCGAGCTCTACCGCGGCGCCGAATATGTCGTCGATTTCCTCCCCAAGGTGAAGCTGGAGGTCGTCGTCGAGGACAGCCTCGCCGAGCGCGTGGTCGAGGCGATCGCCCAGGCCGCCGCCACCGGTCGCATCGGCGACGGCAAGATTTTCGTCATCCCCGTCGAAACCGCGCTCCGCATCCGCACCGGCGAGCGCAACGAAGACGCCGTTTGACGCGAACGACGCAAGGCGTGATCTGATCGCGTCTGCCACCACATGATTCTGTCGTCTCCGGACGACGCTATTCGAGAGCAAGGAAATCCATCATGGCGAATTCGGCCAGCGACGTTCTGAAGATGGTCAAGGAAGGCGAGATCGAGTGGATCGATCTGCGCTTCACCGACCCCAAGGGCAAATGGCAGCATCTGACGATGGTCGCCTCGCTGATGGGCGAGGACGAGCTGACCGACGGCCTGATGTTCGACGGATCGTCGATCGAGGGGTGGAAGGCGATCAACGAATCCGACATGATCCTGAAGCCGGATCTCGACGCGGTCTATGTCGATCCGTTCTCCGCCACGCCGATGCTGATCGTGGTGTGCGACGTGGTCGAGCCCTCGACCGGTGAACTCTACGCCCGCGATCCCCGCTCGACCGCCAAGCGCGCCGAGGCGTATCTGAAGACCACCGGCGTCGGCGACACCGTGTACGTCGGGCCCGAGGCCGAATTCTTCCTGTTCGACGACGTGCGGTTCGAGAACAGCTACTCGACCAGCTATTACAAGATCGACGATATCGAGCTGCCGGGCAATTCGGGCCGCGAGTATGAGGGCGGCAACATGGCGCACCGCCCGCGCGCCAAGGGCGGATACTTCCCGGTCGCGCCGGTCGACAGCGCCGTCGACATCCGCGGCGAGATGGTCTCGACCATGATCGAGATGGGCCTGCCCTGCGACAAGCACCACCATGAGGTTGCCGCCGCGCAGCACGAACTCGGCCTGACCTTCGGCACGCTGACCCAGACCGCCGACCGCATGCAGATCTACAAGTATGTCGTCCACCAGGTCGCCCACGCCTACGGCAAGACCGCGACCTTCATGCCCAAGCCGATCAAGGAAGATAACGGCTCGGGCATGCACACCCACTTCTCGATCTGGGACGGCAAGACCCCGCTGTTCGCCGGCAACGGCTATGCGGGCCTTTCCGACATGTGCCTGTATTTCATCGGCGGCATCATCAAGCATGCCAAGGCCGTCAACGCCTTCACCAACCCGTCGACCAACAGCTACAAGCGGCTGGTGCCGGGCTATGAGGCCCCGGTGCTGCTCGCCTATTCGGCGCGCAACCGCTCGGCCTCGTGCCGCATCCCCTACGGCACGGGTGCGAAGGCCAAGCGTGTCGAGGTCCGCTTCCCCGACGCGCTCGCCAACCCCTACCTCGCCTATGCCGCGTTGATGATGGCGGGGATGGACGGCATCCTGAACAAGATCCATCCGGGCGAGGCGATGGACAAGAACCTTTACGACCTGCCCCCGGCAGAGCTCGCCGAAGTCCCAACCGTCGCGGGTTCGCTCCGCGAGGCACTCGATTGCCTCCAGGCCGACCAGGACTTCCTGCTGAAGGGCGACGTCTTCTCCGCCGACCAGATCGCGGCCTATGTCGAGATCAAGCGGGCCGAGGTTGCCCGGTGGGAGATGACGCCGAGCCCTGTCGAGTATGATATGTACTACAGCGGTTGAGCCGTGCGTGCCGCACGGCGGTGCCGCCCGCGCAGCGTGGCGGCACAACCGCTGTCGGCCGGCGGGGCCATAGCCCCGACCGACGGCGCGGCTTCGCCGCGACGCGACCACACCTCGCTCCCTCCGTTCGTTTCGAGCGTAGTCGAGAAACCGCCACAAGAGCGCGGGCCGCAGTTTCTCGACTACGCTCGAAACGAACGGAGGATAGGGAAAACCCCTACCGCCCCAGCACCCGCGCCTCGACCGCCCACCACCCGAGCGCCCACAGCGCCCCGAACAGCCACCCCGCCAGCACGTCGCTCGGCCAGTGGACGCCCAGATACACCCGGCTGACCCCGATCGCCCCGACCAGCAGCAGCGCCACCGCGACCACGAACACCCGCAGCCGCGCCTCGCGGATCACCGGGAACAACAGGCTGGCCAGCGTCAGGTACACGATCGCGCTGTTGCCGGCGTGCCCGCTCGGGAAACTCTTGGACGCCACCGCCACCATGTGATCGACCAGGTCGGGCCGTGCGCGTGCGAAGAACCATTTGGCGACCGAAATCGCGACCCCACCGCTCGCGGTTGCGACCACCACCAGCGCCGCCGGGCGATACTGGCGCTTCAGCAGCAGGAACACCGCCACCAGCACCACGACCATCGTCAGCACCGGCCCGCCGCCCAGCGCGGTCATGTCGCGCATCGCAGAGGCGAGCCCCGGCCCGCCCAAGGGCACGGCAGGGTTCCCGGGGGTGCGCATCGCCAGCATCAGCGTGCGGTCGAAGCTCAACACCTCGCCCTCGCGCACTTCGGACGCCAGGTGGATCAGCGCCCACAACGCCGCCGCCAGCGCGGCCCCGGCGACCAGCAGCCACGGCGGACGGCGCGTGCGCACCGGTTGTTCGGCGATGTCGATCAGGTGGGCGGGATCTTCGGTCACGGCGTTCCCCCGCTCAGGCGAATGGTGGGCTCGCCGGGATTCGAACCCGGGACCTACAGATTAAAAGTCCGTTGCTCTACCGACTGAGCTACGAGCCCCAACCATTCAGGCGCCGCGACTAGGGGCACGCGCTCGGGCGGTCAACTGGAAGCGAAGCTGGCGCACGGTCAATCCGCTCACCGGATCGCGCCAGCCGGGCACGATCGCCGCCATCGGCCCCAACACGAACTCGCGCGCGCGAAAGGCGATGTGCGGCACGACCAGCCCCGGCGAGGCCCACGCCCCGCCCGACCACAGGATGATATCGAGATCGATCACCCGCGCCCCCCAGCGCCGCCCGCGCCGCCGTCCGAACTCGCGCTCGATCGCCTTCAGCCGCGCCAGCAGGGCATCGGGCGCCGCGTCGCTCTCCACCAGCACCACCGCATTGGCATAGCGTCGCAGCGACGGCCCGACCGGCGCGCTCTCGACGATCGCCGACGCCCGCCCGCCGAGCAACGCCAGCGCCGCCGCCACCTCCGCGCGCGGCCCCCCGTGCCGTCCGCGCCGGTTCGATCCCACCGCGATCACATAGCTTGTCCGCGCCATCGCCTCCGACTACCCGAGCGGCGTGACTTTCGCACCCTCCCCGCTGCCCGACACCGAACCCCCGCACGATTGCCCGCGCTGCAAGCGGCTGGCGGCGTTGCGCGAAGAGATGCGCGCCGAGCATCCCGACTGGTGGAACGCGCCCGTCCCCGCGCTCGGCGATCCGGATGCCTGGCTCGGCATCGTCGGCCTTGCGCCCGGCAAGCACGGCGCGAACCGCACCGGGCGTCCGTTCACCGGCGATGGCTCTGGCAAGATGCTGTTCGACACGCTCGTCTCGCACGGCTTGGCCGAGGGCAGGTACGAAGGGCGCGCCGACGACACGCTGCGGCTGACCGGCGCGATCATCGTCAACGCGGTCAAATGCCTGCCCCCTGCCAACCGCCCGACGCCCGAGGAAGTCCGCACCTGCCGCCCGTTCCTCGAGGCTCAGGTCGTCGCACTGCCGCGCGCCCGCATCTTCGTGGCGCTGGGCCAGGTCGCGCACCAGTCGGCGGTGAAGCTGCTTGGCGGCAAGCTCCCCAAGTGCCGCTTCGCGCATCTGGCGGAACACCATATGCCCGACGGCCGCATCCTGATCGATAGCTATCACCCGTCGCGCTACAACCAGAATACCGGGCGACTGACCGCGGAGATGTTTGGCGCCGTGTTCGCGCGCGCCGCGGCGCTCCGCTCGACGCTCGACGGGAACGGCTGAGCGCGATCGACGTTATCCCCCGCAGCCCGCTTTCGGGCGCACACAGGGGACATGTGATGCGCAAGGCCTTTGCCGAATCCTCCGACATCGCGATCGCCGCGATTCTCGGCCTGACGACGATCGCTTTGCAGACCTACGCCTATCTGGTCGGCTGACGCGCCTCAGACGTCCGCGACCAGCCGCCCGTAAAGCTCCGGCCGGCGATCCCGGAAGAAGCCGAACGCCGCGCGGTGACGCTTCACCCGGTCGAGGTCCAGCGTCGCGACGATCACTCCCTCTTCCTCACGGTCCAGCTCGGCCAGAATGTCGCCGCGCTCGTCGGTGATGAAGCTGGTGCCGTAGAAGGTCTGGCCGTGCTCGACGCCGACGCGGTTGGCGGCCACCACCGGCACCACGTTCGACACCGCATGGCCGACCATCGCCCGCCGCCACAGCCGCGCGGTGTCGAGCGAGGTATCGTGCGGCTCGCTGCCGATCGCGGTCGGATAGAACAGGATTTCCGCGCCCATCAGCATCATCGCGCGCGCGGTTTCGGGGTACCATTGGTCCCAGCAGATGCCGACGCCCAGCTTCGCGCGGCGCGCGGCGTCCGGCCCTTCCCAAACCTTGAACCCGGTGTTGCCGGGGCGGAAATAGAATTTTTCCTCATATCCCGGCCCGTCGGGGATATGGCTCTTGCGGTACACGCCCGCGATCTTGCCGTCGGAGTTCACCATCGCCAGGCTGTTGTAGTGATGCGGGCCGTCGGCTTCGAAGAAGCTGGTCGGGATATGGATCTTCAGCTCCGCCGCCAGCGCCTGCATCGCGCGCACCGCCTTGTGCTCGGCGGTCGGCTTGGCGTTCGCGAACAGGCCCTCGTCCTCCACGCGGCAGAAATACTCGCCCTCGAACAATTCGGGCGGCAGCACCACCTGCGCACCCCGCCCCGCCGCCTCGCGCACCAGGCGCGACACATGCGCGATATTGGCGTCGATATCGGCGGAAAACGCGAGCTGGAGCGCGGCGACGGTGATCTCGGTCATGCACGCGCATGTAGGATATGTTGGCCGCCCCGCCAATCGCCGGCGTTGGACGAAAGCGCCCGATTCATGCTATCCGGCGCGGTAACTAGGATATGGCAATGTCTCCACGCGAACGCGCCCTCGACCTGCTACGCCGTGCCCGCCGCAGGGCGCTGCCCCCCATCCTGCGCCGCCCGCCCCGCCGCCCCGGTGAGGCAGGGATGCCGGCGATGGCAACGGTCGATCCCCGTCCCAAACCTCTCGCTGGCGGCGCCGCGGTCGCGATTCCGGAGGACGACGCGACCGTCTGAACCCGCCGCTTGCCCTAAAGCTGCACCCCGAACCGCGCCGCCATCAGGATCGTCAGCCCGTACAGCGCCACCGTCAGGGAACAGCCCGTCGCCAGCGTCACCGCGAAGCCATGCCCCTGCCGCAGCATCCACGGCATCACCAGGAACATCGGCAGCGACGGGATCACGTACCAGAACGTCGCCTCGACATGGCTCGCCATCCGCACCGGATCATGGGTGTCGCGCCACAGCCAGATCATCCCCAGGATCGACAGCAAGGGCAGCGACGCGACCAGCGCCCCCGCCGCGGCATTGCGCCGCGCGACCAGTGCGATCAGCGCGATGATGACGCCCGACAGCGCCGCGCGAACGACGAACTGGGTCATGACGCCGGCTCGCCCGCCGCGTCCGCGCCCAGCATGTCGAGCCACGCCAGCGCCTGCTTCGGCTCGCCCGGCGCGTTGCGCTCGACCGGCCCGCGCGCGGCCAGGAACTGCGGATGCAGCGCGAACGGCTCCATCCCGAAGCGCGCCCGGATGGTGTCGATATCGATCGCGGTCTCGTCGAGCGCGGCGAGCGTCGGTGCGAAGGATGCGCGCGCCGCGCGATCCTGGTTGTGACCGAACAGCCCCCATTTGCCCACCGCCACTATGCGCAGCGCCGCAATCAGTGTCTCGCGATACTCCGCCTCCAGCTCGACCCGGCGCGTGTCGAGCCGCTCCAGACGGTCGGCCTTTGCCATCAGGCGGGGATCTGCTGGCTGATGCAGTGGAAGCTGCCACCCCCGGTCAGGATCGCATCGGCGCGGAAGCCCACTGCCTTGCGCCCCGGAAACAGCGCGCCGATCGCGGCGACCGCGGCGTCGTCGTTCTCCTGTCCGTACAGCGGGATCACCACCGCGGCGTTGCCGATGTAGAAATTCATGTAGCTCGCCGGGATCACCTCTTCCTCGTCGTTCAGCACACGGCCCGGCGACGGAATGCGCACCACCTCGACCCCGAACGCTTCGGCGCGCATCGCCGCGTCCTGATACACGCGCCAGTTGGGATCATTCTCGGTCGCCTGCGGGATCGCCAGCCGGTTCGGCCCAACGAACCGCGCCAGATTGTCGACATGCCCGTCGGTGTGGTCGTTGAGCAGCCCGTTGCCCAGCCACAGCACGCGGTCGAGCCCCAGATCGTCGTGCAGCAGTTGCTCGATCTGCGCCTGCCCCAGCGCCGGATTGCGGTTGCGGTTCAGCAGGCATTGCTCGGTCGTCACCACCAGCCCGGTGCCGTCGCCGTCGATCGCCCCGCCTTCCAGCACCCACGGGCACACGCGCGTCGCGATACCGCGATCCTCGGCCAGCCGCGCGCCGATGTCCTCGTCGCCGGGCAGGTCGTATTTGCCGCCCCAGCCGTTGAACGCAAAATCGCGCGCGGTACCGTCACCGGTCAGGATCGCCGCGGTATCGCGCAGCCAGATGTCGCCGAACGGCTGCACCGTCACCTCCGCGAAGGGCGCGAGCGTGCGCGCCGCCGCCGCCGCTTCGGCATCCGCGGCGACCAGCACGACCCGCTCGCCCTTGCCGCCCGCATGCACCGCCGCGGCAAACGCCGCAACCTCCGTCCGCGCGGGCTCGAGGTCGTCGACCCACAGCTCGGCATGGCTGGGAAAACCGATCCAGACCGCAGCATGCGGCGCCCATTCGGGGGGAGGAGGTAGCGTCATGGGGGACGATCTAATGGCTTTGCCGCGCTGGGGGAATAACGAGAAAGGGCGGCCCCGGATGGGACCGCCCTTTTTTGTTTCTCTCGGCTTGCGTCGCAGGCAGAGCCTGCGCCGTCGGACGCCGCTTGAGCGGCGCCGGCCGAGCCGATCAGTCCTTCTCGCTTTACTCGCTTAGCGCGAGTAAAACTCGACGACCAGATTCGGCTCCATCTTCACCGGATAGGGCACTTCGTCCAGCGTCGGCACGCGGGTGAAGGTGACCTTCGCGGCACCGTCGGGCGCGACATATTCGGGGATGTCACGCTCGGACAGGCCCTGCGCTTCCAGCACCAGCGCCATCTCGGCAGCCTTGGCGCCCAGCGTGATTTCCTGGCCCGGGAAGACGCGACGCGACGCGACGTTGCACTTCACGCCGTTGACGCGGATGTGACCGTGGCTGACAAGCTGGCGTGCGGCGAAGATCGTCGGCGCGAACTTGGCGCGGTACACGATCATGTCCAGGCGCTGCTCCAGCAGGCCGATCAGGTTCTGGCCGGTATCGCCCTTCATGCGGGCCGCTTCGTGATAGCACGCGCGGAACTGCTTCTCGGTGACGTCGCCGTAATAGCCCTTCAGCTTCTGCTTGGCGCGCAGCTGGATGCCGAAGTCGCTGACCTTGCCCTTGCGGCGCTGACCGTGCTGGCCGGGGCCGTATTCACGCTTGTTGACCGGGCTCTTGGGGCGACCCCAGATGTTCTCGCCCATCCGGCGGTCGAGCTTGTACTTGGCGTTTGCACGCTTCGACATGGGTATTTCCTTGCAATCGATTGACGTTGGTCCCGGTACTCACCGACCGAACCCTTGCGGGCGCGACCGGGCCACTGCTTCACCGGGGTGCAGGGCCATTGCGAAGGCGCGCGTCTAGAGGGGGCGCCCCCGTCTGTCAATCGCGCGCCCCTACTCCCGCGGGCGCTTCTTCCCGTCGAGCGCGGACAGCACGCCGCGCATCGTGCGGACTTCCTGGCTGGACCAGCCGGGGCGGGTCAGCAGGGTGCGCAACGTCCGCTTGGTCACATGGACGCGGTGCGGCGGGAAATAATAGCCCGTCGTCTCCAGCATCGCGTCGAGCTGGCCGATCAGCCCCTCCAGCTCGTCCTGCGGCGCGGGCGCCTTGGGCTGATCGACCGATGGCGGGCTGACGAGCGCCTGGTGCTTTGACCATTCATAGGCGACCAGGATCACCGCCTGCGCCAGATTGAGCGACCCGAATTCCGGGTTGATCGGCACCGTCAGGATCGCCCGCGCCAGCGCGACGTCGTCGGTTTCCAGACCCGACCGCTCCGGTCCGAACAGGATCGCCGAGCGCCCCTCCGCCGTCCGGAATTCGCGCGCCGCCTCTTCCGGGGTCACCACCGGCTTGGTGATCCCGCGCTTGCGCACCGTCGTCGCATAGACATGCGCGCAGTCCGCGACCGCGTCCGCCACGCTGTCGAAGACCTGCGCATCGGCGAGAACGCGGTCCGCCCCACTCGCCGCCGGCCCCGCCGCCGGGTTCGGCCAGCCATCGCGCGGCGACACGAGCCGCATTTCGGTGAGCCCGAAGTTGAGCATGGCGCGCGCGGCCTTGCCGATGTTTTCGCCGAGCTGCGGGCGGACGAGGACGATGACGGGGGGTGGGGTGTCATCCCCGCTCATCTCCCCATCCCGTTCGTTTCGAGTAGCCGTCGAGCTTGTCGAGACGGCGTATCGAGAAATTGGCTTGCGCGCCGCCGCCGACACCCGCTCCCAGTCGCCGCGGAACAGCGCTTCCTTCTTCGCGCGCGACCAGTTGCCGACCTGCACCTCGGCAGCGATCGCCTCCTCGCGAGTCTCGAACGCCTCCGACCACATCAACTCGACCGGTCGGCGCATGCTGGTCCAGCCCGGCACATCGCCAGTCTGATGCTGCGCGATGCGCGCTTCGAGGTTTTTGGTGTGTCCGGTGTAATATTTACCGTCGGCGCAGCGCAGAATGTAGGTCCAGAATGTCATGCGCGCGGGACTATCTCTCGATAGGCCTTCTCGACAAGCTCGAAGGCTACTCGAGACGAACGGTGGCGGGAGCAAGGACACCCTGTCGAGAAATCACCCCTTCCCCACCTCACTAACACTCCCCGCAAACTCCTCGAAGTCCTTCGCCTCGGTGAAGTCCTTGTAAACGCTCGCGAATCGTATGTACGCGACCGAATCCAGCCCCTTCAGCCCGTCCATCACCAGCGCGCCGATCCGGGCTGAGGGCACTTCCGCCTCGCCGCTCGTTTCCAGTTGCCGCTGGATGCCCGACACCAATTGCTCGATCCGTGCGGAATCGATCGGGCGCTTGCGACACGCCACCGACAGCGACCGGATCAGCTTGTCGCGCTCGAACGGCTCCTTGCGGTCCTCCGATTTCAGCACGGTCAGCTCGCGCAGCTGGATGCGTTCGAACGTCGTGAAGCGCGCACCGCACGCCTCGCATTGCCGCCGCCGGCGGATCGCCGCCCCGTCTTCGGTGGGGCGGCTGTCCTTTACCTGGCTGTCCTCATGCGCACAAAATGGGCAGCGCATTCAGCCGACGCGCTTCTTCGACTTGTAATACGCATAGCCCGCGCCGACGAGCGCACCCAGCGGCGGGCCGATGAACGGCACGGGGATAGCCACCACGGCGCCCAGCGCACCCCATTTCGCCATGCTCTTGCCCAGCGTCTTGTCGTCTTCGGTCATGATGTTCAATCCTGATAGATCGGGAAGCGTGCACACAGTGCCCTCACCCGCGTGTTGACCTCGGCCTCGACCCCGGCGTCGCCGCCCTCGCCCTTGCTCTTCAGTCCGTCGAGCACGTCGGCGACCATATGGCCGATCTCGCGGAATTCGGCGGTGCCGAAGCCGCGAGTGGTGCCGGCGGGCGATCCCACCCGGATGCCGCTGGTCTTGACCGGCGGCAGCGGATCGTTGGGGATGCCGTTCTTGTTGCAGGTGATGCCCGCGCGCTCCAGCGCCTCGTCGGCGTCGCGTCCGGTGACGCCCAGCGGGGTGAGATCGACCAGCGCCAGATGCGTGTCGGTCCCGCCCGAAACGATCTCCGCCCCGCGCTCCTTCAGCGTCGCGGCGAGCACCTTCGCATTCTCGACCACCGCCTTGATATAGCCCTTGAATTCCGGCTGCAGCGCCTCGCCGAACGCCACCGCCTTCGCCGCGATCACGTGCATCAGCGGCCCGCCCTGCAATCCGGGGAACACCGCCGAATTGATCTTCTTGGCAACGCCCTCGTCGTTGGTCAGCACCATGCCGCCGCGCGGACCCCGCAGCGTCTTGTGCGTCGTCGTCGTCACCACGTCCGCGAACGGCAGCGGCGAGGGGTGCAGGCCGCCGGCAACGATGCCGGCGAAATGCGCCATGTCGACCATCAGCTTCGCGCCCACCTTGTCGGCGATGGCGCGGAAGCGTTCGAAATCGATCACCCGCGGGTACGCCGACCCGCCGGTAATGATGAGGGTCGGCTTGTGCTCGACCGCCAGCCGCTCGACCTGGTCGTAATCGATCAGGTGGGTGTCGGGCAGCACGCCGTACTGCACCGCGTTGAACCATTTGCCGCTCATCGCTGCACGCGCGCCGTGGGTCAGATGCCCGCCGGCATCGAGGCTGAGACCCAGAATCGTGTCGCCGGGCTTGGTTAGCGCCAGCATCACTGCGCCGTTCGCCTGCGCCCCCGAATGCGGCTGGACGTTGACGTAGCCGCAGTTGAACAGTTGCTTGGCCCGGTCGATCGCCAGCGTCTCGACCTCGTCCGACGGGTGGCAACCCTGGTAATAGCGCTTGCCCGGATAGCCCTCGGCGTATTTGTTGGTGAAGACGCTCCCTTGGGCCTCCAGCACCGCCTTCGACACGATGTTCTCGCTCGCGATCAGCTCGATCTGGGTCTGCTCGCGGGTCAGCTCATGCGTGACGCCGGCAAACACCGCGGGATCGGCATCGGCCAGGCTGCGCGTGAAGAAACCGTCCGGCTGGACATCGTTGGCGAACAGGGCGGGGTTGGTGCTCATGCGGCATCTCCGTCTAGGTCGGGGCTGGCGAGTTTGGCGACGCGCGGCGCGTGGCGCTCGCCCAGGAATTCGGTGGTCAGGAACGCGGTGACGCAGGCCTTGGCCATATCGTCACCGATCAGTCGCGCGCCCAGTGCCAGCACGTTCGCGTCGTTGTGCTCGCGCGCGAGCGTCGCCGACAGCGGATCCGACACCAGCGCGCAGCGGCAGGCGCGTTCCCGGTTGACCGCGATCGAGATGCCGATCCCCGACCCGCACAGCGCGATGCCGCGTTCCGCCGCGCCGTCGCTCATCGCGCGCGCCAGCTTGTAACCGAAATCGGGGTAGTCGACCCGCGCGTCGCTGTCGGGGCCGAGGTCGAGCACATCGTGCCCCATCTCGCGCAGCCACTGGCCGAGCGTCTGCTTCAGGGCGAACGCGGCATGATCCGCGGCGATGGCGATGCGCATGGAGGCGGCGGGTGTCCCTTGGCTGTCGTGACCCGAGCGCCTCTACGCCGACGATCTCGGAATTGCCAGCCGTGACATAATCGCCGCGCCGTGCATATTCCTGCGCGGTCTCCACGCATGGAGCGTCTGCGTGAGCGCATTTGAAAAACCAGAACGGGAGATTTTCGATGAAGCACAGTCTCACCCGCGCCGCTCTCTGCGGCATCATTATCGCCGCCGCACCCAGTCCGACTCTCGCGCAAAACGGCTCGCGGGGTGCTGCCGCTATGGATGCCCGCAAGTCCATCGTCGAGAATCTGACGAATTCGGCCGATCACACGACACTGGTCAAGATATTGAAGGCCGCTGGCCTGATCGACACGCTGTCCGGTCCGGGCCCATACACGATCTTTGCACCGACCAACGCCGCGTTTTTAGCGCTGAACAGTGGCGCTATCGACATGACCGCCAATATGCTCAGGCCGGAGGCGAAAGCGATGACGGCGGCGATCATGGCCAACCACGTGGTCGCCGGCCGTATCACGCTGAAGGATATTATAGCCAAGGCGAAGCGAAATGCCGGCGTCGCGACTTACGTCACCCTGGGCGGCGCTACGTTGCAGTTCAAGAAATTCGGCGACGTCTGGGTCGTTCTGAGCGGACAGCACACCCCGCAAATCATAAGGTCTGACATCGCGCAGTCGAACGATATCCTTCACGACGTCGATGCGCTGATCGGGGTGTAAGGGTGGTCTGATCGCCCGGGCGATCGCCAGGCGCACCCTTGCATCCTTTTGCGCTGACCTGGCGGATATGACCTTCGAGCCGGGGGGTTCGAACTTGCAACGCCAGGAGATACCCGATGACCACCCGTCTGTTCCGCGCCGCCCTGATCGGCGCCGCCGTTGCTGCTGCTGCCGCACCGACCTACGCCGCGCAGAAGAATCCGACCGTCGGCGGTGCCGCGATGTACGCCAACAAGAATATCGTCGCCAATGCATCGGCCTCGCCGGTGCACAAGACTTTGGTCGCCGCCGTGAAGGCCGCCGGCCTGGTCGAGACGTTGTCGGGCCCGGGTCCGTTCACCGTCTTCGCGCCGACCGATGCCGCGTTCAAGAAGCTGCCCGCCGGCACCGTCGACACGCTGGTAAAGCCTGAGAACAAGGCGATGCTGACCTCGATCCTGACCTATCACGTCGTCCCCGGCCGCATCACCGCGAAGGACATCGAGATGAAGGCGAAGAAGAACGGCGGCACAGCGACCTATGCGACCGTCAATGGCGGTTCCTTGAGCTTCATGAAGATGGGCAAGGGCTGGGGCATCAAGGATGCCAAGGGCGGCCATGCGATGATCACCACCGCCAACGTCATGCAGTCGAACGGCGTGATCCACGTCATCGACACCGTGCTGATGCCGTAAACCGACCTGCGCGGGCGGCGGCGCTGCGGGAACGCAACGCCGCCGCCCGTGGTTATCGGGGGGCAATCACGAAGGACGTCCCCATGAAGACCCTCCCCCTCCTCGCGCTCGCCGCCACGCTCGCCGGCTGCTCGTCGCAGCCGCCGGTCGCGAACAACGTCTCCGCGGTCGAGGTCAACGGAACCGAGGAAGTCGCGATCGCCGAAGGGGACGTCGTCCCCGACGTGGACGAGGCCGCCAACGCCAGCGTCGCGAACACCGCCGGCCCCGCCGACACCGCCCCGACCGAAGCCGCCTATCTCGGCCGCTGGATCGGGGTCGAGGGCATGTATTTGAACGTCGCCAGGAAAGCCGGCGGCGGCGTCACGCTCGATATGCAGTGGGATCTGGACAACAAGGGCAAGTTCGATGGCTCGGTCACTGCAGAGGGCCTGCGCTTCATGCGAAACGGCACTGCGGAAACCGCGGCATTCACCGACGGCGACGCCACTGGCCTGAAATATCTCGCCGGCAAGAAGACGTGCCTGACCGTGAAGAGCGGCGAGGGCTATTGCAGGAATTGAGGCGGGGCGGCGCCAACCTCTCCTAACGCCCACCCGTTCGTTCGGAGCGAAGTCGAGAAACAGCCGATAGCGCGGAGATCCCGTTTCTCGACTTCGGCGCATCGCGCCGAAGTTTATCCTTAGCTTGTCGAAGGGCTCGAAACGAACGGGGATTTCTGAATCGGTTGTGTGACACCGACCGCTGCCGAAAGAAGTGTCCAAGCCCCACTTCTCCCCGTTCGTGCTGAGCCAGTCGAAGCACGTGCCGCACGCTAAGCGATGACAGTGCTCGCCACGAACGGATGAGCAGCCCCCCCTCACCCCGCCGCCGCCAGCAACCACTCCCGAAACGCCAGCATCGCCGCCCCCGGCACCCGCGTTTTCAACCGCGTCAGCCAGTAGCGCCCGGTATCCACCGCCACCGGGAACGGCGCCACCAGCGTCCCCGCATCCAGCGCGTCGCCGAACATCGCCCGCGGCAGCAGCGCAACGCCCACCCCGGCCATCGCCGCGGCCGCCATCGTCACCGACGAATCGAACACCGCTCCTGTCGCCGGCTGCTCCGCCACGCCCGCCGCTGCAAACCAGCTCGGCCATTCGTCGCCCCGATACGATCGCAGCAGCACCTGCCCCGCCAGATCGCCCGGCACGCGCAGCGTCGCCGCGATCCCCGGCGACGCCATCGGCGTCAGCGGCGCCGCCATCAGCGCGTCGGCCTCCACCCCGTGCCAAGCGCCGTCGCCGAAGCGGATCGCGTAATCGAGCCCCTCGCCCGCCAGGTCGACACGGTTGTTGTTGGTGCGCACCCGCACATCCACGAACGGATGCGCCGCCCCGAACGCCGCCAGCCGCGGCAGCAGCCACCCGGTCGCAAAGGTGCCGACCACGCCCAGCGCCAGCGGCTCGCGCATCCGCCCGCCCTGATAGCGATCGAGCAGTGCGGCGATCCGGTCGAACCCCTCGACCAGCGTCGGCACTAGCGCCGCGCCCTCGTCGGTCAGCGCCAGCCCGCGCGGCAGCCGCCGGAACAGCACGACCCCCAGCAAATCCTCCAGCCGGTTGACCTGATGGCTGACCGCGGCCTGTCCGACACACAGCTCGAATCCAGCGCGCGTGAAGCTCAGATGCCTCGCCGAAGCCTCGAACGCGCGCAGGGCATTCAGCGGCAATTGCGAACGATCCACGACCCAGACCCCGATTTTTCTAGTGGCTCGCCCGATTTATGATCGATTGTACGCAGACCCGCCAGACCGCAGTTTCGGTGCGACGACAGCAAGGAGACGATCATGGACCGGCGCGACACCTTGAAGCTCATCGGCGGCAGCGCCGCTTTCGCCCTCACTGGCCCTGCGCTCGCAATGCCGCGTAATCCCGCGACTTTCGGTAACCCGGCCTTCGCCGCTGCGATCGCGCGGGCCGAACAGCGCACCGGCGGGCGACTGGGCGTCGCGATCCTCGACCTCGCGACCGGTGCTCGCTTCGCGCACCGCGGCGACGAGCGCTTCCCGATGTGCAGCACCTTCAAATTCCTCTTGAGTGCCGCCGTGCTCCACGCCGCCGACAAGGGCCGGTTGCGGCTCGACCGGGCGGTCGCGATTCCGCGCGGTCCCCTGCCGGCCAATTCTCCGGCGGTGAAACCGATGGCCGGACGCACGATGAGCGTCGCCGCGCTGTGCCGGGCGACGGTGACGCAGAGCGACAACGCCGCCGCCAATCTGCTGCTGCCGCTGATCGGCGGGGTCGACGGATACAACGCCTTCGCCCGCCTGCTCGGCGACCGCGTGACCCGGCTCGACCGGATCGAACCCGAACTCAACACCGCGGTCCACGGCGACGCGCGCGACACCACCAGCCCCGACGCGATGCTCGACAGCATGAACGCCGCGCTGTTCGGCCCGGTGCTCACCCCCCGCTCGCGCGCGCAGGCGACCGCGTGGCTGGTCGCCAACACCACCGGCGGCGCCCGCCTGCGCGCCGGCCTGCCCCGGACTTGGCGGGTGGGCGACAAGACCGGCACCGGCGAGAATGGCAGCGCCAACGACATCGGCGTCCTGTGGCCGACGCCGGACCGCCGCCCGATCCTGGTGACAAGCTACCTCACCGCGGCAAAGGTCGACCAGAAACACCAATACGCCGCCCACGCCGAAGTCGCCCGCGCGATCGCGGCGGCGGTGGGGTAGAGCACGACTCCCCTCTTCCGTTCGTTTCGAGCGTAGGGGGGAGCCCCCCGGCCCTCAGCCCTCAGCCCTCAGGCCGCCAGCCGCAGTTCCAGCCGACCCCAGATCTCCACCAAAGCGTCCGTCAACTCCCGCATCATTGCCGCATCATGGCTCGGTCCGGGCGTGAAGCGCAGGCGCTCGGTGCCGCGCGGGACCGTCGGGTAATTGATCGGCTGCACATACACGCCGTATTCGGCGAGCAGGATATCGCTGATCTTCTTGGCCTTCACCGGATCACCGACCATCAGCGGCACGATGTGCGTCGTCGTCGGCAGCAGCGGCAGGTTCGCGTCCTCGAACATCGCCTTCAGCATGGCCGCCGCGGCCTGCTGGCCGTCGCGCTCCTCGCTCGACGCCTTCAGGTGGCGCACACTCGCCAGCGCGCCCGACACCAGCACCGGCGACAGGCTGGTGGTGAAGATGAAGCCCGGCGCGTAGCTGCGGATCACGTCGATGATCGTGCGGTCGCAGGCGATATAGCCGCCCATCACCCCGAACGCCTTGCCCAGCGTCCCCTCGATGATGGTCACCCGCTCCGCCACCGCGTCGCGGTCCGAAATCCCCCCGCCGCGCGGGCCGTACATGCCGACGGCGTGGACTTCGTCGAGGTAGGTCAGCGCGTTGTAGCGGTCGGCGAGATCACAGATCGCCGCGATCGGCGCGACGTCGCCGTCCATCGAATACACGCTTTCGAACGCGATCAGCTTCGGCGCCGCCGGGTCCGCCGCCGCCAGCAGTTCCTCGAGGTGCGCCAGGTCGTTGTGCCGCCACACCGCCTTCTCGCAGCCCGAATTACGGATGCCCGCGATCATCGATGCGTGGTTCAGCTCGTCGGAAAACACGATGCAGCCCGGCAGCACCTTGGCCAGCGTCGACAGCGTCGCCTCGTTCGACACGTACCCGCTGGTGAACAGCAGCGCCGCTTCCTTGCCGTGCAGGTCGGCGAGCTCGGCCTCCAGATCGACGTGATAATGCGTGTTGCCGCCGATGTTGCGGGTGCCGCCCGACCCTGCGCCGACGTCGTGGAGCGCTTCCTCCATCGCCGCGATCACCTTCGGATGCTGACCCATCGCGAGATAGTCGTTCGAGCACCACACGGTGATCGGCTTCGGTCCGTTATGCCCGGCAAAGCACCGCGCGGACGGGAACATACCCTTGTTGCGCAGGATTTCGATGAACACCCGGTATCGCCCCTCGGCATGGAGCCGGTCGATCGCCTGGGTGAAGACGCGCGAGTAATCGACTGCGCGTGCGGGTGTGCCCTCGCCGTTCATGCGCGGCCACTAGCGAAATCGCGGGCGCGATGCCAGCCCCGTCGCTATCGTTCTTTGAGCCGGAAAGTGCCGAAAATCCGGTTAGCGCGGCGCAAACTGATCCGCGTCAATTCCTGCGCGCCTGCGACGTGGTAAATGCTTCCCGTCGCCCTCGCCGCGATTCGATCGCGACGGCGTATCGGGCGTGTACTGGCCTGTCGCCACGGTATCGAACACTATCGGAAACCGCGCCCATGACCGATCGCCGTCACGCCGATTATTACGCCCAGCGCGAGCAGCAGGAACGCGACGCCGCCGAACGGACGACCGATCCGATCGCGCGCCGCGTCCACCTCGATTTGGCGGCCCGCTATGCCGCGAAGGCGACCGAGTTGGTCGCGGCCTGAGTCGATATTCACCGTTCGTGCTGAGCGTGTCGAAGCAGGTGTTCCAGGCGCGGGGGCGGAGCTGCAGCTTTCTCCGTTCGTTTCGAGCGTAGTCGAGAAACCGCAACCCGCGCGCCCGTCGCAGTTTCTCGACTACGCTCGAAATGAACGGAGGAGGCAGGCTTCGTAATACCGTCAGTGCGAACACCAGTCAGCTAAAGCCCCTCGATCCGCCCCAGCCCATATCCCCTGAGCGCCGGCGCCAAAGCCTCCGCCCGCGCGTCAAGCCGCGTGAACACCGCGACCCCCTCGCCCGCAACATCCGGCCAGTCCTGCCCAGCGGTCAAGTGCGCCACGCGCCGCCCGATCCCCGGCCCGCCGTCCACGAACCGCAACCGCTGCCCCGCCGCCGCGGTCAACTCGTCCACCACCAGCGGGAAATGCGTGCAGGCGTTGACGATCGTGTCGATCCGCTCGCCCCCCGGCTGCCCGAACAACCCCGCCAGCACCACGCGATACGCGGCCAAATCCGCCGCCTCGCCGCGCAGCTTCGCCTCGGCCAGCTCGACCAGCGCCGCCGATCCGTGGCGCAGCACCGTGCAGTCGGCGGCGAACCGCGCCGCCAGGTCGTCGACATAGGGCTGGCGCACGGTCGCGTCGGTGCCGAGCACGCCGATCACTCGGCTGACGCTCGCCTCCGCCGCCGGCTTGATCGCGGGCACCGTGCCAACCACGCCGACATCCAGCGCCGCGCGCACGGCGGCGAGCGCAATGGTGGAGGCGGTGTTGCACGCGATCACGATCAGCCGCGGGTCGTACCGCTCGGCCAGCCGCCCGAGCAGCGCCGGCACCCGCGCCGCGATCTCGGCTTCGCTGCGCGTGCCATAGGGATAGCCCGCCGAATCGGCGACATAGACGATCGGCGCGGTCGGGATCAGCGCGCGCGCCGGCGCCAGCACCGACAGCCCGCCGACACCTGAATCGAAGAACAGCAGCGGGCGGTCGCGCGGATCGGTCATCGCCGCCTCTTATCGCGCCCGCGCGCGCGGCCCGCAACCGCTCTTGCCCGTGCCGGGGCGCACCCTCTACGGCAGGCCGCGACCGCCCAAGGAGCCCACCGTCATGCGCTTGCCCCTCTTCGCCGCCTTTCTTCTCGCTGGCTGCGGCACCGCCCCGCAAGCGCAGGTCGATAGCGCCTACATCCGGTTGAACGCGGTCCCGGGCCGCCCCGCCGCGGCATACTTCACGCTGCGCGCCGGCACCGACTCGCTGACGCTCACCGCGGTCACCACCCCCGCCGCCGCCCGCGCCGAGCTGCACGAAAGCATGGCCGGTGCCGGCGGCATGATGCGCATGACGCCGCTGACGCAGGTGCCCGTTCCCGCCGGCGCCAGCGTCACCTTCGCCCCCGCCGGCCGCCACGTCATGCTGTTCGACGTCGCCGAGACCGCGCGCGCCGGCACCACCGCCCCGCTCACCCTCACGCTCGGGAACGGCAAGTCGCTCACCGCCGACGCGAAAATCCTCGCCGCCGGCGATCCCGCCCCCTGAAGCCATGCCGCGCCGCCGCTACCTCACCGCGACGCTGCCCGACGGCTACGTCAAGACGATCGGCCCGACCGCGCTGCCCTTCACCCATTATTGGCGCGTCGTCGCGGTGCTGGCGAACGGGCGTACCGAAGTCTTCTGGGGCCACACCAAGTCTCTGGCCGAAGCCAAGGCCAAGCGCACCGCGCTGACCCAGGCCGCAACCACCCGCGGCTGGGCCTCGCACGTCTTCGAGATCGTCGAACTCGTCGCGTCCGACCGGCCTTAGTCGACGTCGCCGGGGTCCCAGAACAGCGCCAGCGCCAGCCCCGCCGCCAGTGCGGCATCACGCGCCGGCCCGCCGGTCGGCAGCGACAGCCGGCGCGTCGCGCCGCCGCTCACATCCACCCCGCCGATCGCGCTCCCGTCCGCGCCCTCGAACGCATAGCCAGCGGGCGCGTCGGTCGGAAAGCCGCGCCCCGTTCCGACCCGGTGGAGCGACCGGATGCCGAGCAGGGTGTCGCCGACACGCACGTCCCCGACCCGAGCATCGAACGCGGCGTCGTCCCCCGCGGCCTCGCCCCCGTCGAGCGCGAGCGCGCCCAGCGCCACGCCGTCCCGCGCAAAACTGCACCGCAGCCGCAGCGGCGCATCGGGCTCGGCGATGGCCAGCGCACCGCTGCGCGCCTGCCGCTCGCTACGCCCGTACACGCAGTCGCCCGCGATCTCGCCGCCGACCCGCGGGCCCCGCGCGGTGAAGGCGAAATGCCCCGACCGCTCGATCCACGCACGCTCCAGCCCGAACCAGTCGCGCACCTCCTCGCGCCCGGTCGTGCGGCGGCGCACATGGCCGCTCGCGACCCCGTCGATCGCGATCGCTCCGTCGCGCCACGCCGGCACCCGCACTTCGATCCGCTCCGACCCCGGCGCCAGCGTGTCGAAGCCGGTCGTCGTCAGCGGCGTGCAGCCCGCGATCGTCAGCGCCGCTGCGGCGGTCGCGAAGAGTCGTGTCGATCCCATTTCCGCCTCCCTGTTTTCCGGCGTCACGCGCGCCGGCTGACCCGCAGGACAGCGCCGCGCGGCTGTACGGCAACTGAATGCCCGCGCTGCACCCTAGCCCACCCGCAAATTGCCGCCGCGCGGTCGCGACACTACATGGGACGACGATGACCGCCCGCCCGCTGACCCCCGCCGAAATCGAGTTGGCCGCGAGCGTCTTCGGCGACGCGATCGACTATGCCCCGGTCCGCATCGCCCAGACCAAATGGGCCTTCTTCCAGCCGCGCGAGACGGTGATGGCGCCGACCGGGTGCCTGCACTTCCACCCGAAGGGATCGCTCTACCGCGACGATTTCGCCTGCGCGCCCGCCGATGCGCAGGGGCTGTTCATCCACGAGATGACCCACGTCTGGCAGCATCAGCGCGGCATCTACCTTCCCCTCGCCCGCCACCCCTTCTGCCGCTACGCCTACACGATCAAGCCCGGCTGGCCGCTCAAACGCTACGGCCTGGAACAACAGGCCGAAATCGTGCGCCACGCCTTCCTGCTGCGCGCCGGACGCGTGGTGCCAGGAGCGCCGGAACTGCGACAGTACGAGACGATTCTGCCGTTTCAGGCGCAGCGCGGCAGCCCGACCAAGTCGGCCTGACTCGCGCCAGCCCGGCTGCGAAGCGCGTCAGGCCGACCGCGTCGGCCCGACTCGCGCAAGCCCGGCCAGCGGGCATCGCCCGACCGACGGCATGGGCTTTGCCCATGCCCGCCTCACGCGCCCTAGCTCCCGCCCCGCTTGCGCCCGAAAAGTCCATCCAGAAACGCCCCGGCCACCGCACCGACCGCGGCGACGATCTCCTGCGGGTCGACAACCGGCGTGCCCATCCCGTCTGGCGCAGGATGACTAGCGTGGAGCGGCGGCGGCACGCCCTCACCGCTCTCGGCCACCGGCGGGACGGGCGCGACCGGTGGGACAGGCGGCACGGGTGGGACTGGCGGCACCGGCGGCACCGGCGGCACCGGCGCCCGCGGCGCCTGCGGCGTCTGCGCCCGCGCGGCGACGCTGGCCGCCATCGCCAGCCCTGCGGCGAGCATCTTGCGCCCCTCCGGCGTCTGCGCCTTCTCCAGCAGCTTCTCGCCCGATTTGCGCAAGCCCTTCGACAGCTTCACCCCGCCGATCCGCTTGGGGATCTTGACCGATTTCGCTCCCTTACCGTCCTTTGCCATCTCGCTCACCTCAACGTGTATCACGAAGATAATACACGGATCGCGCTTGCCAAGAGGCTAACGTCGTCAGAGCAGCCGGCCCTGGCTCGCCAGCGCCTCGCGCGAGGTTCGGCGGAACGCCGCGCCGGGATCGACGAAGGGCAGGTCGGGCCGCCTGCCGCCGAACAGATCCTCCAGTGTCAGTATCTGCAGTCGCTGATACGACCGCCCCGCCGCCTCCGAATGGAAGCGCCCAACCGCCGCCGCTTCGCGCGTCATCGGCGTCGTCGGATTACGCTTCGTGATGAAAACGCCTATCGGCGCGCGGTCGCGCTCCATCGCGGAATGCAGGTCGCGGATCATCGGCACGCCGACATGGTCGCCGCCCTTCACCGACACCAGCGCCTTGGCGGTCTGACGCCCCTCGGGCTTGAAATAGATGATGCCGTCGACCCCGCCGTCGGCGCCCTTCTTCCTGCCGCCGAACGGCATCGCATCGACCATCGACACGGCCCACCACTGGAACTGATATTTGTCGCGGCGCGCCAGGTCCTCGGCGGCGGCGATATCCTTCGGCGTCCCCTCGACGGTCAGCGCGATCCCCGGAAACGCATCGCGCATCCGCTTCTCGATCAGCGAGATGGCAAGGTGGGTGACGTCGATCCCCACCCATCGTCGTCCCAGCCTCTGCGCGGCATGCACCGCCGTACCGCAGCCGCAGAACGGGTCGAGCACGACGTCGCCCGGATTGGACGACGCCGCGATGATGCGTTCGAGCAGGGTGAGCGGCTTTTGCGTGGGATAGCCGAGGCGTTCGGCGGCGTTGGGATTCAGGATGGATATCTCCCACCAATCCGGCATCGGGCTGCCCGGTGTCGCCTCGGCCATGCTGCTGGCCTTGCGCACGCCATCCTCGAACACGGCCTGCTGCCGGTGTCCCTTCCAACGCTTCATGGTCCCGTCGGATGGCGGGACGTAGAGCGTGTTGAACACCTGTCGCCCGTCGCTCCGGCCATAGAACAGCAGGACATCGTGGTTGCGGACGAACTGGCCCTGCGCCACGCTCCATTTGCGATAGCACCAGACGACTTCGTTGCGGAAGTTGCGCTTGCCGAACACCCCGTCCAGCAACAGCTTCAGATAGTGGCTCGCGGTAGGGTCGCAGTGGAGGTACAGGCTCCCGGTCGGCTTCAGCACGCGGTGCAGTTCGATCAGGCGGATCGCCATCATCGACAGATACGCCATCATGTCGTTCTCGCCCAGGAAGCTGCGCATCGCCGCCAGCAGGTCGAACGCCTTGGTATGGCCGCTGCGCGCGACCTGGTCGAAGGCGTGGGCCGCCGCCTCGTTCCAGTGCCACGTGTCCTCGAACGCCTCGATCTGCGCCTCGCTCGACAGGCCCGCCGGCGACTTGAACAGGATGTTGTAGTTGGCGTTCGAATTGAACGGCGGGTCGAGGTAGATCAGGTCGACGCTATCGTCGGGCACATGCGCGCGCAGCACGTCCAGATTGTCGCCGTAGAACAGGTGGTTGGCGATGTGCACAGGCTCGCTCCGCCGCGGTCGGGTGGCGGCGACCATCGTGCGGTCCAGACAGGAACGGAACGCCGGGTGCGTCCGGTTCGGTTCCTTTCGCTGCTCCCATGAGCCAGCCGGCGCGACCGACCGCCGAAGGGGCGGCATCGATCCCCCGCCGCGACCGCTCGGCGCAAGCCACCGGAACGGATGCTGTTGGCATCGCTGGAAAGCGTCGTGCCCCGACCCTATCTCTGCTCTGGCCTCCCGTTCAGAACAGAAGTAGAACTCCCGACATGTCCCTCACCCACATTTCCGTGCGCGGCGCGCGCGAGCATAACCTCAAGGGCGTGTCGGTCGACATCCCGCGCGATACGCTGACGGTCATCACCGGGCTGTCGGGGTCGGGCAAGTCCAGCCTCGCGTTCGACACCATCTATGCCGAGGGCCAGCGCCGCTACGTCGAGTCGCTTTCTGCCTACGCGCGCCAGTTCCTCGAGCTGATGCAGAAGCCCGACGTCGACCATATCGAGGGGCTGTCGCCCGCCATCTCGATCGAGCAGAAGACGACCAGCCGCAACCCGCGCTCGACCGTCGCGACCGTTACCGAGATCTACGACTACATGCGGCTCCTCTGGGCGCGGGTCGGCGTGCCCTATTCGCCCGCTACGGGCCTGCCGATCAGCGCGCAGACCGTCAGCCAGATGGTCGACCGCGTGATGGCCCTGCCAGAAGGCACGCGCCTGTACCTGCTCGCCCCGGTCGTCCGCGGGCGCAAGGGCGAGTACCGCAAGGAACTCGCCGAGTGGCAGAAGGCA
The DNA here is from genome assembly GCF_023674425.1 of Sphingomonas donggukensis. Lineage (NCBI taxonomy): Bacteria > Pseudomonadati > Pseudomonadota > Alphaproteobacteria > Sphingomonadales > Sphingomonadaceae > Sphingomonas > Sphingomonas donggukensis. Next base: position 1,872,309 of record NZ_CP098401.1, read on the forward strand.
GGCTTCAGCCGCGTGCGCATCGACGGCGAACTCCACGACATCGACGCCGCGCCTGCGCTCGACAAGAAGTACAAGCACGACATCGAGGTCGTCGTCGACCGCATCGTCGTCAACGCCGAACAGGCCACCCGCCTGGCCGAAAGCTTCGAAACCGCGTTGAAACTCGCCGAGGGGCTGGCCTATGTCGACCTGGTCGACACGACAGTGGCCGAGGCGCTGGCGGCTGCAAAAACCCCGTTCGTTTCGAGCGAAGTCGAGAAACAGGCCGCGGAAACCGGCTTCTCGACTGCGCTCGAAGCGAACGGAGGACTGGTTGCGCAAACCGATGGCGGCGCCATGAAGGGCGCGGGCGTGCCCGCCAACCGCATCGTCTTCTCCGAGAAATTCGCCTGCCCCGTCTCGGGCTTCACCATCCCAGAGATCGAGCCCCGCCTGTTCAGCTTCAACGCCCCCCAGGGCGCGTGCCCGGCGTGCGACGGCCTCGGCGAAAAGCTCGTGTTCGACGAGGATCTCGTCGTCCCCAACCACGCGCTCTCGATCAAGAAGGGCGCGGTGGTGCCGTGGGCGAAGTCCAACCCGCCCAGCCCTTATTATATGCAGGTATTGGGCTCCCTCGCGAAGGCCTACAGCTTCGACCTCGAAACCGCGTGGAGCGACCTGCCCGCAGAGGCGCAATCCGTCATCCTCCACGGCACCCGCGGCAAGCCCGTCACCCTCACCTTCATCGACGGGCGCAAGAGCTACGACGTGAAGAAGCCGTTTGAGGGCGTCATCGGCAATCTCACCCGCCGCATGCTCTCGACCGAGAGCGCGTGGATGCGCGAGGAGCTTTCCAAATACCAGTCGAGCCAGCCGTGCGAGACCTGCCACGGCGCCCGCCTGAAGCCCGAGGCGCTGGCGGTAAAGCTGGGTGGCGAGAACATCAGCCACGCCACCCACCTCTCGGTCGTCGATGCGCTCGCCTGGTTCACCGCGCTCCCCGACACCCTCAACGGCCAGCAGAAGGAAATCGCCGAACGCATCCTGAAGGAAATCCTCGAACGCCTGGGCTTCCTCAACAACGTCGGCCTCGACTACCTCAACCTCGACCGCACGTCCGGCACGCTCTCGGGCGGCGAGTCTCAGCGCATCCGCCTCGCCAGCCAGATCGGCTCGGGCCTTTCGGGGGTGCTCTACGTCCTTGATGAGCCCAGCATCGGCCTCCACCAGCGCGACAACGACATGCTGCTGAAGACGCTCCGTCGTCTAAGAGACCTCGGCAACACCGTGCTGGTCGTCGAACATGACGAGGACGCGATCCGCACCGCCGACTATGTCATCGACATGGGCCCCGGCGCCGGCGTCCACGGCGGGGAAATCGTCGCGCAAGGGACCTTCGAGCAAGTGCTCGCCAACCAGGACAGCATCACCGCCGACTATCTCGCCGGCCGCCGCGAAGTCCCGCTTCCGGCCAAGCGCCGCAAGGGCAATGGCAAGAAGCTGACCGTCCACAACGCCACCGCCAACAACCTGACCGGCGTCACCGCGTCGCTCCCGCTTGGCACCTTCACCTGCATCACCGGCGTCTCGGGGTCGGGCAAGTCGAGCTTCACCATCGACACGCTCTACGCCGCCGCCGCGCGGGAGCTGAACGGCGCGCGCATGCTCGCCGGCAAGCACGACAGGATCACCGGCCTCCAGTACCTCGACAAGGTCATCGACATCGACCAGTCGCCGATCGGCCGCACCCCGCGGTCGAACCCGGCGACCTACACCGGCGCCTTCACCCAGATCCGCGACTGGTTCGCGGGGCTGCCGGAGGCGCAGGCCAGAGGCTACAAGCCCGGCCGCTTCAGCTTCAACGTGAAGGGCGGCCGGTGCGAGGCGTGCCAGGGCGACGGCGTGCTCAAGATCGAGATGCACTTCCTCCCCGACGTCTATGTCCAGTGCGACGTCTGCCACGGCGCCCGCTACAACCGCGAGACGCTGGAGGTGAAGTTCAAGGGGAAGAGCATCGCCGACGTGCTCGACATGACCGTCGAGGACGCGGTCGAGTTCTTCAAGGCCGTGCCCCCGATCCGCGACAAGATGGCGATGCTGGCCGAAGTGGGCCTCGGCTACGTGAAGGTCGGCCAGCAGGCGACGACCCTCTCGGGCGGCGAGGCGCAGCGCGTGAAGCTCGCCAAGGAACTCTCCCGCCGCGCCACCGGCAACACGCTCTACATTCTGGACGAGCCGACGACGGGCTTGCATTTCGAGGACGTCCGCAAGCTCCTCGAAGTCCTCCACCAGCTCGTCGAGCAGGGCAACACGGTGGTCGTGATCGAACACAACCTCGACGTCATCAAGACCGCCGACTGGGTGCTCGACCTGGGACCGGAAGGCGGCGTGAAGGGCGGGGAGATCGTGGCGGAGGGCGTCCCCGAAACTGTCGCGAAAGAACCGAAGAGCTTCACTGGCCGCTATCTCGCACCGCTGTTGCGAAAGGGCGGCGGGGACGAGCCTGTCCTGAGCGAAGCCGGCGCGGAAGCGGCGGCGTAGTCGAAGGGCCGGAGACGGTGGCGAAGGAGGCGCGGAGCTTTACGGGGCGGTATCTGGCGCCGTTGTTGAAGGGTGGCGTGAGCGGTGTGCGGGAGGTTGAGGCGGCGGAGTGAGCACCATACGCCTTAGTGACGCCTTAATGAGCTATCTAACGCCACAAAAATTGCCACAGAAGTCTAACGTGACTTGCACGTCCCGTATTTAACCATTATTACATTTATTCCAAAAAAGGGTCGCCCAAATTATTCGGATGCGCCTTTATCTTCACCAATTTTTTCAAGAAAAACCGTACCCGGCGCCGAGTTAGAGCCGGCGAATCGCAACTCACGCCATGCGTTAGTTCGCTCTGCCTTGGAAAATTTTAGAAAAGAAACTTTGTCGGCCGCCATTTGATCCAAGAGTGTCTTGGGCTCCATTGTCAGCACCTTCAGTTTGGGATTGTTCCGCGAAAAGTTTTATAGCTCTTTTCGCCACGCTTGCAAGCGAAGCCGCAGCGGCTACCTCAGTTTTTGGCCGCTCGACGCCGAAAACAGCGCCGACCGGCACCGCAGTCTTTGGCAACCATGTGGCAATGGTGCCGTACTGATTCTTCCGCTCATGCGCAGTAAAGGCGCGCATGTAAAGCTGCGGCGCAACGCCATAAAACGGCCTAAACTTGACAGTTCTAATCATTTCATCCGGCGACTGCACTTCTGAACGATCACTTACCATCTCTATTTCTTTTCCATAAAGGTGGAAGGTCATACTTTTCGGGTACGGCTCGATAAAAACAACTTCTGATATTCCAGATGAAATAATGTGTCTAGCGCAACCATGACAGGGAAATGTTGTAGAATATAGAGACGCACCCTTCACACTTCGTCCACTTGATGCAGCCTGCGATATGGCATGCATTTCCGCATGAACAACTCGTCCAAATTCAATAAGATTCCTGATTCTTACATTTGAAGTGAGTTCTTTATACTCACCATGCAACAATCCATCAGCAACCGTGCTAGGATCTAATGAAACATCTACGTGGCCAACTGACTGGAGAAGCTTGATAAACTCAATCAATGTTCTCTGAATCTCAATGTAGTTAGGATCGTGCCCCTCTTTGAAATCACGATTGTCACCGATTTTTCCTCCAAACTCTGGAAGGAAGACGCCGCCTCCCGGATAAGGGACATCGTTGAACCCCGTTGCGAGAATCGACCTATCCTGATCCACAATTGCGACCCCGACCTGCCTCGACAAATCACATGAACGCAAGGCCGATCCACGCGCCATAAACATCGCATACTCATCAAGTGTCGGCGTCTCAAACGGTTGTCCAAATATTATTTTGATAAATCTTTCTATTTGACTCGACGTATTTTGAGAGCCGTTTACAAAGAAATCAGCCTTGGGAAAGGTACTTTGAACATTTTGCGCTTTCTTACCCGACCCTTTTTCGTCCTCTTTGATCAAATCATTAGCCAGTGATCTATGCTCATCTCCTGGTGGCTGGTGTCGTTTTTTGGCAATCAAACCACTTAGCGTATCCGTTCTCTCAGATTGAGGCTTAAAGACAGATATGGAGTAGAAGTTTCTACCGTATATTTGATCTAGAAGAGATATCTCGTAAGGGCTTTTAAGAGAATCAATTACGTAAGCTGTCGACTGCGGTAGCTCGCTTCCATTACGCAATCTTCTAATCTCAGATACAATAGCGCTGGCTACACCGTTACCTCCCTCTGAAGCCTCTCTTATGCAGTCGCCACCGCGCATGAGCGCCTTCATTCTATAATATTCGTCATCAATATGCGGCAATTCTATTATTTGCTTTATTAGGTTACTGACTTTTATAATTTGAATATCGTAACCGACAACCGAAAGTTGCGCCTGAATTTGGTCTTTCAGATCGCTTAGGTCAGTGCCAGCGGCGCAAACCAGGCCAACATATAAATCCGGACGGGCAGAGACTGCCTTATCTTTAATTGCCATTGAACCTCACAGCGCTCATCATGCAGCTCCCACAATTAGATGCCACAAAAAAAGATATTTACTGTACAGGTATGTTACGTCCTAACCACCCACGTCAAGATTATCGCCGCGGCAAAGCCGCGTCGTCGGTCGGGGCTCGTAGCCCCGCCGGCCGGCCCGGCGCCGGGTGCGCTCGTCCGTAGCTTCGCTACAGTCTCGCGGCGCCGGGGGCTGTCCCACACGCTCTTCATCCTATAACTGGTCCCCCCTCTGTCGATCATCCGGGGGGATTCCACATGCCACACGACATCAGCCACCTGCCGGCCAGCCCGGTCTGGTACGAACCATGCGGCACAGGCGACACGCGCGATGCCGTGCAGCGGTGGCAGGCCCTCCTAGACGCCCGCCTCATCGGCAACATCCTCCCCACCCCGCCGGAGGTCGCCGCCCAGCGGGAGGCCAACGACGCGCTTTTCCGCCGCCGCGCCGCCGACTACGCCCGCGCTTGCCGGGAGTACGGCCTGTGAGGAACCCCACCCCCATCGTCTTCTCCCCCACCCATGAGGCGAAGCTCCAGCATAACGCCGAGGAGGATCAGCAGGTCGCGCTCAACGCCGCCGATCCGTTCGCGCGGGCCGCCGCGCTCGATACCGGCATCCTGCTCCCCTCGCGCCGCCACGACGGCTGGACCGCGGCGCGCCAGCAGAAATTCCTGTTCCATCTGGCAGAGGGGCTGACCGTCCACGATGCCTGCACCATCGTCGGCCTCTCGCCCGCGTCGGCCTATGCCTTCCGCAATTCCGCGCGCGGTGCGGCGTTCAACGTCGGCTGGAACGCCGCGCTGCTGCTCCAGCGCAACCGCATCGTCGACGATCTCACCAGCCGGGCGCTGCGCGGGCAGACCAACACCATCACCCACCCCGACGGCTCGACCACCGAGCATCACCGCTACGACAACGGCGTCGCGCTGCGCCTCCTCGCCCGTCTCGACAGGATCGCCGCCGCCGAGGGGCCGGACCACACCGGCGACGCCCGCGCCGCCCGCCTCGCCGCACAGGAATGGGACCGCTATCTCGACCTGATCGGCGAGGATGCCGGGAATGCCCGCGCCGGCATGTTCCTGGCGCTGCGCGTGACCGAGGGGGAAAGCGCCGCCCTCGCCCCCATCGCCGCGCTCGGCCGCGCCGACTGCTACGTCCGCGCCCATGCCGGGGTGCCGGGCGAAGTCGACACGTCCGACCTCGATCCCGCGAAGCGCGCCGACTGGAGCGCCGACCAATGGTGCCGGGCCGAGGCCGCCGGCCTGCTCGCGCTCGCCCCCGAATCTTCCCCGCACGACCCCCCGATCGGGCATCAACTTTGTCAACATTCACGAGAGGAAGAGGAGGAAGACAGCCCCTTTTCCGGCTCGGTCTGGTTCTGCGAAGATAGCGACGAATGGCGCACCGATTTCCCGCCCCCGCCCGATTTCGACGGGATCGAGGACGGGGAATTCGGCGACCCCGACTATGCGCGCGACCTCTCCGACGACGAGCGTGCACTGGTCGAGGCGGCCAAGGACCGCGAAACCACCGCGCTCGCCGCGGTCGAGGGCGCACAGCGCGACGCATGGTTCGCCGCGCTCGCCGCAGAACTCGAAACCGCGGCGGAACGCGATGCCGCGCCCCACGTTACCCCGGCGTCCAACACACGTACCGGAGTAACGACATGGCAGACACCAGCCACGACATCCGCACCCTGAACGGCCTGATCGCCACCACGCTCGACAGCGTCGACGGCTATCAGGAAGCGGCCAAGGATACCGAGAACAGCCGCTATGCGTCGATGTTCACCGATCGCGCGAACGAGCGTCGCCAGGTCGTCACCGACTTCCAGTCCGAAGTGCGTCGCCTGGGCGGCAACCCGGAGGACGACGGCACGATCCTCGCCGGCGCGCACCGCGTGTTCCTCGACCTCAAGGCGTCGATCACCGGCCAGGACGACCAGGCGATCGTCAACGAGGTCGAGCGTGGCGAGGACCATATCAAGGCGAAGTTCGAAGCCGCGCTGAAGGACACCGACTTGTCGCCCGAAACCCGCGCCGCCGTCGAGCGTGGCTGGGGCTCGGTCAAGCAGGGCCACGACCAGATGCGCGACCTGAAGCATTCTATGCAGGCCGCGAGCAACTGATCCGTTCCGGTCCGGGCGGCGCGCAGCGCGTCGCCCGGATCACGCCTTCGGAAACTGAAATCATGGCCCGCACCCGCCGCTTCGCCCGCAGCATCGCCATCGGCGCCGCGTTCCTCGGCGGCGCGGCGGCCCTCGTCGGCATCTTCGCCCACCGCCGCGACTGGATGGCCGATGAGTTGGAGAAGGCGGAAAACGAAGTCCCACCCGCCCCGAAGGTCTGAAATCGACCCTGTCGGGTAACGTGTACCCCGGCGAAGGCCGGGGCCCAGTCGCGAACCGCAGGCCGCATCATCAGCGCCCGCGCCACTCACTCCGTGCTCCCGCGAAGGCGGGAGCCCAGAGCCAAGACCGCCCCGCCCGAAACCCTGGATCCCCGCCTCCGCGGGGATACCGGACCTTAAAGGGGGGAACGCATGCCAAGGCCGCAAACCGCATCACAAGCGCCCGCGCCACCCACTCCGTGCTCCCGCGGACGCGGAAGCCCAGGGCCGCGGGCGCCTCGCCCGCTACTGCCGGCCCGAACTCCGCACCCACGCGATCATCGGCAGGGACGCTTCCCCGCCAATCTCATCTCACGCCGCATCGGCCCGCCGCCGCTCGCCGGGGCGCATCCGGCCCCAGGCCGTCACCGACCCCCGCGCGCTGCGCTTGGCGTGGTACAGCGCGGTGTCCGCCCGGTGGATCAGCGCGCGGGGGCCGTCGACGTCCTCGCACAGGCTGGCGTGGCCGATCGTCGCCGACGTCTCGATCGCCCAGCCGCCGACGTGCACCGGCATGGTCAGCTCGATCCGCAGCCGCTCGGCCACCTCGTCGACCTGCGCCGCGGCGCGCCCGGTCAAGAGCAGCGCGAACTCGTCCCCGCCCAGCCGCGCGGCAAAGCCGCCGACCGGCGCCACTCGCCGCAGCCGGCGTCCCGCGGCGCGCAGCACGTCATCGCCGACCAGATGGCCGTGGCCGTCGTTGATCGCCTTGAACCGGTCCAGGTCGACCAGGATCAGCGCGAGCGGGTCGTTGGTCACCCGCGCCGCATCGACCGCGCGTTCGATCTCGGCGGTGAAGGCCGCGCGGTTGGCGATCGCGGTCAGCACGTCGATCGTCGCCGACCGGCGCAGGCTCTCCTCGATCGCGTGGCGGTCGGTCACGTCCTGGAACACGCCGACGACGGAATCGGGGCGCCCGTCCTTCAACTCGATCTCGCCCATCGACCGCACCCGCCGCTGGCGGCCCTTGGCGGTCAGGAAATCGACCTCGATGTCGAACGGCGCACCGGTCTCGATCGTGTTGGCCAGCGATTCGGTCACCTGCGCGCGGGCGTGGGGCGGAAAGAACTCCAGCGCATTCTGCAGCGGCGGCGCACCGCTGGGGTCGAGGTCGTAGATGCGGAACACCCCCTCCGACCAGGTGACCGCATCGTCCTCCAGCGCGAGGCGCCAGGATCCGATCTGCGCCATGCGCTCGGCCTGGCGGAACGCGCGATCGGTGCGGCGCAGCGCCTCGGCCTGCGCTTCGGCCTGGTGGCGCAGCGCGCGGGCCTCCAGCAACGCCTCGGCCAGTTGGCGCAGATGGTCGAGCGCGGAATGATGCGCGGCGCCAAACCCGCGCGCGCTGGTGTCGACCGCGCAGACCGCGCCGACCGGCACGCTGCTGCCTGTCGCCGGATCGATCGCGGAAATCGCCTGTCCGGCATAGGCGCGCACGCCGGCGGAGCCGGTGACGAACGGGTTGTCGGCGAAGCGCGGATCGCGCGTCGCATCGCCCACCACCAGCGGCGCGGCACTTTCGATCGTGTGGTTGCAGAACGCCTCCGACCGGCGGACCTCGGTCAGGTCGCTGCCGACCGCGGCGGCGACCCACTGGCGGTCGCGGTCGATCAGCGTGACCATGCCGATCGGGCAGTCGAGCAACGCCGCGGCCAACGCAGCCAGCGCCTCGAACTCGCGCTCGGGCGGCATGCCGGCCAGGTCCAGCGTCGCCAGCGCCCGCAGACGGCTGGCGTCGCGGGCCATGTCGGGGGTGGGATCGGGCATGACCGGTGCGTATCTCGCGGCAGGTTAATTTTCCGGGTGCAGCGCCACCGTATCGGGCATAGAGCCAGCGCGATATTCAAACGCCAGAAGGACCAGCCGAGATGAAATTCTTCGTCGATACCGCCGACACCAATGACATCCGCGAACTGGCCGAGGCCGGGCTGGTCGACGGGGTCACCACCAACCCGTCGCTGATCCACAAGGCCGGCCGCGATTTCCTTGAGGTCGTTGCCGAAATCTGCACGATCACGCCGGGCCCGGTGTCCGCCGAAGTCGTCGCGCTCGACCACGACGGGATGATGCGGGAGGCCGAAATCCTCCGCAAGATCGCCGACAACGTCGCGGTGAAGGTGCCGCTGACGATCGACGGACTGAAGACGTGCAAAGCGCTGACCGACGACGGCACGATGGTGAACGTCACCCTGTGCTTCTCGGCCAATCAGGCGCTGCTGGCGGCAAAGGCGGGAGCGACCTTCGTCTCGCCGTTCGTCGGACGCCACGACGACGTCGGCCTCGACGGCATGGGCCTCATCAGCGACATCCGCCTGATCTACGACAATTACGACTTCGCGACCGAGATCCTGGTCGCCAGCGTCCGCCACCCGATCCACGTGCTCGAAAGCGCAAAGCTCGGCGCCGACGTGATGACCGCGCCCCCAGCCGTCATCCGCCAGCTCGTCAAGCACCCGCTGACCGACAAGGGGATCGAGGGTTTCCTGGCCGACTGGGCAAAGTCGGGCCAGAAGATCGGCTGACGCAGGTTCGATGCACCCCATCCCGGCCCTGTACGCCCAGCACCTCGCCCGCGACCGGCGGCGGTCGGTGCATACGGTGCGGGCGTATCAGGCGACGGCGGAGCGGCTGATGACGTTCCTCCAGGGGCATTGGGGCGGCGCGGTCGAGCGGTCGGCGCTGGCGGGGGTGACCGCCGCCGACCTGCGCGCTTTCCTCGCCCGGCGGCGCGGCGAGGGGATATGTAATGCGTCGGCGGCGCGCGAGTTGTCGGCGGTGCGCGGCTACCTCGCCTGGGCGGTCGGTGAGGGCGCCACGCCGCGACTGAAGGGCCCGCGCGTCAAGAAGGGCGTCCCTCGCCCGATCGCCCCGGACGAGGTCGTGGCCCTCGCGGAGGACGTGGCCGATAATGCCGCCGAGCCCTGGATCGCCGCGCGCGACTGGGCGGTGCTGATGCTGCTGTACGGCGCGGGCCTGCGCATCGGTGAGGCGCTGGCGCTGACCCCCGCGGTGCTGCCGATCGGCGAGACGCTGGTCGTCACCGGCAAGCGGGCGAAGACGAGGATCGTACCGGTCCTGCCGCAGGTCGCCGAGGCGATGGACCGCTATCTGGCGCTCCAGCCGTGGCCGCTGGTGGCGAACGAGCCACTGTTCCGCGGGGCGAAGGGCGGGCCGCTGTCGCCCGGCCTGATCCGGCGATCGGTGCAGGCGGCACGGGCCCGGCTCGGCCTGTCCGACCGCACCACCCCGCACGCCCTGCGGCACAGCTTCGCCACCCATCTATTAGGGCGCGGTGCCGACCTGCGCGCGCTTCAGGAGTTGCTCGGCCACGCCAGCCTCAGCTCGACCCAGGTCTATACCGCGGTCGATGCCGCCCACCTGCTCGACGTCTATCGCAACGCGCATCCGCGGGCGTAGCATGTCATTCGGGGGTCATCCGCAACAGCTCGATCTCGCGCTTCAACCGCGAAATCTCCATGTCGTACACCCGCGTGCAATCGAGCCGCTTGGGCTTGGCCCCCAGCGGGATCGTGACCCGCATATAGGCCAGAGCATAGTCGGTGTTGTTGTTCAGCAGCGACACGCCGGTCCGGTAATCGGGCCGCTGCGCCTTGTTGCCGACGACGCCCATGTCGGCATAGGCGCCGCTGTTGTTGATCGACTGACGGCACCGCGTGCCTTCGGCGGTTTCGATCGAATCCTCGCCGCCCGGCCCGATCGGGCTTTGTGGCAGGAAGATGCCCTGGGCCGTCGCCGTCGCGCTAGGCGCGATCAGCGAGACGGCGAGCAGTGAGGCGAGAGCAGACGCGCGCATGGATCGGTTGTTCCTTCATGACCATTTTTTCGGCGCAGACCCGAAAAGTGAAGCTTTCTCCCGGCGCGAGGCCCCCCGCGACGATCGTGAATTTGCGCGCCGCCTGGGCCCGCAGCGGCAATGGCATCGCCGGCACGCGCACGCGCGCCGGTGTCGCTTCGTCCTCGGCACCGATCGCATAGACGGTGAAGGCGGCGCGTTCGGCATAGGGATTGAACAAGGTCAGGTAGAACGCCTTGTCCGGCCCGTCGGTGACCCCTTCCTTGCGCAAGGGGCCGAGGCCGACGGCGTGCGCGGGCGCGCCCGGCGACGCCAGCAGCGCAGCCGCGGCTAGGGCGGCGCCCGCCCGCGTCACTGCTGGCACGTCACGACGGTGCGGACGGTGTAGAGGCCGCTCGCGAAGCCGCTCGCGCTCTGCACCCGCGAATTGACCGTGATCGTGTCGAGCAGCGCGCCGCCCGACATGCTCGACGCACCGCTGGTATAGGCCTGGGTATGGCCGCTCAGCGCCTGGTAGCGGATCGCGGTGGTGGCGGTGCCCGAGAAACCGGCGGGCGTCGTCAGCGACGGCGCCGAGAAGCTGAGCGTCGGCGCCGAACCGACCGCCACGACCGCCAGCACCGCGGCGACGCCGGTGCCCGTCTCGGAACTCAGCGTCTGGCCATCGCTCGACGGGCCGAGCACGCCAGGCGTACCGACGTTCAGCACGCAGCTGTTGACCAGCGCGCCGGTGAACACGACGTCCGCCGCCGCGGCGGGCGAGGCCGCGATCATCGCCGGCAGCAGCAGGCTGGGGATCAGATACCGCATAGATTTCCTCCTGAAATTACAGGACGAATTCTGACGACGGCGGGTTAGATCAACGTGGACGATCGATCCGAGATGGCGCGATATTGCGCTAGTGCGTCCGTTCCGGATCGATCACGCGTCGCGGACGCGGGGTTTCCAGGTGACGACGCGGTACAGATAGCCGGCAATGATCGCGACCGTCAGGCCGATCGCGGCGGGGCCGACGTAATCGCCGAGCTTGTCGAAATTGGCGCCGAGATAATATCCCGCCCCCGCCAGCACGCTGTTCCAGATCGCGCTGCCGAGGAATGTCGCGACGGCGAAGCGCCAGTGCGGCATCTTCGCCATGCCCGCGGGCAGCGAGATCATCGTGCGGAAGGTGGGCAGGAAGCGAAAGACGAACACCGTCTTGCCGCCATGCTTCAGGAAGAAGCGGTGCAGCTTCTCGACGTCCTCCCACTCGACCGTCAGCCACCGGCCCCACCGCGTCACGAACGGCTCAAGCCCGCGGTAGCCGAACCGCCGCCCGATCGCGTACCAGAAATAATTCCCCGCGGTGGTCCCGGCGGTGCCCCACAGGATCAGCGGCACGACCGCCATGTCGCCGCGCGCGACCGCCATGCCGCCCAGCCCCATGATGACCTCTGACGGCACCGGCGGAACGACATTCTCCAGCGCCATCAGCAGGAATATGCCGACATATCCGCCCCAGGCGATCGCATCGAGGATGAAGTTGGTCATGCGTGGGGGCTAACTCGCGGGGGGTCGGGAAGGTCCGATCGGAAGGAAGAAGAAGGGGTTGGGCGCCCCGGCGGGCGCAAGGCGCGGAGGCGCGAAGATGTTTGCGCGAGATGCTTGCGATCGGAAGACAACACAGGGCCTGATACGGGCTGCTGCGCAGCCAAGCAGTACCGCAACCTTGGCGCCTCCGCGCCTTGCGCCCGCAGGGCGCCCAAGATCACCCCTTCTTCATCGCCCCCACCCGCCGCTCGATAGCATCCCAGATCATCCCCGCCGTATCCGTCCCGTTGAACCGGTCGATCGCGACGATCCCGGTCGGCGAGGTTACGTTGATCTCTGTCAACCATTCGCCGCCGATCACGTCGATCCCGACGAAGATCAGCCCCCGGCGCTTCAGTTCGGGCTTCAGCGCGGCGCAGATTTCCTCCTCGCGCGCGGTCAGTTCGGTCTTCACCGCCGATCCGCCGACCGCCAGGTTCGACCGGATCTCGCCCTCGCCCGGCAGGCGGTTGATCGCACCCGCGACTTCGCCATCGACCAGCACGATACGCTTGTCGCCCTGCGCCACGCCCGGCAGGAACGCCTGGATCATGTGCGGCTCGCGCCAGGTCATGTTGAACACCTCGATCAGCGCCGACAGGTTCGCGCCATCGCTGTCGACCTTGAAGATCGCCTTGCCGCCGTTGCCGTGCAGCGGCTTGACCACGATCGCGCCGTGCTTGGCTAGAAAGGCGCGCGCCTCGTCCAAACTGCGCGTCACCAAGGTGGGCGGCATAAAACGGGCGAAGTCGAGCACCCACACCTTCTCGGGTGCATTCCGCACGCTCGCCGGATCGTTGACCACCAGCGTGCGGTCGGCGATCCGCTCGAGCAGGTGGGTCGCGGTGATGTAGCCCAGGTCGAACGGCGGATCCTGCCGCATCAGCACCACATCGGCCTCGTCGCCGAGGTCGAGATTCACCGCTTCGCCGAACGTGAAGTGATCGCCATCGACCCGCTGCACCGTCACCGGATGCGCGCGTGCCCACACCCGCCCGTCGGCGTAGTTCAAATCCTCCGCCGCATAGTGGAACAGCCGGTGCCCGCGCGCCTGCGCCGACAGCATCAGCGCGAAGCTCGAATCCCCCGCGATGTTGATCGAATCGAGCGGGTCCATCTGGACGGCGACGGTCAGTGGCTGGGTCATGCCCGGCAGGTAGGCACGCATACGTCCTTTGTCACCCGATCCACGCATTCTCGATATGCTGGGGCACCTGTCCGGGGGCGAGCAGGATCACATCGACGCGAATGTCGTCGCCGGGGCCGGCATAGCGCGGCATCAGATACTCCGCCGCCGCCGCGACGCGCGACAGCCGGCGATGGTCGATCGCGATATCGCGCTCGGCGACCGACTGGCGCGCCTTCACCTCGACGAACGCGACCAGATTACCGCGCCGCGCGACGATGTCGACCTCGCCCGCCGGCGTGCGGACGCGGCGGTCGAGGATCTGCCAGCCCTTCAGCCGCAGCCACCACCCCGCAATCCGCTCCCCCCGCCGCCCCGCGGCCTCGGCGGCGCGGCGGTCGCGCTTGGGCGGTGTCGGGGAAGCGATCGGCATGGCATGGGACTGCCTCGCCACCGCGCACTCGACAAGCCCGCCTGCACCGAAACTGCACGGCGATTCCTCGACAGCCTCGCTTCCCCTCGCGCCACCCCACCCGGTATCCTCCGGCATCGCATCGAGGGGACCGACCATGACGCCGACCGCAGCCACCGCCTTACGCGGCCACCGCATCCGCATTGCCGCGTGGAGCGTGGCGGCGCTCCTGCTCCTGACCCCGCTGGTGGCCATGCAATTCACCACCGAGGTCGTCTGGACGCCCGGCGACTTCCTGTTCGCGGCGATCATGATGGGCACGGTCGGCCTGCTCGTCGAGCTGGCGGTGCACGCGACCAGCGACTGGTCCTATCGCGGCGGCGTGATGATCGCGGTGGCGGTTTCGTTCCTGATCGTGTGGATCAACCTGGCGGTCGGCATCATCGGATCGGAGGATAACCCGGCGAACCTGATGTTCTTCGCCGTGCCACTGATCGCGGGCGCAGGGGCCGTGATCGCCCGCTTCCGCCCGCTCGGCATGTACCGCGCGATGATCGCCGCCGCGATCGGCCAAGTGGCGACGTTCGCGATCGCCCTGGTCGCCGGCTGGGCCTTCATCGGCCCGATCACTCTGGGATTCACGTTCCTGTGGCTGTGCGCGGCACGCCTGTTCTACACAGCCGCGCGCTAACCCTTTAGCGCCGTCGCCCGCGCGTAGAGCTCGCGGCGGTCGAGCCCCAGGCGCTTCGCCACCTCTCCCGCCGCCTTCGATGCCGGCAGCCGCGTCATCGCTTCCACCAGCGCGGCGTCGATGTCGTCCTCGCTCGTCTCGATCACGACCTCGCCCGGCGGCGCCACGATCACGACGATCTCGCCCTTGGGCGGAGCATCGGCATAGCGGGCGGCGAGTTCGGTAAGCGTCCCCGTCACGCATTCCTCGAACCGCTTGGTGATCTCGCGCGCGACGCCAGCCTCGCGGTCGCCCAGCCGCTCGGCCAACGCCGTCAGCGTCACCGCCAGTCGCGGCCCCGATTCGTACAGGATCAAGGTCGCCCGCACTGCCGCCACTTCGGCGATAGCGGTTGCTCGCGCGCCAGCCTTGGGCGGCAGGAAGCCGAGAAAAAGGAACCGGTCGGTCGGCAGTCCCGCCAGCGTCAACGCCGCCACCGCCGCGCACGGTCCCGGTACCGTCACCACCAGATGCCCCGCCGCCCGCGCGTCGCGCACCAGCTTATACCCGGGGTCGGAGATCAGCGGCGTACCCGCGTCGCTGACCAGCGCCACCACCTCGCTACCCATCCGTGCGACCAGCCCGGGGCGCACGCCTTCGGCATTATGGTCGTGATACGGCGTCATCGGGCGCTTCACGCCGATGTGGTGGAGCAGCTTCGCGGTCACCCGGCTGTCCTCGACCGCGATCACGTCGGCGCGGGCGAGCACCTCCGCGGCGCGCGGAGTCAGGTCACCGAGATTGCCGATCGGGGTCGCGACGATGTAGAGGCCGGGGGCAAGTTCTGCGTTCATGAGGGGATAGCTATGGTCGAGGCGGCACGGCGGCTGCAACCGCGTAAGTTGATGTGGCGCACAATCGTGCTCGGCCTGGCGGCGCTGGCGAGTGCCTGCTCGACGATCGTCCCGCGCGACACCGGCCCGCCCCCGCCCCCGCCGACCGAGGCACCGCGCCCGGTGACGCCGCGCCCGATGCAGCCCGGGATTCCGGAGGATAACGAGCGTCACCGCGTCGCGCTGCTGGTGCCGCTGACCGGAGCCAATGGCGCGGTCGGACGCAGCCTGGCCAACGCCACCCAGCTCGCATTGCTCGACACCCGCAACGAACAGATCCGCGTTACCACCTACGACACCGCGCTCGGTGCGCCCGCCGCCGCGCAGCGCGCGATCGCGGATGGTGCCCGGCTGATCCTGGGGCCGCTGCTGGCCGACGACGTCCGCAGCGTCGCGCCGATCGCACGCCGCGCCGGCGTGCCCGTGCTCAGCTTCTCGAACGATGCCGGGGTCGCGGGCAACGGCGCCTACCTGATGGGCTATGCCCCCGCCCAGTCGATCGAGCGCGTCGTCGACTATGCGAAGCGCAGCGGCATCAGCCAGTTCGCCGGCCTGATGCCGTCGGGCCTCTACGGCGAACGTGCGTCGACTGCCTTCCTGCGCGCAGTCGAACGGTCGGGCGGCAGCGTGACCAGCGTCCAGACCTATGATCGCAGCGCTGGATCGATCACCGCCGCGGTCGGGCGGATGCGCGGCACGCCGTACCAGGCGATCCTGATCGCCGACAGCGCCGGCACCGCCAGCCTGGCCGTACCCGCGCTGCGCCGCAGCGGCGGGGCTGGTGCGCGCGTGCTCGGCACCGAGTTGTGGAACGCCGACGCCGCCATCGGTCGCAACGCCGCGTTGCAGGGCGCGTGGTTCGCCAGCGTTTCGGACAGCCTGTACCGCCAATATGCGACCAAATACCGCGCCCGCTTCGGCGCCGCGCCGTACCGCCTCTCGAGCCTCGGCTACGACGCGGTGCTGCTGACCGTCCGCATCGCCCGCGACTGGCGGGTGGGGGATAATTTCCCCGAGCGCCGCCTGACCGATAGCGACGGCTTCGCCGGCCTCGACGGCGCGTTCCGCTTCACCCGCGACGGCATCGCCGAACGCGCGCTGGAGGTGCAGGAGATCAAGGGCGGCACGACGACCACGGTATCGCCGGCGCCGCAGGGCTTCGGACGGTAGATCAGACCGTGCTCCCGCGAAGGCGGGAGCCCAGGGCAACGGGCGATATCGTCCGTGGCGCTGGGTTCCCGCCTCCGCAGGGCAATCTCTAATCCCGCGCGATCGCCGGCAGGATCGAATCGAGCAGCAATATCCCCGCCTCGGTCGTCGCGACATGGTGCCCGTCGCGCATCAGCAGCCCCTGCGCCACCAGCCGGTCGACCGCCGCCAGATCGACGAACGCCGGATCGACCACGATCCCCTCGGTCATGCGCAGCCCCATCACCAGCGCCTCGCTCGCGCGCTCCTGCGCGGTCAGCACGTCTTCGCTTTGCGTCCCGTGGCCGTTGCGGTCGACCGCGGCCAGCCAGTTCTCGGGCTTGCGATGCCTGACGGTAGCCACGCCCCCACGCCGGCCATGCGCGCCCGGCCCGATTCCGGCATAATCGCGGTACCGCCAATAGGTCAGGTTGTGGCGGCTTTCCGCCCCGACGCGCGCATGGTTCGACACTTCGTAGCGCGGAAGCCCCGCTCCCGCGGTCATGGCTTGCGTCGTCTCGAACAGGTCGGCGGCATCGTCGCCCTCGGGGATTGCCAGCTCGCCCTTCGCCGCGAGTGTCGCGAAGCGCGTACCCGGCTCGATCGTCAGCTGGTACAGCGACAGATGCTCGGTCCCGAACCCGATCGCGCGCGCCAGTTCCCCCTCCCACGCCGCCAGAGACTGGCCGGGCCGCGCATAGATCAGGTCGAAGCTCACTCGCGCGAATGCGGCCTGCGCGGTGTCGAGGGCGGCGAGGCCCTCGCGCACGTCATGCGCGCGCCCTAGGAACGCGAGCGCTGCGTCGTCCAGCGCCTGCAACCCCAGCGACACCCGGCTCACCCCCGCCGCCGCCAGGTCGCCGAACCGCGCCGCCTCCACCGATGACGGGTTCGCCTCCAGCGTGATCTCGATATCGTCAACGAAACCCCACGCGTCCTCCGCCGCCGCCAGCACCGCCGCGACCGTGTGAGGGGGCATCAGCGACGGCGTGCCGCCCCCGAAAAAGATCGACCCCAGCCGTCGCCCCGGCAGCACGCTTGCCTCGTGTCGCAAATCCGCCACCAGCGCGTCGCGGAACCGCGCCTGGTCGACGTCGTCGCGGACATGGCTGTTGAAGTCGCAATAGGGGCATTTCGACACGCAGAACGGCCAGTGGACGTAGAGCGCGAGAGGTTCTGGAGCGTTCATCTAGGCCGCGCTATGGTCCCTCGCGATGCGAAAGTCATGCCTTGCCCTGCTCCTCGCGCTCGCCGCCTGCGCCCCGCAAGCGCCGCAGCGCACCGTCGAGGAGCGCCCCTTCGCCGGGCCGGCCGCGCGCGGTGATGCCGACCTGCGCCGCGCGATGCTGACCATGCACAACGCCGCCCGCGCCTCCGTCCGCCAGCCGCCGCTCGTGTGGGACGACGCGCTCGCCACCGCCGCTGCGGGCTATGCGCGCGAGATGGCCCGGACCGGGCGATTCGAACATTCGCCGCAGCCGCGCGGCATGCCCAATCAGGGCGAGAATCTGTGGACCGGCACCCGCGGCGCCTATCGCTACGACGAGATGGCGCAGCACTGGATCGACGAGAAGCGCGATTTCGTGAACCAGGTCACGCCGAATTTCAGCCGCACCGGCGATTACCGCGACGTCGGCCATTACGCCCAGATCATCTGGTCGCGCACCACCCGCGTCGGCTGCGCGATGGCGAGCAACGCGCGCGACGACTATCTGGTGTGCCGCTACGTCCCCGCGGGCAATGTCGTCGGCGAACTGACGCTGCCCTGATTGGGAATGGCCTGAACGCAGGCGCCGTCACGCACCCCGCTAACGCTGCCGACCCCCAGCACGATCTTCGCCCGGCGCGAGAAGGTCAGCGCCTGCCACCGCCCGCTGTTGCCGGTCGCGGTGCGGCTACGCAGGAAGGTGAGGTGCAACAGCTCATATTGCTCGGGATCGATCGCCCGGGTGTCGATCAGGCACCGCCACTGCGCGACGTTCCACGCATAATCCTTCGCGATACCGTCCTGGTCGACCGACTGCGCGAGCCCGCGGTACCAGTCGAGGATCGCGTACAGCCGCGGCGCCCATTCCTCGGGCCGCACCGCCGCCAGCTTCACCCGCAATCGATACGCATCCTCGTCGCCCGGCAACGTCCGCTGCTGCACCCGCGTGTCGATCGCCCAGCGCACCTTGCGCATCGTCACCGCGCTTGCGGGCCACAGCCGCAGCAGTTCGGTCCGCACCTCCATCAGCAGCGCGACATAGGCGTCGGCCTGCACCTGAACCATCGCATCGCTTTCGAAGATCGCGGTCAGTTCGGCGGCGAGCGCAGGAGCGATGCGCCCGTCTGCGCCGTGGGCCGCCAATATGCCGTCACGGCATCGCTGGCGCACCGGCACCGCCAGGCAATCCTTTAACAGCAGCAACCGGCCATAGGTCGGCGCCAGCGTGTCGAGCGCGGTCCGAAACTTGCGCCGCGATCCGAAGCCTTCGCGCCACGCGGTCAGGATCGGCTGCAGGCTGCCCGTCCCGTAATTCCACTGCGCCATCCCGACCGAGATCAGCTGGCTGTCGAAATTGCCGACCGGCATCGCCCAGCATCCCATCGTCTCCGGGATCGACGTCTCGCGCATCCGCTCGAAGATTGTCGCCCGGTCGAGTCCGATCTCGCCGAGCGCCGCCGCCGACGCGGGGTCGATACGGATGAAGTCCGCCGGCCCGACCGTCCGGCACGGCGGCGCCACCGGTGCCTGCGCCGCCGCAGGCATCGCCAAGATCGCCGCCGCCACGAACATCACCCATTTCAACATCGCTACCCCCGTCGCTACGCCCACTGTCGCGATAAACGCCGCTCGCGTCGAGCCATCGTCCGAAGGTGCGGGGTGACAACACCGCCGGTCGAGCGTACGGGCGCGGGCGTGACCGCGATCCGCCGCCTTGCCCGACGTCATGTCGCCTTCGCGATGCTGCTCGTCTGCGCGGCGCTGGCGATGAAGGTGCTTGTGCCGGCGGGCTTCATGCCGGTTGCCAGCGGCGGCGTGATGACCGTGCAGATGTGCTCCGGGACTGGTCCGGCGACGATCGAAATCGCCATCCCCGGCCTGCCCGACCAGCATCACAAGCAGGACAAGGCAGAAATGCCGTGCACCTTCGCCGGCCTTTCCGCGCCGGCGCTGTCGGCGGTCGATCCGATCCTGCTCGCGGTCGCGATCGCACTGATTCTGCATGTCGTGGGCAGCCTAGCTCCGACCCCGCTCATCGCCGCGCGAACCTATCTGCGCCCGCCGCTCAGAGGCCCCCCGACCACCGCCTGATTCCGCCCTTTCGTTACTGCGCGCGGCGGTTCGACGCCGTGCGCCCGGATCAGGACTGTCCCATGTCTCGCCTGTCTCTCGCCGTCGCCATCCCGGCGATCGCGCTCTCGTCCGTCGCTTCCGCGCAGGACCGCGCGGACGATATCGTCATCACCGGTCGCGCGCTCTCGCTCACGACCAAGGTCACCGGCCAGACCGTCACCACCGTCGACGAAGCCGCCTTCCGCAACACCCCAGCCACCACCATCGCCGACATCGTCAAGCTGTCGCCCGGCGTTGCCGTCACCCAGGGCAACGGCCCGCGCGACGTCATCGTGTCGGTGCGCGGATCGAACGCGCGCAACGGTTTCGGCGCGCGGAACATTCAGGTGTTCGAGGACGACTTTCCCGTCACCCAGCCCGACGGTCTCGCCCGCTTCGACCTGACCGATCCCCACGCCTACGGCGCGGTCGATATCGTGCGCGGGCCGTCGTCGGCGCGCTACGGCAATTACGCGCTGGGCGGCGCGGTCAATTTCCGTACCCGCCGCGGCCGCGATATCCAAGGGCTGGAGGTCGGCAGCGATCTGGGCGGCGACGGCTATGGCAACGTGTACGCCACGATCGGCCACGCCGGGCGGGGTTACGAATACGCCGTGTTCGGCAGCTTCGTCGGCGGCGATGGCGCGACCGGCCACACCGGCTACCAGACCGGCACGCTCAACGCCTATGCTACCTATGCGCTCGGCGACCGCGACCGCGTGGCCGCCAAGGTCATCTACAACGAGGGCGAATTCGCTCTCTCCACCCGGCTGTCGTACAACCAGTATCTCGCCAACCCGTACCAGCAGGGCTGCGAGCGCGCGGCGACCGCGGCGTCAGGATGCGGTACCATCTCGGTGCTGGTGAACGGCGTGAACGGGACGCGGATCGCGCAGACTGCAGCGGAGGGCGATCTGGCGCGCAATGATCGTCGCACCATCGCCGGCCTGCGCTACGAACATGATTTCGGCGCGGACACGACGTGGCGCACTCAGGCGACGTTCGACAGCCGGGTCGTCAACCAGCCGACCAGCGCGACCCCGTTCAAGGGCACGCTCGACAGCTACAATCTGACCTCCGACGTCACGCACCGCACCGGCGGCACCACATTCTTCGCCGGCATCTTCTACAACTATCTCGACAACCAGAGCTTCAGCTTCAACAAGACGCCGGCGGTCCGCAACGGCTTCGGCGCACCGACGCAGACCGTGTTCGGCGATATCCGCAATCTGGGCGCCCGCGCCCGCGTCGAGATGACCGTCACGCCTACGCTCGAACTTATCGGCGGTATCGGCATCGAACGCTCGACCATCGACGTGCGTCAGACCGCCTATGCCTATCCGCTGAACGCCAGCCCCACGATCACGCTGATTCCGGCGCGGCGCGACTTTTCGAACGTCGCGCCGGAAGCTGCGCTGTTCTGGCAGGCGCTGGACGCGGTACGGCTGCATGCCCGCGTCGGTACCGGCTACGGCATCCCGCAGGCGAACAGCCTGTTCATCACCTCCGCCGGCGTATTCGGCAACAACACCGCGCTGCGCAGCCAGAAGAACACCGGCGTGGACATCGGTGCGGAGATCGCGTTCGGCGACCATCTGACGGGAGAGGTCACCGGCTATCAGGAATGGTTCACCGACGAACTGGTCAGCCAGTCGGCGGGCGTGAACCTGCTCGCCTACACGTCCAACGTCCCGAAATCGCTCCACCGCGGGGTTGAGGTCGGCGTCTCCTGGCGCCCGCTGCCGGGTACCAAAATCGAGGCGAGCTACAGCTACAACGACCACCATTACACCGACTTCTCCGAGCGGCTGACCGCGGGCACCATGTCCGTCGTGGTCGATCGCGACGGCAAGGCGATCCCCGGCGTCTTTCCGACATTCGTCAACGCCCGCGCCGGCTACGACCAGCCGCGCGGCGCGCTCACCGGGCTCGGCGGTTTCGTCGAGGTGACCTACCGCGACCGGTATTTCATCGACAATGCGAACCTGCTCGAGATCCCGGCCTACACGCTCGTCAACGCCAACCTCCATTATGACCCACCAAAGGGTGCGGGCTGGTGGTCGCGGATCAGCCTGTATGCCAGCGTGCAGAACCTGTTCGACCGCACCTACATCGGCTCGGCATCGGTCATCGCCAACAGCCTGAACGCCGCGACCGGCGCGCAGAACCCCGCGGTGGTCCTGGCCAACACCACCGGCTCGATCTATGCGGGACAGCCGCGCACGATCTATGCCGGCATCAAGTCGCGGTTCTGACGGTGGCTTCCTCCACCCCCGCTCGCCAATGGCCCGCTTATGCCGCGATCTGGCGCTGGCATTTCTACGCCGGCCTGTTCTGCATCCCCTTCGTGCTGTGGCTGGCGACCACCGGTTCGACCTACCTGTTCAAGCCGCAGGTCGAGGCGCTGATCGATCGCCCCTACGCAAACGTCGCCACCGCCGGCCCGCGCGCGACCGCCGCTGAGCAGGTCACCGCGGCGGTGCGCGCGGTGCCGGGGTCGGTGCTCCACCGCTACCAGCTGCCCGACACGCCGACGGAAGCCGTGCAGATAATCGTCGGACAGGGCGGCGTAGAAACCCGCGTCTATATCCACCCACAGACGCTGGCGGTACTCAAACAGGTGCGCGAGGACGATCGGCTGATGCGGGTCGTGTTCCGCCTGCACGGCGAACTGCTCGCGGGCGACGTCGGGTCCTATGTGGTCGAACTGGCCGCCTCCTGGGCGATCGTCATGATCCTGTCGGGGCTATTCCTGTGGTGGCCACGCGGACGCGGCATCGCCGGCGTGCTCTACCCCCGCCTGTCGCGTGGAAAGCGCGGCTTCTGGCGCGACATCCATGCCGTCACCGGCTTCTGGGTGTCGTTCATGGCGCTGTTTCTGCTGCTATCGGGGCTTCCCTGGGCGAAAAGCTGGGGTGGCTATCTGAAAGTCGTGCGCAGCGTGGTCGAGGATCGCCCGGCGCGTCAGGACTGGACCACCAGCCGCGCCGACGAGACGCTCGCGCGCGCCGCCGCCGACGCCGGCACCCGCGCGATGCTGGGCGCCCATGCCGAACACGGCGGCATGACGATGGCCCATGCGCCGATGTCCTACGCCCCGCTCGACCGGCTGGTCGCGACCGTCCGCCCGCTGGAGCTCGCCGCACCTGTCCTGATCGCGCCACCGACCGCGATGGGCGCGCCGTGGACCGCCAAGTCCGACGCCGCCGACCGCCCGCGCCGCACCGACCTGACGCTCGATGGTGCCACCGGGGGCATCCTCACACGGCGCGATTTCAACCAGCGGCGCTTGATCGACCGGCTCGTCGGCTACGGCATCGCCGCGCACGAAGGCGCGCTGTTCGGCTGGCTGAACCAGCTGCTCAATCTCCTGACGGCGCTCGGTCTCGTCCTGCTGTCGGTCAGCGGCGTGGCGATGTGGTGGCGACGGCGGCCAGAAGGCCGGCTGGGGGCGCCACCCGACCCGCTCCCGCGCCCCGCCGCCTACAGCTTCGCCGCGCTCGTCACGGCGCTCGGCCTGCTGCTGCCGCTATTCGGCGCCTCGTTGCTCGCGGTGCTGGCGATCGATCGCTATGCGTTGCGTCGGGCAAGCGGCATGCGTCGCTGGCTGGGGCTGCGTGCAGCGAACAGTGGTCCATTGCGCCGAACGGGCGTATGATGGTCGCGCCCCTGCGAGCCGGCGTCGCCTCCCGGCTCGCGCGTGCGGGCGGTCCGAGCACGTCGGTCGCGCGCCCGTGACAGGGGGATCGGTATCGATCGATCGTCGACCAGGGAGATGGCACATGCCGACCCGTGACACTTTCGCCCCCACCCACGCTCCCGCCGCGGCGGGCCTGCCCGACATCCGCCGCATCGGCCCCAACGACCTGCGCTGGGCATTGGCGGAAGGGTGGAAGGACTTCCGCGCAAAGCGCGGCGACCTGCTGTTTCTTGGGCTGCTCTATCCGCTCATCTGCCTCGCCGCGGCGATGGTGACGTTCAAAGATCCGCTGCTGCCGCTGTTCTTCCCGCTCGTCGCGGGACTGTCGATCGCCGGGCCGGCGGTGGCGTCGGGCTTCTACGAGCTGGCGCGCCGGCGGGAAGAGGGGCGCGATGCGAGCTGGTGGCATTTCCTCGATCCGCTGAACGGGCGCAGCCGCACGCCGCTGCTCGCGCTGACCGGCGGGCTGGCCGTGCTCTTCCTCGGCTGGCTGATCGTCGCTTATGCGATCTACGGCGTGACCCTCGGCACGCAGGCACCGCGCGGCATATCGGGGTTCGTCGAGCAGCTTTTCACGACGCCGGAGGGCTGGATGATGATCGTGATCGGCAATTTGGCGGGCGCGGCATTCGCGGTCGTCACGCTGATCTTCTCGCTCGTGTCGTTCCCGATGGTGGTCGACAAGCCGGTCGACGCCGGCCTCGCGGTGCGCACCTCGATCGCCGCGGTGCGCCGCAACCCGCGGGAGGCGTTCGGCTGGGGCCTGCGCGTCGCCGGCCTTCTGCTCCTCGGGCTGCTGCCCGCCGCGATCGGGCTGGCGGTGGTGCTGCCGTGGCTCGGCTATGCGACTTGGCACCTCTACACCCGGATCGTCGCCCGATAACGCGAGGGTGGGCGGCCGTTCCGCTGGCTGGGGCGGCAGGATTCGAACCTGCGAATGGCGGCATCAAAAGCCGCTGCCTTACCACTTGGCGACGCCCCATCGCTGCGGAAGCGCGCTTATAGCGGCGCGGCGGCGCGTGGGAAGCCTCTATGCGATGCGGTGCAGCCAGCCGTGTGGATCGGGCGCGCGGCCGCGTTGCAGGTCGCTGAGGCGCTGCAGGAAGCGCGCGGTGGTCTGACCGGTGCCGCCGCTGCCGATGTCGAACGCGTAGTCGGGTCCGGCGACCTTGCCGATCGGGGTGACGACCGCGGCGGTACCGCAGGCGAACGCCTCGACCAGCGCGCCGCTTTGCGCATCGGCGCGGAACTGCTCGATGGAATACAGCTCCTCCCGCACGGTCAGCCCCTCGTCGCGCGCCATCTGCAAAATCGACGCGCGGGTGATGCCGGGCAGGATCGTGCCGGTCAGCGGCGGCGTCACCAGGCTGCCGTCGGCCATCACGAACATCACGTTCATGCCGCCCAGCTCCTCGATCCAGCGGCGTTCGACCGCGTCGAGGAACAGCACCTGGTCATGCCCGCGGCGCACCGCCTCGGCCTGCGCGACCAGGCTGGTGGCGTAATTGCCGCCGCACTTCGCCGCGCCCGTGCCCCCCGGCGCGGCGCGCGTATAATCGTGGCTGACCCACAGCGAAATCGCGCGCGCCCCGCCCTTCCAATACGCACCGACCGACGAGGCGAGCACGCAGTAGAGATATTCGGTCGCGGGCTTCACGCCCAGGAACACCTCGCTCGCGAACATGAACGGGCGCAGGTACAGCGCGCCGCCGTCGATCGCCGGGATCCAGTCGCGATCGGTCAGCACCAGCTGCCTGCACGATTCGAGGAACATCTCCTCGGGCAGCAGGGCCATCGCCATCCGCTCCGCCGACGACCGGAAGCGCGCGGCGTTCGCATCGGGGCGAAACAGCGCGATGCCGCCCTCATCCAGCGCATAGGCCTTCAGCCCCTCGAAAATCTCCTGCGCATAATGCAGCACCGCGGTCGCCGGATCGACCGTCACGGGGCCGCGCGCAGTGATCTTCGCGTCGTGCCAGCCCTCGTCCGCGCTGTAGCGGATCGTCGCCATATGGTCGGTGAACACCCGGCCGAAACCCGGATCGGCGAGCAGGCCGGCGCGCTCGTTCACGCTGAGCGGCTGGGGATTCGGCTCGTGCGCAAACGCGGTCATTTCAGGCGATCCTTGGGGTCTGTCCGGGTTGCCGCGGGGGTAGGACCGGTGCCATAAAAGGTCAACATGGCTGGCCAAAACCCGATCCCTTCCCCGATCGCGGCGTCGCCGCTGTTCCTGACCGAGCCGGAGATTCGCCGGGGGATTGAACTGCTCTATTTCGGCTACAGCCACCTGACCCGCGCGATCGATGCGGGGCTCGCCGAACAGGGCCTGGGGCGCGCCCACCACCGCGCGCTGTACTTCATCGCGCGGCGCCCCGGCTTGCCGGTCGGCGAGCTGCTGGGCCTGCTGGCGATCACCAAGCAATCGCTCGGCCGGGTGCTGACCGACCTTCAGGCGCGCGGGTTGGTCGAGACGCGCACCGGCGACCGCGACCGGCGGCAGAAGCTGCTGGCGCTGACCGCGGACGGCGTGACGCTGGAGCGCGACCTGTATGCGTCGCTGAGCGGACGGCTGGCGGCGGCGTATTCGAGCGCGGGCCAGGGCGCGGTCGGCGGGTTCTGGGCGGTGCTGGAGGGGCTGATCCCCGGCCCGGAACGCGCGCGGGTGGCGAAGCTGGGCAAGCTGTAACCCCTTCCCGTTCGTTTCGAGCGCAGTCGAGAAACCGCTCAGTTCCGCGCGACCAAAGTTTCTCGACTGCGCTCGAAAGGAACGGAGCGGAGGTCAGCGCGCCGCCTCCGCCAGCTCCGCACTCCGCCGCGCTGCCGCTGTGAGCGTGTCGGCCACCAGCCGCCGCATCGCCGCCCCGTGATCCAGCACGTCCAGCCCGGCCCGCGTCGTCCCGCCCGGGCTGGCCACCCGGTCCGCCAGCACCGCCGGTCCCACGTCCGAATCCGCCGCCAGCGCCGCCGCGCCCTCGACCGTCGCGATCGCGAACCGCTCGGCCATTGCCGCCGGCAGCCCCAGCGCGGCCGCACCCGCCGCCATCGCCTCGATGAAGCGGTACGCGAACCCCGGACCCGACCCCGAAAGCGCGACGACGGCGTGGAACAGCGCCTCGTCGGCGATCCACTCGACCAGCCCCAGCGGCGCCATCAGCGCCTCCGCCACATCGCGCACGCGCGCGTCATCGCTCGTCGTGTGCAGCGCCACCACCCCACGCCCGATCGCGACCGGCAGGTTCGGCATAGCCCGCACCACCGCGCGCGCCGGTATCTTCGCGGCCAGCGTCGCTTCCTCGACTCCGGCCAGGATCGACACCAGCACGTCCGGGTTCGTGCTCGCCAGCGACGGCGCCACCGCGTCCAGCAACTGCGGCTTGATCGCCAGCACCAGAACGTCCGGACGCCCCTCGGGCGGCGCGGCGACCAGCGTCACGCCGGCGGGCACGTCGGGCGCGCCGGGATCGATCGCGACGATATTCGCCGGGTCGGCCCCGTCGGCGATCCACCGCGCCAGCATCGCCCCACCCATGTTGCCGGCCCCGACCAGCCACAGCCGGGCGGGATACGTCACGCCTCGCCCTGCGTCTCGATCAACGCCGCGGCCATCGCTTCCTTGGGCGTCTTGCCGCCCCACAGCACGAACTGGAACACGGGGTAGAAGCGCTCGCACTCGTCGATCGCGCTCTCGACCAGCGTCTCGGCGCTTTCCAGGCTGAGTGACGGTTCGTCGTCGCCGTCGATCAGCGCGGCGTGGCGGAACAGCAGGATGCCGCTCGACGACCACAGCTCGAAATGGCCGATCCACAGCTGTTCGTTGACCAGCCCGATCGCCTCGTACATCGCCGCGCGCCGCTCGTCCGACACGCGCACGTCGGGAAAGGCGAGGAACTGGAGCACCGCGTCCTCGTCGCGCCAGATCGCGCGCAGCTCGTATTCGGTCCAGCTGCCCTTCACCTTCGCGACGATCTCGTCGTCGTCGCGCTCGTGCGTCCAGCCATGCGCCGCATAATACCGCTCGAGCATCTCGATCGGTGCGGCGTCGTCGCGGTCGTGTTCCATCTCGTCGAGCATCCGCGTCTTATCCCCGCTCGGCACCGGGATGCCAAGCGACTGCGCCTAGCGAAGCTTGGCCACCCATCCGAAAACTGTGGAAAACCAGCGTCAGATCGCGGGCGCCGCGGGCTTCGGCGCGCGCGCCGGCTTGGCGGCAGCTTCGAGGGCCTCGATCCGCGCCTTCAGCGCGTCGTTCTCGTCGCGCGCGGCGGCGGCCATCGCCTTCACCACCTCGAATTCCTCGCGGCTGACGAAGTCGAGCCCGCCGATCAGCCCCTTGGCGTGCTCGCGCACGCTCTCGCCCGCCTCGCGGCCGACGCCCGCCATCGTGCCGGCGGCGCCGTTCATGAACTTCACGAAATCGTCGAAGAAGCGGTTTTCGGTCTGCATTGCGGTGAAACTCCTCAGAGCGCGATCTGGGTGCTCGATGCGTCGCTGACAACCCCGTCGGCGCCGGGATTGAGCTGGCCGATGCTCCACGTCAGCGCGCCGGCGAAGCAGATCCACACCATGTACGGCACCATCAGCCACGCCGCCGCCTTGCGAATCCGCGCGAAGGCAAAGGTCGTGGCGACCGACAGCAGCAGCATCGCGACGATCAGGCCGAACGCCGCCGCGATCATGTGCGCGCCGAAGAACAGCGGCGACCACGGCAAATTCGCCGCCAGTTGCGCCGCGAACAGCGCGATCGCTAGCCCGCGCCCGCGGGCGCCGCGCGCATCGGCGATCATGGCGAGAGCGAGGCCCAGCAGGACGTAGAGGATGGTCCACGCGATCGGGAACACGATGCCGGGCGGCGTCAGCGCCGGCTTCACCAGCGCGGCGTACCAGGCATTGTCGTCCCCGCTCGGCACCAGCCGCCCGGACAGGAAGCCCAGGAACACGATCAGCGGCACCGTGACTATCGCCCAGCGCAGGAACGACGCCCGCAATTGCCCTCGTGACGCGATCTCGCTCAAATCCCACGCTCCTTGCCCGGCAGCAGGCGGCTTCCGTAGCGAGTGGCGGGGGCGGGTTCAATGCAGAGGGGACACCGCCCTCGCCCATGCCCGCCCCGACCGACATCCGGTCGCTTCGAACAGGGATAGAGAAGGCGGGATCGAGAAGTCCTCGCCTGAGGCAGCAACCTCTCGATACGGCGTCTCGACAAGCTCGACACCTACTCGAGGCGAACGGGTGGGTGAGGTAGCGCCGCAAAAACCGTTCGTGCCGAGTGAAGTCGGACCACATACCGCGGGCGCCACGACCGAAAACCACCCGACCGGACGCCCCCCACCCAAACCGTTCGCTTCGAGTAGGGATCGAGCTTGTCGAGAGCCCGTATCGAGAAGTCCTCTCGCAGAGGCACCCACCTCTCAATACGTCGTCTCGACAGACTCGACGCCTACTCGAGACGAACGGATGGGGGCGGGAGCGCCGCAAGCCGTTCGTGCCGAGTGAAGTCGAACGACACACCGCGGGTGTCACGACCGAAAACCACCCGACTGGACGCCCCCCCACCCACACCGTTCGCTTCGAGTAGGGATCGAGCTTGTCGAGAGCCCGTATCGAGAAGTCCTCTCCATGAGGCACCCACCTCTCGATACGGCGTCTGGGCAGGCTCGACACCTGCTCGAGGCGAACGGGTGGGGGCGAGAGCGCCGCAAGCCGTTCGTGCCGAGTGAAGTCGGACCACACACCGCGGGCGCCACGACCGAAAACCACCCGACCGGACGCCCCACCCAAACCGTTCGCTTCGAGTAGGGATCGAGCTTGTCGAGAGCCCGTATCGAGAAGTCTTCGCGAGTGCGGCACCAACCTCTCGATACGGCGTCTCGACAGGCTCGACGCCTACTCGAGGCAAACGGATGGGGGCGGAGTAAGGAAAGCCTCCCCCCGCACCGCCGCGATCAGGAACTCGACATTCCCCTCCGGGCCGGTGATCGGGCTCTCGACCACGCCCACCACCGACCAGCCCTCGCCCGCGACCCAGTCCGCCACTTCCGCACAGACGCGCGCGTGGATCGCGGGGTCGCGGACCACGCCGCCCTTGCCGACTTCCTCGCGCCCCGCCTCGAACTGCGGCTTGATGAGCGCGAGCAGGCGCGCGCCCTCGGCAGCGAATCCCATCGGCACGGCCAGCACCTTGGCCAGCCCGATGAAGCTCGCGTCGCACACGATCAGGTCGATGCTTTCGGGAATGTGCGCCGCGGTCAGGATGCGCGCGCTCGTCTGTTCGTGGACGATCACCCGGTCGTCCTGGCGCAGCTTCCATGCCAGCTGGTTGGTGCCCGAATCGACCGCATAGACGCGCGCGGCGCCGCGGGTCAGCAGCACGTCGGTGAAGCCCCCAGTCGACGATCCGACGTCGATCGCCACCGTACCGCCGACATCCCAGCCGAAATGGTCGAGCGCGTGGGCCAGCTTGATGCCGCCGCGCGACACCCACGGGTGGTCGCGCCCGCGCACGTCGATGGTGGCATCGGTCGGCAACAGCTGCCCGGGCTTGTCGACCTTGCGATCGCCGACGAACACCAGCCCTGCCATCACCAGCGCCTGCGCACGGGTGCGGCTTTCGGCCAGGCCGCGGTCGGCGATCAGCTGGTCGGCGCGAACCTTGCCCGCGGCCACGCGCGCGACCGCGATCAGTTGGTCGGCGTCGGGGTCGGCGGCGTCGTGGCCGGCGCGGGGTTCGGGCCCGGCACGACCGGCGGCGTCGCGTTCGCCGGCGGCGCGGGCGCGGTCGTCGGGTTGGTGATCGGCGCCGGAGTTTTCGACGGCTTCGCCTGCGGCGGCGCGACCGTCTGCGGCACGAGCGCGGGCTGCGCCTGCGGCGGCAGCACCGGATATTCGCCGGCCAGCTTGTAGGCGCGGGCGTACCAGTCGGTGCCCGGATAGTTGGCGCCGAGCACCGCGGCCGACTTCTTCGCCTCCTCGCGCAGACCCAGCGCCAGATACGTCTCGGTCAGCCGCATCAGCGCCTCGGGCGCATGTGTCGTCGTCTGATACTGGTCGACGACCTGGCGGAAGCGCATCGACGCCGCCAGCCACTGGCCGCGGCGTTCGTAGAAGCGCCCGATCTCCATTTCCTTGCCGGCCAGATGGTCGCGGACCAGATCGACCTTCAGCCGCGCATCCGACGCATAGCGCGTGTTCGGATAGCGCCGCTGCAGTTCGCCGAGCGCATCGAGCGCCTGCTGCGTGATCTTCTGGTCGCGCGTCACGTCGCTGATCTGCTCGTAATAGCTGAGCGCGACGAGGTAATAGGCATAGGGCGCATCGCGGTTGCCCGGATGCACCGACAGGAACCGCTGCGACCCCTGGATCGCCTTCGTATAGTCGCCGTCGAGGTAATAGCTGAACGACCCCATCAGCTGCGCGCGTCGCGCCCAGATCGAATAGGGATGCTGGCGCTCGACCTCGTCGAACAGCGCCGCGGCTTCCTTGTACTGGCCGCGGTCGAGCCGGGTCTTGGCCGCCGAATACAGCGTGCCGACGTCGCGCGCGACATAGGGGGTATCGGCGGCGTTGCCGCCCCGACGGGCACAGCCCGCGGTTGCGACGACGCTGAGGGCCAAGGCGGAAAGCGCGACGGCGCGAAAGGCTGGAATACGCATCGAGCGCGCATGTAGCGTAGCCGGGGGTCCGCGGACAAATGCTTTTGCATATGGACGGATCGCAGACGGTGGCGCAGCGTTTCCCCGGGGCACGCCATCACCCGAAACGGAACCGCCGAATGACCGCCACGCTGCTTGCCACCCACCGCGTCGAAAAACCGTGGGGCCGCCACAGCTTGTGGCCGGGCTTTGCCGATCCGGCGCCGGGCGGCGATCCGGTGGGGGAGGTCTGGTTCCAGGCGCCGGGCGATGCCGAGCCCGACCTGCTCGTCAAATATCTGTTCACCTCCGAAAAACTGTCGATCCAGGTCCATCCCGACGACGAACAGGCGCACGCCCGCGGCCTGCCGCGCGGCAAGGACGAATGCTGGCTGATTCTCGATGCTGAACCCGGCGCGACGATCGCGATCGGCACGCACGAACCGGTCGATGCCGAAACCCTCCGCGCCGCCGCGCTCGACGGGTCGATCGAGCAGCTGGTCGACTGGAAGCCGGTGAAGGCGGGCGATTTCTTCTATTCCGCCTCGGGCACCGTCCACGCGATCGGGCCCGGGCTCACCCTGATCGAGGTGCAGCAGAATTCGGAAACCACCTACCGCCTCTACGATTATGGCCGCCCGCGCGAGCTGCATCTCGACGACGGCGTCGCGGTGTCGGACGCCCGCCCCTATGTCGCGCCGCCCGCGCCGGGGCGCGTCGCCGACGATCGCACGATCCTGGTCGAGGGGCCGAAATTCGTCCTCGAACGCTGGTCGGCGGGGTGCCGGGCCTTCAGCCTGCCCGCAGGCACGACCGCGTGGCTGATCCCGGTCACCGGCAGTGGCACTGCCGACGGCGTCGCCTTTGCCGCCGGCCAGTGCCTGACGCTGGAGGGGGCGTGCGTCGTCGCGGCAGAGGCGGGCGCCGACCTGCTGCTCGCCTATCCCGGCACCACCCGCATCGACCTGTCGGGCGCGTGAACGGATCGTAGTTTTTCGTTCACGCAACTTACCCGGCGCAGCGGGCGTTCGGCACGCATTCCATTCAAGGAGGAAGTCATGCGTACCCCGATCATCTTCGCAGCCCTTGCCGCGACGACCCTCGCCGCCGTTCCGGCTGCGGCGCAGTCGAACCCGAACCGCGAATATCGCGAGGAGGTGCGCGACGCCCAGCGCGACTATCGCAACGACCTGCGCGACGCGAATTCGCCGCGTGACGTTCGCAACGCCCGCCGCGAGTACAATCGCGAGATTCGCGACGCGCGTCAGGACCGTCGCCGCGACTGGCGCCAGTATCGCAACTACGACTACAACCGTTTCGAGAACGGCCAGCGCCGCTATTATGCCGATCAATATTATCGCGATGGCCGCTATTATCAGACCCGTCGCCTCGGCCGTAACGACCGCATCTATCGCGGCAACGACGGGCGCTATTACTGCCGCCGCAACGACGGCACGACCGGCCTGATCATCGGCGGCGTCGCCGGCGGCTTCCTCGGCAACGCGCTGAGCAACGGCAGCTCGAACCTGCTCGGTACGCTGCTCGGTGCAGCAGGCGGCGCAGCACTCGGTCGCTCGATCGACCGCGGCCAGGTCAGCTGCCGCTAAGCCTTTGCCACGCAGGCAATGACGGACGGCCCGGCGGGACACCGCCGGGCCGTTTGCGTGTCAGGTCAGAGCAATCCGCCGCCCAGCGACAGGCGCACGATCGCGACGACCAGCAGCAGCAGGTTCAGGTTGCGGCCCGCGGTCTTGCTCGACAGCATGCCGATGACCGCGCCGACCAGCGTGATCGGGATCGCCAGCCAGTTGAGCGCGCCGAGCAGCGGGATGATTCCGGGAATCACGAAGATCAGCGACGTGAGACCGACGAGGATGGAAAGAATATTCAGCATGACGGCAATATGGCGACGCCCCGGTGTCTTGGCAAGATAACACAGTCGCCATTCCTTAATCCCTCCCCTGACATATGCGGGCGATGCGCCGCATCCTGCCTGCCCTGACCGCCTTGCTGCTGGCCGCCTGCAGCGCCGCGCAGCCGGTCGACACCGCCGCCGACTCGCTCGACCAGGAACTGGCCCAGTCCGCGACCGGATCGGGCGACGATCCGATGCTCGCCGCCGCGCTCGCCGATCCGCTGATGACCGACCCCGGCCTTGCCGGTCGCGCCAATGCCGACGCCATCCGCCCGCCCGCGCAGCCCTATAGCGCCGCAATACCCGCCGACGACGTCGCTGCCGCACCCGCGCCCGACCTCGGCGGGCTGACCGCCGCGCCCGCCCCGACGCGCAAGGATTGCCCGCAATGCGCCGTCGCGGGCGAGGCGGTCACCCTCGCCGCGCTCGCCGCGCGTCAGGCCGCCCCCCACGCCAGCGCCTGCGCGTCGCAGGTCCGCTACGCCGCCGGCTGGGCCAACCGCCTCGGTCGCGACGTGCCGCTCTACATCAACGCGCGCGTGATCGAGGCGGCGGGCGTGCAGACCGCGCAGTGCCGCCTGCGCCTTGCCAGCTTCACCGCCGCGCAGCCGGTGCAGACGATGCTCGACTGGTATTTCACGCGCACACGGGCCGCGGGCTTCGTGTCCGAGCAGCAGAGCGACGCCACCCGCCACGTTCTGACCGGCCGCCGCGCCCGTGACGGCGCCGCCTACGCGCTCTACCTCACCGCGCGCGCCGATGGTGGCAGCGACGTCGATCTCGTCACCACCACCGGTACCTGAATCGCCGGGAGTTTCCTCCGCGCGCCATTCGGGCTACCGCGGCGGGCATGTCCAATCTCCTCTTCGTCATGGCCGGCGGCGCGATCGGCGCCGGTGCGCGGCATCTGTTCGGGCGCGCGACGCTGTCCACGCTCGGCCCCGCCTACCCGTGGGGGACGCTGGGCGTGAACCTGATCGGCGGGCTGCTGATGGGTCTGCTGGTCGGCACGCTTGCCCGCACCGGCGCGAACGAGTCCGCGCGGCTGTTCCTCGGCGTCGGCGTGCTCGGCGGCTTCACCACCTTCTCCGCGTTCAGCCTCGACGCCGCCAACATGCTGGAGCGCGGCGCGCTTGTGCCCGCCGGGCTGTACGTTGCCGCCTCCGTGATCGGATCGATCGTCGCGCTGTTCGCCGGCCTGGCCCTCGCCCGGAGTGTCGCGGCATGAGCCGGGACGTCCGCGAGTTCACCGTCGGCATCGACGACGACGGCATCCGCCTCGATCGCTGGTTCAAGCGGCACATGCCCGACACCAGCTTCAACATCGTCTCGCGCTGGGCGCGCACCGGCCAGATCCGCGTCGACGGGGCGAAGGCCGACACCGGCGATCGCCTGTCCGCCGGCCAGCAGCTTCGCATGCCCCCGCCCGAAGCGCCGCGCCCCGACGCCCCCGCCCGCCCGAAGCGTGAGCGCACGCCGCTGTCGCCCGAACAGACCGAGCTCGCGCAATCGATGGTCATCCACCGCGACGCGCAGGCGATCGTGCTCAACAAGATTCCTGGCCTCGCGACGCAGGGCGGCACCAAGACCACCGAGCATGTCGACGGCCTGCTCGACGCGCTGCAATTCGAGAATGAGGGGCGCCCGAAGCTCGTCCACCGTCTCGACAAGGACACGTCGGGCGCGCTGCTGATCGCCCGCACCGCTCGCGCCGCCGCCTATTTCTCCAAGAGCTTTTCCGGCCGCACCGCGCGCAAGATCTACTGGGCGCTGGTCGCCGGCGTGCCCGACATCGCCGATGGCGTCGTCGACCTGCCGATTGCGAAACAGCCCGGCACCGGCGGCGAGAAGATGCACGTCAGCGAGCATGAGGGCCAGCCCTCGCGCAGCCGCTACACCGTGCTCGAACGCGCCGGCAACCGCGCGTCCTGGGTCGAACTGCAACCGCTGACCGGGCGCACCCACCAGCTGCGCGTCCACATGGCGGCGATCGGCCACCCGATCATCGGCGACGGCAAATACGGCGGGTTCGATGCCTTCCTGACCGGCGGGGTCAGCCGCAAGATGCACCTCCACTCGCGGCGCATCCGCATCGACCACCCCGATGGCGGGCGCGTCGACGTGACTGCCGAGTTGCCCGAGCATTTCGCCGACAGCATGAAGCTGCTGGGCTTCGACATGGCCCTGGGCGACCGCCCGCTGCCCGACGAGGCTCCGCCCCCGTCGAAGGCGGAGGAGAAGCAGTTCGCGAAGCAGCACGCCAAGGCCATCCGCAAGGATCGCAAGGGCGAGCGCCGCGGCCGCGGCAGCGACGACAAGCATCCCGAGCGCCCGACCACCAGCACGCGCAAGCCTGCTGCTCCGACGGCGAAAAAGCCCGGCGGCGCGCGCCCGCCCCGCGGCAAGCCCGCCGGCGCAACGCCCCGCGGCCCCGCGGGGCGGCGACCCGCGGGCAAGCCACGGACGCCCGGGGCGCGGTAGCGGCGGCGGTTGGTCGCGCGGCGGGGCGTGTCCGTCGCGGCGACCGCGCCGGCGCGCGCCACCTTCTGCCCTGATGCGCGCGATGAACCGCGCGAGGGGAGATGTCGGGATGCGACGGATGCGATTCGGGGCGATTGCGCTGGCGCTGGCCGCGGCGATGCAGCTGCTGGCGGCGGTGCCCGCCGTGTCGGCGATGGTCGAGAGCGATCCGTTCGACGACGCGCGGCACTATGTCGTCAATCGCCAGAATGCAGAGGCGCTGCGCCTGATCGACAGCGGCCAGTTCCCGATCGACCAGACGAATTACGAGGGCTGGACGCTGCTGCACTATGCCGCCGAGGCCGGCAATCTCGACATGGTGAAGGCGCTGCTCGATCGCCGCGCCGATCCGACGCTCAAGACCAAATGGGGCTCGACCCCGTGGGACGTGGCGTCGGCGACGATGGTCCGCTCGGCGCTGGTCGCCGCCGTGACGCAGCGCACCGGGCGGGCGCCGGGCGCGCCCGACCGCGCGGCGCCGCCGGCACGGTCTGCACCCCAGCCCGCCCGCGCCTCCGCCTCGGGCGCCAGCGCGCCGGCCAAGCCGCAGTCGCCCCGCGCGAAGCAATGTCAGGCGCGCTGGTATTCCAGCCAGGCGCTGTGTTCGGACAGCACGTGCAAGATGCGCGAATATCGCAAATGGCAGACCTGCCTGAAGACCGGCTCCTACTACTGAGCGATTTCCGGGCGATTTCCGGACGGCAGGGGAGCGCCGTCACGCACAACGCGCTGTCCTACATCGCCGGGAATTGGCATAGCCGCCGGCATGACCCTGTCCGCACCGGCACCATTATCTGCTGATCGCCGCGCCGGGCATGGGCCGAAAGTTCGCCTATGACGGCGTTTCGCGGAACTTTCGGCGCGGCTCGGGATGCGGCGGACAGCGGCATCGGCAACCGCCTCGCGCTGTTCGACTGCGACGGGACGCTCGTCGATTCGGGCGCCAATATCTGCCTGGCGATGGAACGTGCCTTCGATGCCAACGCCCTTGTCCCACCGCCCCGCGCGGAGATCCACCGCATCGTCGGGCTGAGCCTGGTCGAGGCGGTGGCGGTGCTGCACCCGGACGCCGACGATTCGCTCAACATTCGCCTCGCCCAATCCTACCGCGATGCCTTCGTCGCGATGCGCGGCACGCCCGATTTCACCCACGAGCCGCTGTATCCCGGCATCGCCGAGGTGATCGTGACGCTGGCCGAGGACGGCTGGATGCTGGGTGTCGCCACCGGCAAGTCCGACCGCGGCCTTGCCATCATCCTCGCTACCCACGGCCTGACCGACCGGTTCGTCACCCTCCAGACCGCCGACCGCCATCCGTCGAAGCCCCACCCGGCGATGGCGCTGGCCGCGATCGCGGAGGCGGGGGCATCGCCCGCGACGACCGTGATGATCGGCGACACCAGTTTCGACATGATGATGGCGGAGGCGGCGGGCGCGCACGCCGTCGGGGTCGACTGGGGCTATCACGACGCGCACGAACTGCGCGACGCGGGCGCTGCGCACGTCGTCTCAGACGCCGCCGCGCTGATACCGGCGCTGCTTGCCTGCGTTGGCGAACCCTCTATCTCCGCGCCATGACTGACGAAACCCCCGACGACACACAGGCGCGGAACCGCTGGCTGGCGATCGTCGCCACGCGCATCGCCGCGACCGCGGGCGCGGTGCTGGGGCTGATCCTGGTCGCGCGCGCGCACGACTGGCCGACCAAGGGGCTGGGCGTCGCGATCGTCCTTGCCGCGCTCTATCTGATGGCGGTGGTGCCGCTGGCGCTCGCGCATCGCTGGCGCAGCGGCGGCGACGCGTGAAGCGGTTCTGGAGCGACGTCGCCGTCCACGCATCGGATGGTACCCATGCCGTCACGCTCGATGGCAAGCCGGTGCGCACCCCCGGTCGCCTGCCGCTGGCTGTACCGCATGCCCTGTTGGCAGACGCGATCGCCGACGAATGGCGCGCGGTCGAGGGCGAGATCGATCCGCGCGCGATGCCGCTCACCGGCCTCGCCAACGCCGCGATCGAACGCATTGCCCCCGCGCCCGGCCCGTTCGCGGATGGCCTTGCGCGCTATGCCGAAAGCGACCTGCTCTATTACCGCGCGGTCGATCCGCCCGAACTGGTCGCGCGTCAGGAAGCGGCCTGGAACCCGCTGCTCGACTGGGCGCGGGGCCGCTACGACGTGCATTTCGAAACGACCAGCGGGGTGATGCCGACGCCGCAGCCGCGCGAAACTGTGGAGCGGCTGGCGGCTGCCGTCATCGCGCGCGACGCTTACGAGCTCGCCGCGCTGTCTCCGATCGTGACCGTCACCGGATCGCTGATCCTCGGCCTCGCCGTGCTGGAGGGGGCTGCCGACCCCGAAACCGTGTGGCAGGCGGCGCGCATCGACGAGGATTGGCAGATCGAGCTCTGGGGCGAAGACCCCCTCGCCACCGCCGCCACCGCCGCCCACCGCGCCGACTTTGATGCGGGGGTGCGGATGCTGGACTTAGTTAGCTGACCGCCCCTCTTGGATCCGTTGGAGCGGTCGGAAATGCCTAAGCCTCGAGCACCCGCGGCAAAAACCACCGCGCGATTACCGCCCCCGCCGCGACCAGCGCCACCACGTCGCTGACCCACAGATAGACGAAATACGTCCACGGCATGTGATTGAACACCGGCTGGCCGATCTCGGTCCACAATGTCGCGGCCAGCACGAACCACACGACCACTTTCATCCGGTCGGCGAACGTCGTGACCCGCTCGCGAAGGGCATAAAGGGCGATACCGATGAGCAGCGAGCACACGACCGCCAGCACCAGCCCGCCGATCAGCGCGCTCGAATCGACCACGGGCAGGCCGCCGGGATGATAGAACACCATCGCGCTCGGTCCCTGGCCGTACAGCGTCGTGCCGACGTCGGTCCCCGGCCATGGCACCGGATAAGCTCCGGCGCCGCCCGCGCTCAGATGCTGCTTCAGCGCACCCTGGAGTGCAGCGCCACTCGCATCGTCCAGGCTGGAAAGCGCGATCCGCGACAGCGGCGTGCCCCAGAACAGGAAGCCGATCAGCCACATGGCGATCCCGCCCAGGATACCGCCGAGTGCAACGCGTGCCATGCGACCCCCTCTCATCCGCCCTCAGGCGGTCTTCATCAGCCTCCGGATCAGGCCGATCAATCCTGTCTGGCGCGACCGCTTCAGCCGCTCGGCGGCAAAGATCGTGCGGACGCATTCGAAACATTGCTCGACGTCGTCGTTGACCAGCACATAGTCATAGCCATCCCAGTGGCTGACCTCGTTGGCGGCCCGCGCCATGCGGGCGTCGATCACGTCCTGGCTGTCGGTCGCGCGGCGCTCCAGCCGCTCGCGAAGCTCGGGCATCGACGGCGGCAGGATGAACACGCGAACGACATCGCCCCCGGCCAGCTGGTGCAGCTGCTGCGCACCTTGCCAGTCGATGTCGAACAGGATGTCCTGCCCCTCGCCCAGCATGTGGAACACATCGGCCTTGGGCGTGCCGTAACGGTGGTCGAAAACGTGCGCCCATTCGAGGAATTCGTGATTGTCGACCATCTCGCGAAACCGGTCGAGGTCGATGAAATGATATTCGCGACCGTCGACTTCGCCCGGGCGCATGGGCCGGGTGGTGTACGACACCGAGACCGCCAGTTCGGGCTCGGCCTTCATCAGCTTGCCGGCGATGGTCGATTTGCCCGCCCCCGATGGAGAGGAGAGGACGAACAGCATCCCCCGGCGTTTGAAGCCATGCGGGTCGGATTCGGTGCGGCTGGGCATGGCCGCTAGTGGCGCGGGGGAGCCGCGGGGTCAACCGCACTGGCAATACGCGGGCGATCGGGCCTATCGATGGCCCATGCCATCCCCCGCCCTGTCCGATATCCGCGCGCGCAACTGGCTCATCGTCGCGGCGATCCTGCTCGTCCAGGCGCTCGCCCTCTGGTGGGCGGGGCGCAACCCCATCTGCACCTGCGGCTATGTCGAACTGTGGCACGGCGCACTCGACAGCGGCAACAGCCAGCACCTCGCCGACTGGTACACCCCCAGCCACATCATCCACGGCTTCCTGTTCTACGCGCTGGGCTGGCTCGTCCTGCGGCGGCGCCCGCCCGGCGAACGACTGATCCTGGCGGTGGTGCTGGAGGCGGCATGGGAAGTGCTGGAAAACTCACCCATCATCATCGATCGCTACCGGGAAGCGACCATCGCGCTCGGCTACACTGGCGATTCGATCGTCAATTCGGTCACCGACGTCGCGTGGATGGCGCTGGGCTTCGCCTTCGCGCGGCGCGCGCCGGTGTGGGCGACGGTAGCGGTCGCCATCGCTTTCGAACTCGTCGCGCTCTACGTGATCCGCGACAACCTGACCCTCAACATCGTCATGCTGGTCGCGCCGAGCGACGCGATCCGGGCTTGGCAGGGAGCACTTTGATGACCGATGCCCCGATGCTGCCGTCGCGTACCTACAGCATGTCGATCGACCGCGACTGGCGCGATCTATATGCGGCGATCTGGCGACCGGAAGTATTTCCGCGCTGGGCGAGCGGTCTTGCCGAGTCCGCGTTGCGCCCCGAAGG
This sequence comes from Sphingomonas donggukensis, assembly GCF_023674425.1. Classification (NCBI taxonomy): domain Bacteria; kingdom Pseudomonadati; phylum Pseudomonadota; class Alphaproteobacteria; order Sphingomonadales; family Sphingomonadaceae; genus Sphingomonas; species Sphingomonas donggukensis. The sequence continues at coordinate 1,912,523 of NZ_CP098401.1, forward strand.
CGACGGGTGGATGGCGGACGGTCCCGAAGGCCCGGTCCGCATCCGCTTCACGCCGCACAACGATCACGGCGTGATGGACCACGTCGTTGAGGTGTCGAACGGCGCCGACGTCCACGTCCCCATGCGCATCGTCGCCAACGGTCGCGGGGCGGAGGTGATGGTGACGCTGTTCCGTCAGCCCGGCATGAGCGACGAAAGATTCGCCGCCGACGCCAAGTGGATCCACCGTGACCTGCAAAGGCTCAAGAGCCTCGCGAGGTCGCTTTAGACCCGGCGCGACGCCTTGCGACGGTCATACGCCTTCTTGGCGACGTAACCGCCACCCAGGATCAGGCCGAGGGGCCCGAGCCGGCGCAGGCCACCCGCCGCGGCCATGCCGAGCAGGGCGCCCTTGGTGCCGGCCGAACCGTCGCGACGGTCGATCTCACGCCCGACGAGCGCACCGATAATCTTGCCGATCATTTCACAACCCCTTCGGAAAACACGGTATTCTTGGCCTTCTCCAGACCTTTGAGCACACCCCAGCCGACCGCATAGGTGGCCGCAAACGGCACGATCGCCCGCACGAACATCGCGGTAGCACCGCCGATGATCGCGCCGTCCGCGGCCGAATCGTCTCCGCTCGCGCTGTCGATGGCGCCCCCGATCAGGGCGCCGATGGCTGTGCTCAACATGTCCGAAATCTCCGTTCGCCTCGCATAGCGCGGGACTGCCGGGTTGGTTCCGTCACACCATATCGGCGGGCCGCACCAGCCGGTCGAACGTGGCCGCATCGACCAGCCCCAGCGCAAGCCCGGCCTCCTTCAGCGTCTGGCCATGCTCATGCGCGTGCTTGGCGATCTTCGCGGCATTGTCATAGCCGATCTCGGGCGCGAGCGCGGTCACCAGCATGAGAGAGCGATCGACCAGCTCCCCGATCCGCCGCTCGTCCGCCTCCAGCCCCTCGATGCACCGTTCGGCAAAGCTCGCCATGCCGACGCTCAGCAGGTCGATCGAGCGCAGGACGGCGGCACCGATCATCGGCTTGAACACGTTCAGCTCCAAATGCCCCTGCAAGCCGCCGACCGTGATCGCGGTGTGGTTGCCGATCACTTGAGCCGCGACCATCGTCAGCATCTCGCATTGGGTGGGGTTGACCTTGCCCGGCATGATCGAGCTGCCGGGTTCATTGGCGGGCAGCACCAACTCGCCGATCCCCGACCGCGGGCCGGAGCCCAGCAAGCGGATGTCGTTGGCGATCTTGGTCAGCGCGACCGCCAGCGTATTCAACGCGCCTGATAATTCGACAAGTGCGTCGTTCGATGCCAGCGCCTCGAACTTATTGTCTGCGCTGCGAAATTCGACGTGCGTCAACGCCGAAATCTCGCGCGCAAACGCGTCGCCGAAACCAGCCGGCGCATTAAGCCCCGTACCTACCGCAGTCCCTCCTTGGGCAAGCGCGTAAACGTCGGTCGTTCCGCCGGAAATCCGGACCGACGCCTTGGCGAGCTGCATCGCATAGGCCGAGAACTCCTGACCCAGGGTAAGCGGCGTGGCATCTTGGAGATGGGTGCGACCGATTTTGACGATTTGAGCCCATTGCTCAGCCTTTTCGTCGATCGAGCCCGCGAGTTCGATCAGGGCGGGCTGCAGCCGTTCACGCACGGCGAGAGCCGTCGATACATGCAGCGCAGTCGGGAAGCTATCGTTCGACGACTGGCTCATGTTGACGTCGTCGTTGGGGTGGATCGGCATTTTGCCGCCGCGCGTGCCGGTCAGCACCTCGTTGGCGCGACCGGCGATCACTTCGTTGACGTTCATGTTGGTCTGGGTGCCGCTGCCGGTCTGCCAGATGACGAGCGGGAACTGGTCGTCGAATCTGCCCGCTGCGACCTCAGCGGCGGCGGCTTCGATCGCGTCCGCCTTTTCCGCCGCCAGCCCGTGCGCCCGGTTTACCCGCGCCGCGGCCTGTTTCACCAGCGCGAGGGCATGGACGATCGCGATCGGCATGCGCTCGGTGGCGGGGAAGGGGAAATTTGCGATCGATCGCTGGGTCTGCGCGCCCCAATAGGCGTCGGCAGGGACGTCGACGGGGCCGATGGAGTCGGTTTCGGTTCGGGTGGTCATTTCCCGAAGATGGGGCGGGCCGTCATGGGAGTAAATCCCATGACGTCGGTCGCGGCCTTGCCGCGCCGGCCGGCGCTGCGCGTCGCTTTGCGACCGGCGATCAGCTTTGGCTAATCGCCTCGCTTCCGCTTGAAATCCACGGCCACGACGTTCGACCCATCCTCGACGGGCATCGCAATCGGTTCGTCGTTGTCGGCGGGCTCGTGAGGCTCGACCCCATCCTCGTCATTGGCCTGGAACCGCAGTTCGAAATTCACCGCCGGATCGTGGAACCCGGTGATCGCGGCGAACGGAATCGTCAGGATCGAGGGCACCTGGTTGAACGACAGCCCGACCGAAAAACCGCGATCGTCGACCTTCAGATCCCAGAACCGGTGCTGGATGACGATCGTCATCTCGTCCGGAAAACGCTCGATCAGGCGCTTCGGGATATCGACCCCGGCGGCTTGTGTCTTGAACGTGATGTAGAAATGATGCTCGCCGGGCAGCGCCTGCGTCCCCGCGATCGAATTCAGCACCCGCCCGACAACAGCGCGCAGGGCCTCCTGCACGATCTCGTCATAGGGAATCAGGCTGTCGGCAACGGTCGCGGTCATGCGATCCTTGCTGGCCCCGTTTCCGGGTGCGGTCAAGATTGCGCGTATCGCTCATGTCGCTATGGCGACGGGCATGCGCACCGCCACGATCAGCCGCAGGACGAGCGAGACGTCGATCGACGTGACCGTCAATCTGGATGGGACCGGCGACTATGCCGTGACGACCGGGGTCGGCTTCTTCGACCATATGCTCGAACAGCTCTCGCGCCACTCGCTGATCGACCTCAACGTCACGACCGTCGGCGACCTGCATATCGACCAGCATCATACGGTCGAGGACACCGGCATCGCCATCGGCGAAGCGGTGGCGAAGGCACTGGCCGACAAGCGCGGTATCCGCCGCTACGGCGACGCGCTCAGCCCGATGGACGAGACGCTGACCCGTGTCGCGCTCGACATATCGGGTCGCCCGTGGCTGGTCTGCGACCTGCCGTTCAGCCAGAAACGGCTGGGCGAGATGGATACCGAGATGTTCGAGCATTTCTTCCACTCGTTCGCGCAAGCCGCAGGCGTAACGCTCCACATCACCACGCTGCACGGCACCAACAACCACCATATCGCCGAAGCTGCGTTCAAGGGGCTGGCGCGTGCCCTGCGCACCGCGATCGAGATCGATCCGCGCAAGGCGGATGCGATCCCGTCGACCAAGGGGACGCTGTGATGGCGCGCGTGAACGCGGCCCCGGTGTCGATCGTCACCCTGACCTATGTCGCGCCGCTCGACGCGGTGGATGCGCAGATGGCGGCGCACGTCGCCTGGCTGGAGCGCGGCGTGGCCGAGGGCGTACTGCTGATCGCGGGCCGGCAGGTGCCGCGCGTCGGCGGTGTGCTGATCTTCCGCGGGCGGCGTGCGGAGGTCGAGGCACTGGCGGCGACCGATCCGTTCGTGACTTCGGGCGTCGCGACCGCGGCCGTTGTCGAGATCGCCGCGAGTTTTGCCGCCGAAGCGGTCGCCGCGACGATCGCATGAGCATCGCGCTGATCGATTACGGCGCGGGCAATCTTCAGTCGGTCCACAACGCGCTGAAGGCGGCGGGGGCGAGCGACGTCGCCGTCACCGCCGACGCCGACGTCGTACGGCGTGCCGACCGCATCGTCCTGCCCGGGGTCGGTGCGTTCGGAGCCTGCGCGGCAGGGCTGCGCGCGATCCCCGGCATGGTCGAGGCGCTGGAGGAGCGTGGGCTCAGGGGCGGCGTGCCGTTCCTGGGCGTGTGCGTCGGCATGCAACTGATGGCGACCACTGGGCACGAGATGGGCAGCCACGGCGGGCTCGGCTGGATCGCGGGCGAGGTCGCGGCGATCGCGCCCGCGCCGGGCATCCGCGTGCCGCACATGGGCTGGAACGACGTCCGCCCCATCAAACCCCATCCGCTGATCGCGGCGGGCGAGGCCTATTTCCTCCACAGCTACGCCTTCACCGGCGCCGACGTGCTGGCGACGACCGACCACGGCGGCTCCATCACCGCGGCGATCGGGCGCGACAATCTGCTGGGAGTGCAGTTCCACCCCGAAAAGAGCCAGGCCTACGGCCTCGCGCTGATCGAAAGATTCCTGGAATGGCGACCGTGAGAATGCCCCGATGATCGTCTTCCCCGCCATCGATCTGAAGGGCGGCCAGGTCGTGCGTCTGGCCGAGGGCGATATGGCCCGCGCCACCGTATATGGCGACGATCCCGCAGCGCAGGCGCTGAGCTTCGCCGAGGCGGGAGCGACGCACCTCCACGTGGTCGATCTGGACGGCGCGTTTGCCGGCGGATCGGTCAACGGCGATGCGGTCGCGCGGGTCATCGCGGCGTTTCCCGGCAAGCTCCAGCTGGGCGGCGGCATCCGCGATCGCGCGGGGATCGAACGCTGGCTCGACCTGGGCGTGGCGCGGGTCGTCATCGGCACTGCCGCGGTCAAGGATCCCGATCTGGTCCGCGGAGCCGCGCGTGACTTTCCGGGGCAGGTCGTGGTCGCGGTGGATGCCCGCGACGGCTATATCGCGACAGAGGGCTGGGCCGACGTCTCCGACATGACCGCTACCGACCTTGCCCGCCGGTTCGAGGATGCCGGCGTCACCGCGCTCCTCTTCACCGACGTCGGGCGCGACGGGCTACTGAAAGGCTGCAACGTCGCCGCGACCACCGCGCTGGCTGAGGCGGTGGCGATCCCCGTGATCGCCAGCGGCGGTGTCGCGGGGATCGAGGATATCCACGCGCTGGTCGGCCAGCCGGGAATCGAGGGCGTCATCACCGGTCGGGCGCTGTACGACGGGCGGTTGGACCTGGCCGAGGCGATCGCGGTGGCGCAGGGATGACCCGGGCACCACTCAACCCGTTCGTTTCGAGCGAAGTCGAGAAACCGACGCAGGCGCTTGGCCGGCGTTTCTCGACTTCGCTCGAAACGAACGGGGTTGTGCTGGGCTTCCGCCCGTGACCGTCCGCGCGCGCGTCATCCCCTGCCTCGACGTGGCCGGCGGCCGCGTCGTCAAGGGCGTGAACTTCGTCGACCTGCGCGATGCCGGCGACCCGGTCGAGCAGGCGCGCGCCTATGACGCCGCCGGCGCCGACGAGCTCTGCTTCCTCGACATCGGCGCCAGCCATGAAGGGCGCGAGACGATCGTCGATGTCGTGCGCCGCACCGCCGAAGTCTGCTTCATGCCGCTGACGGTCGGCGGCGGGGTGCGATCGGTCGAGGATGCCCGTGCGCTGCTGCTGGCCGGCGCGGACAAGATCGCGGTCAATTCCGCCGCAGTCGCGCGGCCCGAACTTGTCGCCGAAATCGCCGAGCGGATGGGCCGCCAGTGCGTCGTCGCCTCGGTCGACGCGCGCCGGGTCGGCGAGACGTGGGAAGTCTTCACGCACGGCGGGCGGCGCGCGACGGGGATCGACGCGGTGGGGCATGCGCTGAACCTCGCCCGGCTCGGCGCGGGCGAGTTGCTCGTGACGTCGATGGACCGCGACGGAACGAAGGACGGCTACGACCTCGACCTGATCCGCACCATCGCAGACCAGGTGGACGTGCCGGTCGTCGCATCGGGCGGGGTCGGCAGCGTCGCGCACCTGGTTGCCGGCATCGTCGAGGGCCATGCCTCCGCGGTGCTCGCCGCATCGATCTTCCACTTCGGCGAGGCCTCGGTCGCCGACGCCCACGCCGCGCTCGCCGCGGCGGGGATTCCGGTGCGCGCTTAATATAAGGTTCACACGGGGCCGCTAGGGCAACCCGTGTCGGGCGATACATCGGACAGCAACCACATGAACGCCATCATTCGCACTGCCTCGGCAACCGCGCTGATGGCGCTCGTGTCGCCCGACACCCTTTATGCCGCGGCGCCCCATTCGGGCCAGGTGATCCACGACGGGTTCGAATTGTCCGACCTCGCGCTGTTCGCCTGCGCGGTGCTGGGCGTCTGGTTCGCGCGGCGATCCATGCGCGCGCGGGCGGCGGCAAAGCGCCAGACATCTCCCGGCCCGTTCGTTTCGAGCGAAGTCGAGAAACCATAGCATCCTCGACTTCGCCAGCGACCGGCGGCAGTAAGGGCGCAATGGACGCGTTCGCCACTCTCGAAACCACGATCGCCGCGCGGCTGACCGCCGATCCGGCGTCGTCGTACATCGCCGGCCTGGCAGCAAAGGGCCGCGCCAAGATCGCGCAGAAAGTCGGCGAGGAAGCGGTCGAAACCGTCATCGCCGCCATCGCCGACGACCGCGCCGGCCTGGTAGGTGAGGCCGCGGACCTGCTGTTCCATCTGACCGTTCTGCTCCACCACGCCGGCCTGACGCTGGACGACGTGCGCGCGGAGCTGACGCGGCGCGAGGGGGTGTCGGGGCTGGTGGAAAAGGCCGGCCGCACCGCCGGATGAACAGGAGAGGACCAGATGCCGATCGACGCGACCCAGCCCTATGACGACGACAATCTCTTCGCGAAGATCCTGCGCGACGAAATCCCGTCCAAGCGCGTGTACGAGGACGACTATGCCATCGCCTTCCACGACATCGCCCCGCAGGCGCCGACCCACCTGCTGGTGATCCCGCGCGGGCGCTACGTCTCCTGGGACGATTTCAGCACGCGCGCGTCCGAGGCGGAGATCGCAGGCTTCGTCCGCGCAGTCGGCACGGTCGCCCGCGCAGCGGGGATGGTCGAGCCGGGCTACCGCCTGCTCGCCAACACCGGCGGGCACGGCGGACAGGAAGTGCCGCACTTGCACGTCCATATCTTTGCCGGCCGGCCGCTGGGGCCGATGCTCGCCCGCTGACGAAGCGCACCCCCCGCGCTGCGAATGGGGGATTGCACGCTACCGATTTGCGACTAGGCTCCCGCGATCGCCGGGCGACCCATGGAGGACGCCCAGTATCCCGGGGGATGTGAAAGTTATGATTTTCGGGCGCGTAAAGCCAATCGACGCGATTCTCGCGACAGCGGAGAAGAAATCGCTCCATCGTACGCTCGGCTGGTTCCAGCTGACCCTGTTCGGCATCGGCTGCGTGATCGGGACGGGGATCTTCGTCCTCACCGCCGCCGGCGCGCAGAAGGCCGGACCCGGCCTGATGCTCGCCTTCGCCATCGCCGGCGCGGTCTGCATCGTCGCTGCCCTCTGCTACGCCGAGATCGCGGCGATGCTGCCCGTTGCGGGTTCTGCCTACACCTACACCTATACGACGATGGGCGAGATGCTCGCCTGGACGGTCGGCTGGGCGCTGGTGCTGGAATATGCGGTCGCGGCCAGCGCGGTCGCGGTCGGATGGTCGGGCTTCTTTACGGGCACGATCCTGAATGAGTTCCTGGGCGTCCACCTGCCCGCCGCGCTCTCGGGTGCGCCGCTGTCGATGGGGGGTGTCGCAGGCGGCATCATCAACCTGCCCGCGGTCGTCATCTCGCTGCTCATCACCTGGCTGCTGATGATCGGCACCACCGAAAGCGCCCGCGTCAACGCCGTGCTGGTGGCGATCAAGGTCGTCGCGCTGACCGCCTTCATCGGCATCACGCTGACGTCGGCCTATTTCGACCCGGACAAGTTCAACCCCTTCTTGCCCGCGGGCGTCTTCGGCGGCTTCGGCACCGGTGTCGGCGCGGTCGGCGCGGCGGCGACGATCTTCTTCGCCTATGTCGGCTTCGACGCGGTTTCGACTGCGGCGGAGGAAACCAAGAACCCGCAGCGCAACGTGCCGATCGGCCTGGTCGGTTCGCTGCTGTTCTGCACCGTCTTCTACATCGCGGTCGCCGCCGGCGCGATCGGCACGATGGGCGGCCAGCCGATCATGGGCCCGAACGGCGTGCCCTTCCCGACCGGTTCGGAAGAGCTCGCGCGTCAGTGCGCCACCTACGCCGCCGACAAGCTGCCGCTGGTCTGCTCGAACGAGGCGCTGGCGCACGTGCTGCGCCAGATCGGCTGGTCGGGCGTCGGCAATGCGGTCGGCCTGGCGGCGATGCTCGCACTGCCGTCGGTCATCCTGATCCTGATGTTCGGCCAGACCCGCATCTTCTTCGTGATGAGCCGCGATGGCCTGCTGCCCGAAGTGCTGTCGCGCGTGCACCCGAAGTGGAAGACGCCGCACATCGTGACGGCGGCGACTGGCATCGCGGTGGCGATCGCCGCGGCGGTGCTGCCGGTCGGAAAGCTCGCCGATATCGCCAACGCCGGCACGCTCTATGCGTTCATGATGGTCGCGATCGCGGTCATGATCCTGCGCAAGACCGCCGCCGACCGCGCGCGCAGCTTCAAGACGCCGATACTGTGGCTGCTCGGCCCGCTGACGATCTTCGGCTGCATCTTCCTGTTCTTCAACCTGCCGATCGACGCCATGCTGGTGCTGCCGATCTGGGGCGCCGTCGGCATGGTGATCTATTTCGCCTACAGCCGGAACGCGAGCCACCTGGGCCGCGGCATCGTCGAGAGCCATGAGGCCGAGGCGGTGACCGACGTGCGCCCGGAGGTTCCCGGCACGCACTGAGCACGACGCGGACAAGAAAAAAGGCCGGGGAGCGATCCCCGGCCTTTTTTATAATTACCTACCATCCGTTCGCCTCGAGTAGTCGTCGAGCTTGTCGCGACGACATATCGAGAGGTGGGTGCCTCAAGAAAGCCCTCTCGATACGGGCTCTCGACAAGCTCGATTCCTACTCGAGGCGAACGGGTTCTTTAAGGCGGGACTCAGCCCAGCTTGTCCGCCACCAGCGTCTTCAAATCCGCGATCGGACGCGGGCCGATGTGGCTGATGCACTCCGCGGCGCAGATCGCGCCCATCCGCAGACTCGTCTCCAGATCGCGGCCCTGCGCCTGGCCCGCCAGGAAGCCCGCCGCGAACAGGTCGCCCGCACCCGTCGTATCGACCACCGCCGCCACCGGCTCGGCGTGAACGCGCGCGTGTTCGTCGCCCGAATGCGCCTCGGCACCCGCGGCGCCATGCGTGCAGACCAGCACCGGCAGGCGTTTCGACAGGTCGGTCACCGCCGATGCGATGTCGTCGGTCTGCATCATCGCCTTCACTTCGCTGTCGTTGGCGAACAGCAGGTCGATCTGCCCGGCGTCGATCAGCTCGAAGAACGCATCGCGGTGGCCCTCGACCACGAAGGTATCGCTCAGCGTCAGCGCGACCTTGCGCCCTGCCGCCCGCGCCATGCCGATTGCGCGCTTCATCGCGTCGCGCGACTGGTCGGCGTTCCACAGATAGCCTTCGAGATACAGGATCGCCCCCGCCTCGATCGTCGCTGCGTCGACCGCGCTTTCGGGCAGGAACTGCGCCGCCCCCAGGAACGTGTTCATCGTCCGCTGGCCGTCAGGGGTTATGAGGATCAGGCAGCGCGCGGTCGGATCGCCGCCGTCCAGCGCCGGGGTGGCGAAGTGGACGCCCAGCGACTGGATGTCGTGCGCGAAGACCTTGCCCAGCTGGTCGTCGGCGACCTGGCCGATGAAGCCGCATGGCTGGCCGAGCGCGGCGAGCCCGGCGATGGTGTTTGCCGCCGAACCGCCCGACACTTCCTGCCCCGGACCCATCTTCGCATAGAGCGCATCGGCATCCTCTGGCGAGAAGATCAGCTGCATCGACCCCTTGGTCATGCCCTGATCGGTGATGAACTGGTCATCGGCCTGGGCGAGGATGTCGACGATCGCGTTGCCGATCGCGACGACGTCGTAGCTGGTGGTCACGGACTTCTCCCGAAAAAATACGATGGGGCGCCCTAGGGAGACTCCGCGACACGCGCAATCGCGCTTCGAAACGCGCGGTCGAGCGGCTAGGGATACGGGCGTGCTCACCGCCTTCACCCTCTCACTCGCGCAGCTCGGCGACCGCGCGTTCCTGGCGGTGCTGGCGAAGTCGCTGGCGGTGACGCTGGCGTTGCTCTCGACGCTCGGCGCGGGGCTATGGTTCGGGGCTCGCGCGCTAGCCGCTTGGCTGGGCGCGACCGAAGGGCTGTCGGGCATCGCCGGCTTTCTGGCGCTGCTCGGCGGCCTCGCAATCGGGTGGCTGATCTTCCGCGCGATCGCCATCGCCGCGGTCGGGCTGTTCGCCGACGAGGTGGTGGAGGCGGTCGAGGCGAAACATTATCCCGCGGCGCTCGCGAGCGCGCGGCCCGTGCCGTTCGTCCGGTCGCTGGCGATGGGCGCGGGCGGGATCGCGCGGACGATCCTAGTCAACCTCGCCGCGACGCCGCTCTACATCCTGCTGTTCGCGACGGGCATCGGCACGCCTATCGGCTTCTTCGCGGTCAACGCGGTGCTGCTCGGGCGCGACCTGGGCGACATGGTCGCGGCGCGGCACCTGCCGGCAGAGGGGTTGGCGGAGTGGCGGCGCACGACCCGGGCGCGGCGCTGGACGCTGGGTGCGGCGGGCACCGCGCTGTTGCTGATCCCCGTCCTCAACCTGATCGCGCCGATCGTTTCCGCGGCGATGGCGACGCATCTGTTCCACCGGAGACAACCATGAAGCCAGTCCTCGCCCTCCTCCCGATCGCGGCGCTTGCCGCCTGCACCACGACAGCGCCCGAAGCTCGGCCCGCGGCGCGCATCCCGATCCCCACGATGACCTATGGCACCGGCGGATTGGAGCGGGTGCTCGGCCAGACCGCGCGCGGCCTGACCCAGCAGTTCGGCGCCGCCGACGCGGATGTCGCGGAAGGGACCGGGCGCAAGCTGCAGTTCGGCAGCCGAATCTGTGTACTCGACGCCTACCTCTATCCCAAGGGCTCGGGCGAGCCTGTCGTGACCTATGTCGACGCCCGCCAGCGTGACGGCAGCGCGATCGACCGCGCCAGCTGCGTTGCCGCGCTTAGCCGGCGCGAGGGCGGTAAGTAATCACCCGTCCCCGTCGTCGCGAGCGTAGCGAAGCAACCCAGGGGCATCGCGCGGGGCGCTGGATTGCCTTGCTACGCTCGCAATGACGGCGCAGGGGTAAGGCGGCCCAGCGCCCAAGCCGCCGCTTCCGCCACCACCGGATCGGCATCGTTCAGCAGCGCCCGCACCGGCCCCACCAGCGCGGCGTCACCCGAATTGCCCGCCGCGATCAGGCAGTTCCTGACCATGCGGTGGCGCCCGATACGCTTGATCGGCGACCCGGCGAACACCTCGCGAAACGCCGCGTCATCGAGCGCCAGCAGGTCGGCAAGGCGCGGCGCCATCAGCTCGCTGCGCGGCTGGAACGCGCGGTTAGCAGCGGCTGCGGCGGCGAACTTGTTCCACGGGCACACGCTCAGGCAATCGTCGCAGCCGTAGATGCGGTTGCCGATGGCCGCGCGGAACTCGTGCGGGATCGGCCCCTTGTGCTCGATCGTCAGGTACGAGATGCAGCGCCGCGCATCGAGGCGGTAGGGCGCGGGGAAGGCGTCGGTCGGGCATGCCCGCTGGCAAGCCTCGCACGACCCGCAAGTGTCGCGACCGGGCGCATCCACCGCGAGGTCGAGCGTGGTGTAGATCGCCCCCAGGAACAGCCAGCTGCCATGATCCCGGCTGACGAGGTTGGTGTGCTTGCCCTGCCAGCCCAGTCCCGCCGCCTCGGCCAGCGGCTTTTCCATCACCGGGGCGGTATCGACGAACACCTTTACGTCCGCCCCCGGCGCCGCGGCGACCAGCCACCGCGCCAGCGCCTTCAGCGCACGCTTCACGACGTCGTGATAATCGGACCCCTGCGCATAGACCGACACGCGGCCCCGGTCGCCGACGTCGGCCAGCGCCAGCGGGTCAATGCCGGGGGCGTAGCTCATGCCGAGCGCGATGACGCTCTTCACGTCCGGCCACAAACCTGAGGGGCTTTCGCGGTGATGGGCGCGCTCCTCCATCCAGATCATCGATCCGTGCGCGCCCTCGTCCAGCCATTCGCGCAGCCGCGCAGCCGACGCGGGCGCAGCATCGGCGCGCGCGATGCCGACCGCGGCGAACCCCAGCTCCGCGGCCTTTTCTTTCAACTGCGCGGCGAGTGTCTTGTCTTCGTGCACCACCGCCCGCTACCACGGTGGGGAAGGTACTTCACCCTCCCCGTTCGTTTCGAGCGAAGTCGAGAAACGGGGCTGCCACAGATTTCTCGACTTCGCTCGAAACGAACGGATGTGGGTGTGCGCGATTCCAGCCTGGCAGTTACCGCAACCGGCCTCGCCAAACGCTTCGGCGACCGCCGCGTGGTCGATGGCGTCGACATCGCGGTCCCGACGGGGTCGATCTACGGCGTGCTGGGCCCCAATGGCGCGGGCAAGACGACGACGCTGCGGATGCTGCTCGGCATCATCGAACCCGACGAGGGCAGCCGCAGCCTGCTCGGCCACGCCCATCCGCGCGACGCCAGCGACCAAGTCGGCTACCTGCCCGAGGAGCGCGGGCTGTATCCCGGGATGAAGGCGGTCGAGGCGATCGCCTTCATGGGTGCGCTGCGCGGGCTCGACTGGCGCGCCGGGCGCAAACGCGCGCGGGTGCTGCTGGAGGATGCGGGCCTCGCCCACGCCGCCGACCAGAAAATCAAGAAGCTGTCGAAGGGCATGGCCCAGCTGGTCCAGCTGCTCGGATCGGTCGTCCACACGCCCGAACTGCTGGTGCTCGACGAGCCGTTCTCCGGCCTCGATCCCGTGAATCAGGAGCGGCTGGAGGCGCTGATCGTCGCGCAGCGCGACCGCGGCGCCACCATCCTGTTCTCGACTCACGTCATGGCCCATGCCGAGCGGCTGTGCGACCGGCTGACCATCATCGCCGGCGGCAAGGCGCGGTTCGAGGGGACGGTGGACGACGCCCGCGCGACTCTGCCGGTGAAGGCGCGCTACATGCCGCACCACCCGAGCGACGACATCGCGAAACTATTGCCCGCCGACGCGCAGCCAGAGGGCAAGGGCTGGGTCTTCACCATGCCGAACGAAGGGATCGAGGGAGTGCTGGTGAAGCTGATCGACGCCGGATACGGCATTTCCGGCCTGTCGATCGAACCGGCGCGGCTGCACGATGCCTTCGTCAAGATTGTCGGCCGCGAAGCGCTGGAGGCCGCGGCATGATCGCGAACAAGCTGCTCCGCCAGACGCTGACGGTCGCGCGCCGCGATTTCATCGCGACGGTGTTCACGCCCACGTTCCTGATCTTCCTGCTCGCCCCGCTCATCATGATGAGCTTCGGTGCGGTCGGCGGCTTGGGGGCGGCATCGATGGCGGACAGTGCGGCGGACAAGTCGCGGATCATCGCGATCGTCGCCCCCGCCGACGCCGGCGCTGTCGTCGCCGCCGACAAGGCGCGCCGCGACCTGTATCGCCGCCGTGAGGGACCCCCCACACTGATCGTCGAGAAGCCCGGCGCCGATCCCGCCTCGCAGGCGCGCGCGCTGTTCGATGCGAAGGACATCGATCCCACCGCCGTCCTCTACGGTCCGCTCGACCGCCCGACCGTGCTTCATGCACCGGTCGGCACCCACCACGCAGCCTATCTGGCGCAACTGGCGGAGGACGTGCTGGTCACCCGCCGCGTCGGGGCGGGCGAGCTGTCGGTCGCCACGATCGAGCCGTTCAAGGCGACGCGCACCCGCCCGTCGGGCCGCGGCACCAACCAGGCGGCGTTCTTCACCGTGTTCGGCCTGTTCATCCTGACGCTGATGCTGGCCGGCCAGGCGGTCGGCACGATGGCGGAGGAGCGGTCGAACAAGGTGATCGAAATCCTCGCCGCTGCCGTCCCGCTGGAAAGCGTGTTCCTGGGCAAGCTGATCGGCATGTTCGGGGTCGCCGTGCTGTTCGTCGCCTTCTGGGGAACGGTGGTCGTCAACATCGGCCAGCTGCTCCCGCCGACCTTCGCGCGTGCCTTTGCCGAGGTCGGACCCGCAGTCGGCCCGTCCTTTGCGATCCTGTTCCTCGCCTATTTCACGATGGCGTATCTGCTGCTGGGCGCGGTGTTCCTGGGCATCGGCGCGCAGGCGAGCACCCCGCGCGAGATTCAGATGCTGTCGCTGCCCATCACCATTTTCCAAGTGGCGATGTTCGGGTTGAGCCAGGCGGCGGCCTCGCAGCCCGATTCGACGCTGGCGCGGGTAGCGGAGATCTTTCCGTTCAGCTCGCCCTTCGCGATGGCGGCGCGGGCGGCCAACAAGCCGGAGCTGTGGCCGCACCTGCTGGCGCTCGGCTGGCAGGCGCTGTGGGTCGGCCTCACGATCTGGCTCGGCGCCCGCCTGTTCCGCCGCGGCGTGCTGCAATCGGGCAGCCCGCCGTTCTGGAAGCGGGGGCGGAAGCCTGCGGTCAGCTGACCACGCGACGGGGCCGTCGCAACACTATTGACATGCGTGTCAGTTAGGTCATTCTCCGACAAAAGTTCAGGAGAGACCCGATGGCGACGCTGGCCCCGCAACCGGACACCGTATACGCGCCCGATCCGCTCGACGTCAGCCGGCCCGAACTCTACCGCGACGACACCTGGCATTCGCCATTCCGCGAGCTGCGCGCGAAGGGCGGCATCCATTACACCGAGGTGTCCGACTTCGGGCCGTACTGGTCGATCGCGAACTACAAATCGATCGTCCACGTCGAATCGCTCCCCGAACTCTACTCGTCCGAAGCCGCAGGCATCACCATCGCCGACCTGAAGGAAGGTGATGTGCGCATGCCGATGTTCATCGCGATGGACCGGCCCAAGCACACCGGCCAGCGCCGCACCGTCGCCCCCGCCTTCACGCCCAGCGAAATGGTGCGGCTGAGCGCAAACATCCGCGCGCGCACCGCCGAGGTGCTCGACGCGCTGCCGGTCGGCGAAGGGTTCGACTGGGTTGATACCGTGTCGATAGAGTTGACCACGCAGATGCTGGCGATCCTGTTCGACTTCCCTTGGGCCGACCGGCGCAAGCTGACCTTCTGGTCCGACTGGGCCGGCGATATCGAGATCGCGAAGGATCCCGTGAAGAAGCAGGAACGGCTCGCCCACCTGTGGGAGTGCGCCGCTTACTTCTCGCAATTGTGGAATGCGAAGGTGGGCAAGGAGCCGAGCCCCGACCTCATCAGCATGATGATCCATTCGGACGCGATGTCGGAAATGGACCAGCAGGAATTCCTGGGCAATCTGATCCTGCTGATCGTCGGCGGCAACGATACCACCCGCAATTCGATGTCGGCCTATGCCTACGGCCTCGACCGCTTTCCGGACGAGCGCGGCAAGCTGGAGAATGACCCCGGTCTGATCGCCAATGCGACGCAGGAGATCATCCGCTGGCAGACGCCACTCGCCCATATGCGCCGCACCGCGACCGCGGATGCGGAAATCGATGGCCACCGCATCCGTGCGGGCGACAAGCTGGCGCTGTGGTACGTGTCGGCCAACCGCGACGAAAGCGTGTTCGCCGACGCCGATAGCATCCGCGTCGACCGGGCAAACGCGCGGCGGCACCTGGCGTTTGGGCACGGCATCCACCGCTGCGTCGGCGCGCGGCTGGCCGAATTGCAGATCGGCATCTTGCTCGAGGAAATGGCGAAGCGCCGGCTGCGCGTGAACGTGACCGGGGAGCCGACCCGCGTCGCGGCGTGCTTCGTCCACGGCTACAAGTCGCTGCCGGTCGAACTCAGCCGCTATTGATCGGGGACGATGCAACTTTTCGGGCGGTTCAGACGAATGTAAGTGCGAGCCCGATAAGGACATTTGCCATGCAAACCGATCGCCGCACCCTGCTGACCGCCGCCGGCGCGACCGCCGCCGCCGCGCTGCTGCCCCTCCCCGCCTTCGCCAAATACCAGGTCGAGATGACCGACGCGGCGTGGCGCAAGAAGCTGTCGCCCGCCGCCTATGCGGTGCTGCGCAAGCAGGATACCGAGGTGCCGTTCACCAGCCCGCTCAACAAGGAGCATCGCTCGGGCGTGTTCGCCTGCGCGGGCTGCGCGCTGCCGCTGTTCACGTCGGTGACGAAGTTCGAGAGCGGGACCGGCTGGCCGAGCTTCTACGCGCCGCTCAGGAATGCGGTCGCGACGACGACCGACCGGACGCTGGGGATGACGCGGGTGGAGGTGCATTGCCGCCGCTGCGGCGGGCATCTGGGCCATGTGTTCGACGATGGGCCGAAGCCGACCGGCAAGCGTTACTGCATGAACGGGGTGGCGATGGCCTTCACGCCCCGCAAGTTCTGACCGGGCTTAGAGGTCCAGCTTGAACGCGGCGGCGCGGGCGGTGGTGACGACCGGCGCGGGCGACGATGCCGCGATCGTCACGCGCGGTGCATCGCCAGCTTTCGCGGCGCCGCCGGCATAGATGAAGCCGTTGACCGGGTAGCTCGACGTGCCGAGGTCGCCGTTGC
Source organism: Sphingomonas donggukensis (assembly GCF_023674425.1). Taxonomy (NCBI): domain Bacteria; kingdom Pseudomonadati; phylum Pseudomonadota; class Alphaproteobacteria; order Sphingomonadales; family Sphingomonadaceae; genus Sphingomonas; species Sphingomonas donggukensis. The sequence continues at coordinate 1,928,930 of NZ_CP098401.1, forward strand.
CCGCGAACCACACCTTCACCTTGCTCCAGTCGCCCGCTGCCGACACGTCGACGGCGCGCACGTCGCGCTCGATCTGTCCGCGGCGCGACCAGTTGGCGTGGGTCAGCAGGACGACGCGGTCGCTGATGACCTGCGACACGGTGGCGACATGGCCCAGGCGCATCCGTGCGGTGGCGGCGAAGGACATCACCGCGCCCTTCTTCGGCACCACGCCGCGGGCGTATTTGCCGGCGGCCTGGCTCCACCACGTCAGCGCGTTGCCGAAGATGTTCACGCCCGAAATGGTGCGGGCATAGGGCGCGCACTGCCAGAAGCGGGCCTGCGCCGGGGCTGCCGTGAGCGTGCAGGACAGGACCAGCGCGACAAGCGCCGTAAAGCCACGAACGAACATGAAAAAAGACCCCCCGGTCTCGCTGAACCCTTGGATGAGCCGGGAGTAGCAGCGGTTGTGCGGTCGCGAACCCATGCGGCGATGAGTTGCGGGGGTTTCCCGACGAACCGTGGTTGGTTCCACGAACCTGTTCGACTCATCGTCCAACCCGTTCGATTCACCGCAGTTGTTGCGCGAAAGCCGCACCCGAATCGCGATCGTCATGCCGCGACTCGGTTCGTCGCACGACGTGTTGCGGCGCAGCGGTATCCATGATGGATTCGCTGAATACCGGGCGAACGGGTGGTTAAGGGGAGCGTTAACCATTCGGGCGCATCATCGGGTTCTGGATTGGGTGGGGTGTCGAACCATGACGTCACGCATGAAACCGGCAGAAGGCGCGATGACGCTGGCCGAGATGAAGGAATTCGCCGGCTTCAGTGCCGCGACCCAGCGATACATCCGCCGCTCGCTCGACATCGGGCTCGACCGTGACGACGCGATGGAACGCTGGTCGCGCGACGTGATCGAGGCGGCGAGCATCCGCGCGCAGGCCCGTATGTACGACCGCCTGCCCGACCTGCGCGAGACGATCCCCGACGACAGCGGCCTGGGCGCGGTCGAGCCGTTCATGGCGCCGCTGGTGACCGTCAGCGCGTTCGACCTGGGCCAGGGGCGGCTGCCGACCTTCTCGGCCTATCGCTTCCTCTACGAACGGCTGATCGGCGCGGACGTCCGCCCCTGGCTGCCCGCCGCCTTCTGCGCCGCCGCAGCGCTGCCAACGCTGCACCCGGATTTGCGGCGGAAACTGCTCCAGTCGATCAGCGAAGCCGCTGCGACGGCGAGCGGCTGGTCGAACCGGAAGCCGGCGTTCTTTCCGTACTGGGTGGAAAAGGTGAGCGATCTCGCTTTGCCGAACTGACGTTCGGGGAAGATAAAAGGGGGTTCAGGGGAGGCGCAAAGGCGCGAAGAATCTCGCTTTCGGGTCAAAGGACGTCCGCGATAGCGAACTTTCAGAATATATTGCTGCCGCGGACCAGCGCCGCAAAGTCAGCCCCTCCTTCGCGCCTTCTCTGAACCCCTTAATACTACCGACACGCCCGCCACCCCATCATCCCGCGGTTCGCCTGGTCGAGGTGGAAATGGTCCCGGTGCGCGGCGTTGTAGTCGGGTGAGAGGACCGTCGTGAACAGCCCGCAGGCGCCATCGCGCACGTCGCGAAGGAATGCGGCCTTCTTCGCATCCTGCCCGCTCCAGTCGCGGACGACACTGATGCGGCGTCCATCGGCCAGCACGAAGCCGGCAAGGTCGATCGCGTCGGCGGTCGCATGCTGGCTCCAGTCGCCCGAGCCGCGGCCGTACAACCGCCGGCAATTGTAGCTGCCGAAATGCTCGACACTGCGCACCCGCTCGCCGAAATGGCGTTCGGCGGCGGGCTGGATCACGTTCCATTCGAGCATCGCCATCCCCGCGGCCACGGGGCACGCTACGCCGAGATTAACGGGCACATAGCGCAGTCGCGCCGCCCCGCCGGTTACGCGCACGCCGTCCGCGTAACCGCATTGCCCGCCCTGCGCGGTGACCGGCGCCAGCGCGGTGTGGCGCACGCCCGCCTTCTCCAGCAGCGCGCGGCACCCGGCGAAATCATCGCCCAGCGCGGCGAGCTTGCGGCTGGTGAACATGCCCGGCTTCTCGGCAAGGTCGAGCGGGGTCCACGGCAGATCCTGCGGACGCGACTTCACGAAGGCATAGATCGCAAAACCGATCGCCAGCAGCACCGCGGCGACCGTCGCCGCGACCAGCGCGCGCCGCACCGCGATCACGCGCGGAGCGCCGTCGCCAGCGGTTGCGACGTCACCGGATAGCCGAGGTCGCCGGGGATACAGAGGTGGTCGGCACCGTCCCGCGCCTCCGTCCACGGCGTGATCGTCCGCACCGGATGCGCGCGCGCGTGGGCCACCGCCTCGGCAAAACTGCCGAACAGCGCCAACCGCTCCAGATTGCGGCGCGTCGGGAAGATGATCGTTGCGCGGCCCGCATCGGCATCGGCCAGAACCTGCGCCGCGGTTGCCCAGAAGACGCGCGTGTTCTCGGTCGCATCGACAACGGGCTCGGGCGCATCGTCGGGCAGGCAGGCGAGGTAGAAGCGCGTATCGAACACGCGGTGGGTCACCCCACGTGGTAGCCAGCGTGCGAACGGCACCAGCGCGTCCAGGTCGATCCGCGCCGCGCCCAGCGCAACACCGATCGCCTCGCCGGCGTGGAGCCTTCCGCGCATCGCCGCCAGCCCGGCGGCGTCGGGCGAAGGCACGACACCCGGCGCAACCCCGGCCTCTTCGATACACTCCCGCACTGCGGCGATGCGGGCGGCGTGCTCGTCATCCCCCGCCGCGTACGCTAGGTCGCCGGCATCGACCCGCCCGCCGGGAAACACCAGCGCGCCGCCAGCGAACGACATCGCCTTCGACCGCTCGACGATCAGCAGTTCGGGCGCTGCGCCCGCACGGTCACGCATCACCACGACGGTCGCGGCGGGGATGGCGTCGGGCTCAGCCACGCTTCAGCCGCACGATCGCGGTGTCGAGCGCGGAGAGGAAGCGCGAGCGATCCTCCTTCGCGAACGGTTTCGGCCCGCCAATCCCCTCACCCAGCCCGGCGCGCAGGTCGGCCATGATCGCCCGCGTCGCGACCGCACCGCCGATCGATGCGGTGGTGAACGGCTTGCCCGCGGGCGACAGCACGGTCGCCCCCGCCTTCACGCAGCGATCGGCGAGCAGGATGTCGGCGGTCACCACCACCGTCGTCGCATCGGCGCGCTCGGCGATCCAGTCGTCGGCGGCATCGAAGCCGTCCGACACCACCACGCGCTGTATCAAAGGATGATCGGGCACGCGGAAATGGCTGTTGGCGACGACCGTCACCGGCACCTCCGTCCGCCACGCGACACGGTAGATTTCGTCCTTCACCGGGCAGGCGTCGCCATCGACCAAGATGCTAGGCATCGTCGCTATCCCGGAGAAGGCCGTTCCCGCTCACCCGCGCCGCGGCCCTCGCGGGGGGCCGGCAGGCTTGGCGCGGTAGTTGCCGGGGCGCGGGCCCATCTGCGGACGATTGGGGCCGCCGCGCTGACCACCGCCGCGGGCGTGCGCGCCCTGCGGCGGGCCGTCCGGCGACGGCACGATCGTCGTCGGATCATCCTCGCTCATCGACTTGGCCGCGGCATGCGCAAAGCGATCGGCGATGCCGCGCGGCACCTGGAAGAACGTCTCGTTCGGGCCGATGCGGATCGCGCCGACCTCGTTCTTGGTAATGTGGCCGCGGCGGCATATGAGCGGCAGCACCCAGCGCGGGTCGGCATTCTGGCGCCGCCCGATGTCGAGGCGGAACCACACGGTGTCGTCGAAGCCCTGGCGGTGGACGCGCTCGGGCTGCGCGCCGCGGTCGAGCATTTCCTCGGGCTCGGGCATCGATGCGCGGTGGGCGCGGACCAGCATCGCCGCGATTTCCTGCGGCGTCTTTTCGGCGAGCAGCCGCTCGGCGAGCGCCACATCCTGCTCGTCGACCTCGACGGGGGCGAGCAGTGTCGCGAGCAGGCGTTCGTGGTCCTGCGCGCGGATGTCCTCGGGGCTCGGCACGTCGATCCACTCGGCGGCGATCTTAGCGCCCTTCAGCATCATGTCGACGCGGCGGCGGCGCGGATACGGCACGATCAGCACCGCGGTGCCCTTCTTGCCGGCGCGTCCGGTGCGGCCCGAACGGTGCTGCAGCGCCTCGGCATCGCGGGGCAGCTCGACATGGACGACCAGGCTGAGCGACGGCAGATCGATGCCGCGCGCGGCGACGTCGGTGGCGACGCAGACGCGGGCACGACGGTCGCGCAGCGCCTGGAGCGCGTGGTTACGCTCGTTCTGGCTGTGCTCGCCCGACAGCGCAACCGCGGAGAAGCCGCGCTCGACCAGGCTGGCATGCAGATGGCGGACGTTGTCGCGCGTCGCGCAGAACAGGATCGCCGTCTCCGCCTCATGAAAGCGCAGCAGGTTGATGACGGCATGCTCGATATCGGACGGGCTGACCGCCATCGCCTGGTAACTGATGTCGCCGTGGCCGCGGCTGTCGCCCAGAGTCTCGATGCGCAGCGCGTCGCGCTGGTATTTGCGGGCCAGCGCCACGATCGGCTTCGGCATCGTCGCCGAGAACAGCAAAGTCCGGCGATCGTTCGGCGTAGCGTCGAGCAGCGCCTCCAGATCCTCGCGGAAGCCCATGTCGAGCATCTCGTCCGCCTCGTCGAGGACGATGACCTTCGCTTGGCTCAAGTCGAGCGCGCCGCGCTCCTCATGGTCCTTCAGGCGGCCCGGCGTGCCGACGACGATGTGCGTACCGTGGCTGAGCGAGCGGCGCTCCTTAGACGCATCCATGCCGCCGACGCACGTCGAGATGCGTGCGCCGGCGCCGGCATAGAGCCACGCTAGCTCGCGGCTGACCTGCAGTGCCAGTTCGCGAGTCGGCGCGATGACCAGCGCGATCGGCAGGCCGGGCGGCGGCAGCACGCCGTCGGGCATCAGCTCGCCCGACATGGCGAGGCCGAAGGCGACGGTCTTGCCCGACCCGGTCTGGGCAGAGACGATCAGGTCGCGGGCAGCGGCCTCGGGCTTCGAAACCTCGGCCTGGACGGGAGTGAGCGCGGTGTATCCACGCGCGGCGAGCGCTTCGGCGAGAAGCGGCGGGAGAGTCGAAAATGGCATGAGGCACCCCAGATGGGCGTCTTTCGCCCGAACGGCAAGCGCGTTGCGTGCAGCGTCGGTTGCGCTATGCAACCCGACGACACGATAATGTGAGGGAGAGGACGCATGGCGGAAGCCTATATCGTCGCAGCGTTGCGCACCGCCGGGGGCCGCCGCGGCGGGCGACTGGCGGGCTGGCACCCGGCCGACATGGCGGGCGCGACCCTCGACGCGGTGGTGACACGCACCGGCATCGATCCGGCGGCGGTCGAGGATGTCATCATGGGCTGCGTCAGCCAAGGCGGCGAACAGGGCTTCCAGGTCGGGCGCGGCGCGGTGCTCGCCTCGAAACTCCCCGAAAGCGTCCCCGCCGTCACCATCGATCGTCAGTGCGGATCGTCGCAGCAGGCGATCCAGTTCGCGGCGCAAGCGGTACTGTCGGGCACGCAGGACGTCGTGATCGCCGCCGGCGTCGAATCGATGACGCGCGTGCCGATGGGATCGACCGGCGCGCTGTTTGCGCGGGCCGGGCTCGGCAAGGCGAAGTCACCGCGGCAGGAGGCACGCTATCCCGGCGTCCAGTTCAGCCAGTTCCTGGGCGCACAGATGATCGCCGACAAATACGGCTTCTCCCGCGACGAACTCGATCGCTACGCGCTGGAAAGCCACCGCCGCGCCGCTGCCGCGACGCAAGCCGGTGCGTTCGCCGACGAGATCGTCGCGCTGGAGGTGGAGACGCCCGACGGCCCCGCGCTTCACACCGTCGACGAGGGCATCCGCTTCGACGCGACGTTCGAGGGGATCCATTCGGTCAAGCTGTTGGCCGAAGGCGGCGTGATTTCCGCCGCCAACGCCAGCCAGATCTGCGACGGCGCCAGCGCGGTGATGGTGGTGAGCGAGGCTGCGCTGAAGGCCCACGGCCTGACCCCGCTCGCCCGCATCCACAATCTGACCGTCACCGGCGGCGATCCGGTGGTGATGCTGGAGGAACCGCTGTTCGCGACCGACAAGGCGCTGGCGCGGGCGGGCATGAGCATCGACGACATCGACCTGTACGAAGTGAACGAGGCGTTCGCGCCCGTCCCCCTTGCGTGGCTGCGCCACACCGGCGGCGACCCGGCGAAGCTGAACGTCAACGGCGGCGCGATCGCGCTCGGCCACCCCCTCGGCGCGTCGGGCACGAAGCTGATGGCGACCCTGGTCCACGCGCTCCACGCGCGCGGCAAGCGTTACGGCCTGCAGACGATGTGCGAAGGCGGCGGCATCGCCAATGTCACGATCGTGGAGGCGCTGTAGCCAAAAACACGCCGTCACCCCGGACCTGTTCCGGGGTCCACCGGGCCTGAAGATAATGGCCCGGCAAGATCGGACCGACGTCGCCAAGCAGATCAGTGGACCCCGGAACCAGTCCGGGGTGACGAGAGAAAGGGACAAGCATGAACCTCGAGAACATCGCCGCCGTCGTCACCGGCGCCGCCTCCGGCCTCGGCGAAGCCACCGCCCGCGCGCTGGCCGCGAAGGGCGTGAAGGTCGCGATCTTCGACCTCCAGGCCGAAAAGGGTGAGCGCGTCGCCGCCGAAATCGGCGGCATCTTCTGCGAGGTGAACGTCACCAGCGACGAAAGCGTCGACGCCGGGTTCGCGAAAGCGCGCGCCGCGCACGGGCAGGAAGCGGTGCTGGTCTGCTGTGCGGGCACCGGCAACGCGGTGAAGACCGCCAGCCGATCGCGCGAGGACGAAAGCATCAAGCATTTCCCGGCGGCTGCGTTCGACTGGCTCATTCAGATCAACCTGATCGGCACCTTCCGCTGCGTCGCCAAGTCGGCGGCGGGGATGCTGACGCTGGAGCCGGGCAAGGACGGCGCCCGCGGCGCGATCGTGATGACCGCCAGCGTCGCGGCGGAGGACGGCCAGATCGGCCAGGCCGCCTATTCGGCGTCGAAGGGCGGGATCGTCGGCATGACCCTGCCGATCGCGCGCGACCTGATGGGTGAGGGCATTCGCATCAACACGATCCTGCCCGGCATATTCTCCACCCCGCTGATGAACGGCATGCCCGATCACGTGAAGGACGCGCTCGGCGCTTCCGTCCCCTTCCCGAAGCGCATGGGCGATCCGGCCGAATATGCGAAGCTCGCGCTCCACATGGTCGAGAACGATTACATGAACGGCGAGGACGTGCGGCTGGACGGCGCGATCCGGATGGCGCCGCGGTAAGGCGTCCGCGACCGCAGAAACCTCGCCAATGCAGCGCGAGAATCAGGCTAGGGAGTGGTGGTGGAGCTGAGGGGAATCGAACCCCTGACCTCTGCAGTGCGATTGCAGCGCTCTCCCATCTGAGCTACAGCCCCGCACTCCCGGACCGGCGCATCCTCAGACGACGCCGGGCCCGTGTCCTTACCAGATGATCCGGGCGATGCAACGCCCTGGCGAGCCGGTTTTTCGCCCCCGTCGGCGCTACCGGTCCGTTACTGGGCCCCTCCGCCGAACGTGTCGCACTGCGCCGGATCGCCGGTGTCCAGACCGCGCTTCAGCCAGCGCATGCGATCCGCCGACGAGCCATGGGTGAAACTGTCGGGCACGACCGAACCGCCCGACTGACGCTGGAGCGTGTCGTCGCCGATCGCATTCGCCGCGGTCATGCCTTCCTCGATATCGCCGGGTTCCAACCGCCCGGACTGCTTGGCCCAGACGCCCGCGTAGCAATCGGCCTGGAGTTCGAGCTTCACCGACGCGGCGTTGCCTTCTTCCTTGCTGCCGCGCTGCTGGATGGCGCTCACCTGTTGCGCTGCACCGGTGAGGTTCTGGATGTGATGTCCGACCTCGTGCGCGATGACATAGGCCTCGGCAAAGTCGCCCTTCGCGCCGAAGCGGTTCTGCAGCTCGTCGAAAAAGCCGGTGTCGAGGAACACGCCCCGGTCGGACGGGCAATAATAGGGGCCCGCCGCCGACGAGGCATAGCCGCAGCCCGACGTCGCGCCCTCGGTATAGAATTTCAGCCGCGGCGGCTCATAGGTCTGGCCGTTGGCGGCAAAGATCTTGCCCCACACCTGCTCGGTCGAGGCGAGCACGCGGCACGAGAACAGCCGCTCCGTGGTGTTGCACACGCCTGCGCCGCTCTGCTCGGTCGGCGCGCGCTGGCCAACCGGCCCGCTGCCACCGCCGGTCAGATTGCCGAGGCCACCCATCATCAAATAGCCGATGCCGAGGATTGCGATCAGCGCGATCGACCCGCATCCCATCTTGCCGCGAAAAAGAAAGGGCAGCAGCATGCCGAGGATCGGGATGCCCCCGCCGCCGCCGCGTCCGCCGGCGCCCAGATCGTCGACGTTGCTGCTGGGATCGAGATCGTCGAGCCGCATCGCGCGCTCCCCCTTGTTCGTTACGTGTCCGCGTCTGAATGCGCCGCGGAGCGCTAGGTTGCAACCAATCCCGCCACCGGCCATTGAGCGCGTCGATGGCCGATGCCGACCCCCCTGCTACTGTCAGGCGCCCCACCCCCAATCGGCGCGACGCCGCGCTGCCCCTCCCCGATTGCGTGGCGCTGGTGTTGCAGGGCGGCGGTGCGCTCGGCAGCTATCAGGCCGGGATCATCGAGGCGTTGGGCGGCGCGAAGATCGAGATCGACTGGGTCGCCGGCATCTCGATCGGCGCGGTCAACGCCGCGATCGTCGCCGGCAACCCGCCCGAGCGGCGCGTCGAGCGGCTGAGGGCGTTCTGGGACACCGTCACCTGGGCACTGCCGAGCTTCCCGATCTTTCCGCAGGATCAGGTCCGCGAATTCGTCCACGAATGGTCGGCGTGGTCGGTGATGGCGACCGGCGTCCCCGGCTTCTTCGCGCCGCGCCCGGTGCCGCCGACCTTCGCGGTACCCGGCACTCCAGAGGCGCTCAGCTTCTACGATTCCTCGCCGCTTGCCGCCACGCTCGACACGTTGATCGACTGGGAACTGCTGAATACCGGCCCGGTGCGGCTGTCGGTCGGGGCGGTCGATATCGAGAGCGGCAATTTCCGCTATTTCGACACCACCACCGACCGCATCGACGCGCGCCACATCATGGCGTCGGGCGCGCTGCCGCCGGGGCTGCCCCCAGTCGAGATCGACGGGCGCTGGTACTGGGACGGCGGTCTCGTCTCGAACACGCCGCTGACCCACGTCCTCGACCACCAGACCGCCGAGATGCTGGTCTTCCAAGTCGATCTGTTCGCGTCCGCCACCGATCGTCCGAAGACGATCATGGACGTGATGGCGCGCGAAAAGGAAATCCGCTTTTCCAGCCGCACCCGACAGGTGTCCGCCGAGCGGCTGAAGCTCCGGCAGGAGCGCGAGACAATCCGCCACCTGCTCGCGAAGCTCCCCGCCGAGATGCGCGACGATCCCGACGTGGTGGCTCTGGCCGCCGCGGCCGACGAGCCCGCGGTCAACCTCGTCCACCTGATCTACCGCGCGAACGCGTGGGAGGGCGGATCGCGCGATTTCGAATTTTCCGCCCGCACCATGCGCGAGCATTGGGCCGCCGGGGCCGCCGCGGTCGCAGAGACGATGGCGAAATCGCGCCTGGTCGCCAGCAACATCCTCGACGGCAAGACCGCCGCGTTCGACCTCACCAGAACCTAGGAGTTTCCATGTTCCTCAAAGGCAAGACCGCGCTCGTCACCGGCTCCACCTCGGGCATCGGCCTCGCCTATGCCAAGGCGCTGGCCGCGGAGGGCGCGAACGTCGTCATCAACGGCTTCGGCGACGCCGCGGCGATAGAAACCGAACGCAAGGGACTGGAAGCGACGAGCGGCGCCAAGGCGCTCTACAGCGGCCACGACCTGACCAAGGTCGACCAGATCGAAGCGATGATGGCGGAGGCCGCAACCGCGTTCGACGGCGTCGATATCCTGATCAACAACGCGGGCATGCAGCATGTCGCCCCGGTCGAGGACTTCCCGCTCGACAAATGGGATCTCATCATCGCGCTCAACCTGAACGCCGCGTTCCACACCACGCGCCTTGCGGTTCCGTACATGAAGCAGCGCAAATGGGGCCGGATCATCCAAACCGCGTCGGCGCACAGCCTCGTCGCATCGCCCTTCAAGTCCGCCTACGTCACCGCCAAGCACGGCCTTGCCGGCTTCACCAAGACGGTCGCGCTGGAGCTGGCGACTTTCGGGGTCACCGCGAACTGCATCTCGCCCGGCTATGTCTGGACCCCGCTGGTCGAGGGGCAGATCCCCGACACGATGAAGGCGCGCGGGCTGACCAGGGAACAGGTCATCAACGACGTGCTGCTCGCCGGCCAGCCGACCAAGCAGTTCGTCCAGCCCGAACAGGTCGCCGCCACCGCACTGTTCCTTTGCAGCGACGCCGCGGCGCAGATCACGGGCGCCAACATCTCGGTCGATGGCGGCTGGACCGCGGGGTGATTGCCGCGCGGGAGCGTTTCGCCCTAGTCTCGCGCGTGTTTTTCGAAAGTAGAGCGTAGCCCATGCCGACCAAGCCGATCGCCGCCGCCCTCGCCTGCATTGCCCTTGGCGGATGCGGTGCCGCCAGTCGGGATGCGCGCCCGGAACCGGTGGCGGTTCCGGTGGCGGGCGACTGGCGCCAGATCGCGACCGCCGCCGACCGCACCCGGCTGCGCGGCTGGCGCGATGCGTGGATGACGGCGCTCGCCCGGGCGCAGGCCGGCGGTCGCGGCGCCGACGTGGCGGCGGAGGGTGCGCTGCTCCAGCCCGATGTCGGCATGGTCGGCCCGCTGCCGCCCGCAGGCGATTATCGCTGCCGCACGATCAAGGTCGGCGCGAAGTCGGCGGGCATGCTCGACTATGTTGCTTATCCCGCTTTTGCGTGCCGGATCGATGCCGCGGGCAGCGCGCTGAGCTTCACCAAGCGCACCGGATCGCAGCGCCCGGTCGGCATGATCTACCGGGACACCGACGCACGCGGCGTATTCCTCGGCACGCTGGCGCTGGGGGACGAGGCCGGCGCCATGCGCTACGGCCAGGACGCGACCCGCGACATGGCCGGCGTGGTCGAACGCATCGGCCCGCGCCGCTGGCGCATCGCCTTCCCCTATCCGGCGTTCGAATCGACGCTGGACGTTATCGAGCTGGTTCCCGCCAGCTAGGCGCTGCGCAGGCCGAATTCGGCGACGATGAAGGCATGCACATCGGGCATCGCCGCCTTCACCGCAGCACGCGTGAACGGCGGCCGCGCCGCGCGCCCGTGCAGCACGACGCTGGCGCACATGGCGAAGAATTCGAACGCGTTCGACAGCATATAGGATCGCGCGGGCCACCGCCCGCTGCTCAGCGCCGCGCGGTAGAAACGGTGGACGTCGGAGTTCTGCTGGCCACCGGGCATCCGCGCGATCTGCCAGCGGTGGATGAGCTCGTGCAACAGCACCGGATTGTCGGCGGGCACCACCTCTCGCGCCCAATACACGCCCCGCCCCGCGCGCGTCCTGGTCCCGGCTTCGCGATCGACGTGGATCGTCTCGCCGCGAAAAAACGCCATCGCCTCCGCCGAGATCGGCAGGGCCTCGACGAGCCGGATCTGCGCCTCCAGCGACGCGGCGACGGCGGGATCGGGCGCCGCCCCCTGCCAGCCGATGACGTAGCCCGTGCGTGGTACGGCATAGGAACGGCTCGCCAACACGGCAGCGGCACTTCCGACCAGCAGCATGCGGCGCGTCATCCGCATCAGTCATTCGTTCCAACGGGCATCACGATTGCCGCGCGGTCCGCACTTTCGGGACGGATGTAGATCGATGCGAGCTGGGGCAACCGCCGCTTCAACGCAGTTTCGATCCGCTCGATCAGCGCCTCTCCCTCGCCCATCGTCACCGCATCGTCGAAATCGGCGCTCACCGCGACGAAGATGCTGTCGGGCGCGGTGTGGATGGTGCGGACGTGGTTGACTGCGACGATCTGCGGAAAGCCATCGACCACGGCGCGGATCGCCGCGACAACCTCGGGGCTTGCCGCCTCGCCGATCAGCAAGCCCATCGCCTCGCGCGCCAGCAGTACGGCAACGCCTGCGAGCACGCCGCCGATCAGCATCGACGCGATCCCGTCGATGCGCGGGTCGCCGAGTGCGTGGCTGACGTAGATACCGATCGCGGCGATGGCGAGGCCGACCAGCGCGGCGCTATCCTCGAACAGGATAGTGAACGTCGCGGGATCCTTCGACCGGCGGATCGCGGTCCACCACCCGTCGTCGCCCTTGGTCGCGCCGAATTCGCGCACCGCGACGCACCACGACACGCCTTCCATCGCGAAGGCCACCGCCAGCACGATGTAGTTCATCGTCGGCGACCGCAGCGGCTCCGGTGCCACGTAATGCGACCAGCCTTCGAAGATCGAGACGCCCGCCCCCAGCGCGAAGATCAGGATCGCGACGACGAAGCTCCAGAAATAGATTTCGCGGCCATAGCCGAACGGGCGCTTGGCATCGGGCGGTCGATTGGCGCGGGACTGGCCGAACAGCAGCAGCACCTGATTACCGCTGTCGACCAGCGAATGGACGCCCTCGGTCAGCATCGAGGACGAACCGGAAATCGCGGCGGCAATGAATTTTGCCACCGCGATTCCGATGTTGGCGGCCAGCGCCGCGTAGAGGACGATGTTGGCGCGCCATGCGGTGGCGCGCAGGCTGCTCAGTTGTCGGCCTTCAGCTTGCGCTCGGCTTCCTCGTCATAGCCCGACGACGGTGCGGGCTGGTGATTGTGGACCGGCTGGGTCGATGCGGGCGGGTCGCTCGCGTCCATCGATTCGTCGAGCGCGCGGTCGAGCCTTGCCTCCTTGCTCTCCGGGTTCTTCTCGAGCCGCGCGGCGATCGATTCGTCGTGGCCGGCGTCCTTCGCCTGGGTCGGAGCCTGCGACGGCTCGCCGGGGTTCACGCTCAGCGATTCGTCGAGCTTGTCGGACATCTCGGTCATTCCACTCTCCTTGGGGGCATGCCCCTGGTTGCGGGAATGAAACGATCGGCTTTCGGACGCGGTTCCAGCGGTTGGCGCGCAAATGAAAGGGCCCGGCGAGTTTCCCCGCCGGGCCCGATCGGATCGACGCGCGTGCGCCGTGGTTCAGTCGCGGCTGCCGAGGAACGACAGCAGGAAATTGAACATGTTCACGAAGTCGAGATACAGCGACAGCGCGCCCATGATGACGGCCTTGCCCATCATGTCGGTGCCGGCGACGTAACTGTACATGCTCTTGATGCGCTGCGTGTCGTAGGCGGTGAGCCCTGCGAACACGAGCACGCCGACCGCGCTGATGACCAGCGTCATCATCGGCGACTGGAACCACAGGTTCAAGAGCGACGCGACCAGCAGGCCGACGACGCCCATGATCAGGAACGTGCCGAAGCCCGACAGGTCGCGCTTCGTCGTGTAGCCGTACAGGCTCAGCGACAGGAACGCCGCCGCCGTCGCGAAGAAGGTGATCGCGATCGACGGGCCGGTATAGACGAGGAAGATCGTCGACATCGACAGGCCCATCACGCCCGCAAACGCCCAGAACAGCATCTGCAGCGTGCCCGTCGACATCTTCTGGATGCCGAAATTGAGCGCCAGGATGAACGCCAGCGGGGCGAAGATGATGACGTATTTCAGGATGCCGCCCGACAGGAACACCGCCGCCGCGGGCGAGTTCGCTCCGCCCCAGGCGAAGGCAAGCGCGACGATGCCCGTCAGCAGCACGCCCGAGGCCATGTAATTGTAAACGGACAGCATGTAGGATCGCAGGCCCGCATCATAATCTGCCGCGCGCGCATCGGCGGCGCCACGCGGCGCAAAGCCCACGCCGTCGGTTCGGGGGTCAGACCAGTTTGCCATTGTTGAACAGCTCCTAAGGCCGGCGAGGTTGCCGGTTATACGCGAATATCGCCCCTGGCCGGCACGCTTTCAAGCGAAACCGGGCCGTGCCAGCCACGCAGCAATATCTGGAAACATACGCCATGCCCCGCCTGTTCGTCGGCCTGCGCCCGCCCCGCCCGCTCCGCGCGATCGCCAGCGCCACGATGGCGGGCGTGGCGGGTGCGCGGTGGCAGGAGGATGCGCAGCTCCACGTCACGCTGCGCTTCATCGGCGAGGTGGACGGTGCCCGGGCCGCGGATATCGCCGATGTGCTGGCGACGATCCGCGCGCCCGCGCTGGCGCTGGCGCTGGCGCTGTCGGGCGTCGGCCTGTTCGACCGGCGCGGGCGACCGACCGCGCTGTGGGCCGGCGTGACGGCGCGCGAGGCCGTCACCGCCTTGCACCGCAAGGTCGATGCTGTGCTGATGCGGATCGGGATCGCGCCCGATCACCGCGCCTTCCTGCCGCACATGACGCTCGCCCGGCTCAATGCTGGCAGCGGGCCGGTCGATCGCTGGATCGCCGACCACGCCGCGCTCGCCAGTGCCGAAGTGGCAATCGACGACGTCCGCCTGTTCGAAAGCAGGCTGGGAAAGGGCGGCGCGAGCTACACCACGGTCGCACGCTACCCGTTCGCTCCCTAACCGTCCGCTCTCTAGGCGGCGACGAATACGCCGCAGGCGATGCGCCCGCCCGAATTGCCCGACGGATCGGTCTTCAGATCGTCCGCCGCCGCATGCACCACGAACGCGGCGCCATCGGCATCGAGCAGCCCGGCCATCGTACCCGCCGGCAGCATCATGGTCAGCGTCCCGCGGCCATCGGCGCCGACAACCAGATTGGGCAGGTCGCCGGCGTGCGGGCCCATCGGGTTCTCGCTGCCATGCATCTTGCCCATCGGGTTCCAGTGCCCGCCCGCCGTCGCGAAGTCGGGCGCGTCGCAGCGTCCGACGGTGTGGACGTGGACGCCGTGCGTGCCGGGCGGCATGCCGGTCCCGGAAACGGCGATGCGAATGCTACCGCCCGCTTCGCTCGCCGTGGCCCGCCCGACCGTCGCGCCGGCAGCCGTCTTCAGGATCGCCTCCGCACCTCCGGTCCTGACGGGCGCGTCCATCGTCGCGGCGGGGGGATTGGGATCGGTGCCGCTCATCGTGCAGGCTGCGAGTGCGCCGGCCGACAGCGTCGCAAGCGCGATCGGTTTCGCCGTACGATAGATCATGTCCGCTTTACCCTCATGTCCGTGGATGCCCGGCCAATGATCGGCGGCACGTGCGGGTTCCCTAAGGACGGTTCCGGATGCCCGGTGCGGGCCGGCAGGGCATAAAAAAGCCCCGGCGCGGGTCCGCGCCGAGGCTTATTAAAACCAGAAACGAACGTTAACCGTTCGAGCCGGTGTTTCCGTCGCCGCCTTCCCACTGACCGGTACCAACCCAGTCCCAGAAGCCGCGGACGGGACGCTGATTCTTCATAGTCTCTGCTCCCCTGTGTCCAGGACGCACCGCCGCAGGACGATACGTAAGGAGCCGTGTACCGAAACTGGAAAGTCTTTACAAGTTCGTAACCATTTCAGGCCGCTGCGGCGTGGGTACGATCGGCGATAAGACGGACGAGTTGCGCCACTTTCATGGGTCGCCCGATCAGGTAGCCCTGGATGCGATCGCACCCCAGTTTGACTAGCTCGGCAAGGATTTCGTCGGTCTCGACACCCTCGGCGACGACGATGCGGCCAAGGGAATGCGCCAGTTCTATGGTCGATCGCACCATCAGCCGGTCGCTGGCGTTACGATCGAGCAAGTTGACGAAGCTCTTGTCGATCTTGACCTCGGTCGCCGGAATTTTCTTGAAATATTCGAGCGTCGAAAAGCCCGTCCCGTAGTCGTCGATCGACACGTTGATGCCCACCGATCCGATCTCTTCCAGCGTCCGGATCGACGCGCGACCGCTTGTCATCGCTGCCGATTCGGTCACTTCCAGCGTGAGTCGTTCGGGTGGCAGGCGCGATTCGTCGAGCAGGCGGCGCACGGTGCCGATCAGTCCCGGCTTTTCCAGCAGGCGGGCGGAGATGTTGACCGCGATGTCGAACGTCTCGCCGCGCGCGGCAAAGCTGGCGGCGGTCTTGATCGCGTCGGACAGGACGAATTCGGTCAGCTTGTCGATGCGGTTGCCCTGCTCGGCGGCCAGCACGAATTCCATCGGGCTCACCTCGCCCTTCTCGGGATGCGACCAGCGCACCAGGGCTTCGGCCCCGCTGATGCGGCCGCTCGCGACGTCGAGCTGGGGCTGATACGCGACCCACACTTCGCCGCTGTCGATCGCGGCATCGAGGCGTCCGAGCAGCGACAGTTTCCACTCCGCATCGGCGAGCTTCGCCGGATCATAGGCCTTCCACCGCAGATTCTCGGCGGCTGCCTCGTCGGCGGCGACCAGTGCCGCACCGATGCGGTTGGCGAGATCGCGGTCGGCGATCGTGTCGGTGCCGAAGGTGACCGACAGGTCGATCGGTCGCCCATTAACCAGCGCCGGGCTACGGAACAGAGCATGAAGTGCGTCGAGCTGGTCCGGTCCCGCCACCTCGGGGGACGTCGCCCACACGAAGATGCCCTCGTCGCCCTGATAGATGCGCGCGCCGCGCGCGCCGAGCGCCAGGCGCGCGGCGATCTGATCGACGAGCGAGCGTTCACCCTCGCTCGGCAGCGACGAGCTGATCTCGGCGAAGTTCCGCACCCGCGCCGCCACCAGCACGCAGTCACCGGCGGCGGTTTCGCCGCGCAACGCATTCAGATTGGGAAGACCGGAGACAGCATTGATGTTGCCGCGCGCTTTGTAAGACCGGCGGAAGTTCGCCCAAGCGCCACTGATCGCCGAAACCGCGATCAGGATAAGTGCCGGCATTACGTCCATGAATATGTGACGCGTTTCGGCGAAAAATGGGAGAACCGTGGCTCCGAATACCGCTAGCACGAGTGCCGTACGGCGAATCCAAATATTTGCTGCGAACAAATTAATTGCAGACAAGGTCAACGCGATGATGAATGGGATGAACCATCCTACATTTATCGGCCGACCGCGCTTCAACGTTTCGGCGCCGAGCACGTTGAGGTATCCGCCGTTGACGAGTCCACTTCCGGGGACGAAATAGATATCACCGATGTCACGGCTCGCAACCGCGATCAAAACATCCTTGCCGGCAAATACCGACATATCGATATCTTTCGCGATCACATCCGCTGCACTGACAGTCTTTATGGCTTTGAGATCGATCGCATAGTCTAGCGGAAACGTCGTTCCGACCGCACCGTCTGCGCCGGCGAGCGCCGCGGCCATCGAAGGTACGACGTCGCCGTGGTAACGGGCTGCGTACGGAAGTTGACGTACCGAGGCCATCACGGAGTAGTTCATCGCCACGCTGACGATGTTTGCGTGTTTGCTGAATTCGGCGCGTGGAGTCTTGGGGCGCAACACGCCCGTTGCCCGGTCATAGGTCGTACCGGCAGCCAACCAGACATTGCCGGCTTTTTCTATCGCCGCGGCAAAACGGCGATCCTCAGCCTTCGTCGCGCCCGGACTATGAAAGAAGATGTCGAACACAATGTGACGCGCGCCGGCCGCCTTCAACCGATTGATCAGCGCCGTATGGCGGTCCCTTGACCACGGCCAAGTGCCGAGACGTTCAACACTGCGGTCATCGATCCCGACGACCACGATCTCACCCGACGGAACCTGCTTGCGTGCCATATTGCGCGCCATGCGCATGTAGTCGTCGACCGGCTGCCCAAGCCCCAGCAGTCCGGTGACCAGCGCCGCGAGCGTCGCCCAGCCGAAAATCTTAGCGAGGCTGCGCCGGCGTCCACCACGCGATTCGCCGCCGCGCGACTCGGCGCGCGCGCCGTCGCTCGGGCGCGCATCTGGGCGGGGCGGCAGCATGGTCACCCCCTTGCGGTACGCGATGTTGGTTAACGAAGTGTCAGGATTGCGCCGATGACACCGTTTTCAGCCGGTACAGCGCGTCGAGCGCATCGCGCGGGCTGAGCGCATCCACGTCGATCGCATCGAGCGCATCGCGCAAGGGATCGGTCGCCGCCGCGTCCTCGACCTGCATCGCGGCGAACAACGGGAGGTCGTCGAGCCCCGCGGCGATCCCGCCGGTCTTCGCGCGCCCGGCCTCCAGCTTGTCGAGCACCGATTTCGCGCGCTTGATCGTCAGCGGCGGCAGCCCTGCGAGCCGCGCGACGGCCAGCCCGTAGCTGCGATCCGCCGGCCCCTCCGCCACCTCGTGCAGCAGCACCAGTTCGCCCTTCCATTCGCGCGCGCGGACGTTGTGCAGCGACAATGCGTCGCAGCGTTCGGCCAGCCGCGTCAGCTCGTGATAATGCGTCGCGAACAGGCAGCGGCAGCGGTTGTCGTCGTGGATCGCTTCGACCACCGCCCAGGCGATGGCGAGGCCGTCGTAGGTCGAGGTGCCGCGCCCGACCTCGTCCAGGATCACGAACGACCGCGGTGTCGCCTGTGCCAGGATTGCCGCCGTTTCGACCATCTCGACCATGAAGGTCGAGCGCCCGCGCGCGAGATTGTCGGACGCGCCGACCCGGCTGAACAGGCGATCGACCAGCCCCAGCGTCGCCGATGTCGCCGGCACGAAGCTGCCCGCCTGCGCCAGCACCGCTATCAGCGCATTCTGGCGCAGGAAGGTCGACTTGCCGCCCATGTTCGGGCCGGTGACGAGCCACAGCCGCGAGCTTTCGGACAGCGTGCAGTCGTTGGCGACGAACCTCCCGCCGCCACGCGCGACCGCGGCCTCGACCACCGGGTGGCGTCCACCGATGACCTCGAAACAGGCATGATCGACCAGCGTGGGGCGTGCCCAGCCGCCCTCCGCCGCGCGCTCGGCCAGCGCGGCGGCCACGTCGATGCGGGCGAGCGCGTCGGCGGTGTCGGCGATCGCCTCGCGCATGCCCAGCGCCCGCGCGGTCAGTTCCTCGAGATGCGCGGCCTCGGCGGCGAGCGCATGGGCGCCGGCCTGCGACACCTTCACCGCGACCTCATGCAGCTCGGGCGCGTTGAAGCGGACGACGCCGGCCAAGGTCTGGCGGTGGGTGAAGCCGCTGTCCGCCGCCATCAGCGCGTCCGCAGCGCGAGCCGGCACCTCGATATGATAGCCGAGCACGCCATTGTGGCGGATCTTGAGAGCCGTGGTGCCGGTGCGGGTGCGGTATTCCGCCTCCAGGGCGGCGATGGCGCGGCGCCCACCGGCCCCGGCATCGCGCAAATCGTCGAGCGCGGCGTCATACCCCTCCGCGACATAACCGCCTTGCGCTGCATCGATCGGCGGCGACGGAACGAGCGCGCGGGTCAGCAGGTCGATCAGTTCGCCATGACCGCGCAGCCGCGGCGCAGTGTCGGTCAGCAGCGGCGGCGCGTCCTGCAACCGCCCGAGCGTCTCGCCCAGCCGCCACGCGCCGTCGAGCCCGTCGCGCAGCTGGCCGAGGTCGCGCGGCGACCCCCGCCCCGCCGCGATCCGCCCGATCGCGCGCCCGATATCGGGCAGCGCGCGCAGGGCGGCGCGCACGCGCTCGCGCAGACCGGCATCGTCGTGAAAATGCGCGACCAGCGCCAGTCGCGCCTCGATCGCGGCGACCTCCATCAGCGGCGCCGACAGGTCGGCGGCGAGCGCGCGTGCCCCCGCCCCCGTCACCGTGCGATCGACCGCGTCGAGCAGCGATCCCGCCCGCCCGCCCCCTTGCGCGACGCAGATCTCAAGGCTCTCGCGCGTCGCTGCGTCGATCGCCATCGCGCGGTCAGAGCGGGTGACCGCCGGCGGGCGCAGGAACGGCAGCGCCCCCTTGGCGGTGTGGTCGAGATACGCGATCAGCCCGCCCGCCGCCGCCAGCCCGGCGCGACCGATCGTGCCGTAACCGTCGAGCGTGGCGACGCCGTGCAGCCGCTTCAGCCGGTCCTCACCCCGCGCACTGTCGAAATCGGCACGCGGGCGCAGCGTCGTCGCCTCGGTGAGCGTGCTGCCCTCCGCCGCGACCACTTCGGCCGCGGCGAAGCGCGCAAGTTCGGCGGACAGCGCGCCGGCGGCGACCTCGACGATCTCGAACCGCCCGGTCGAAACATCGGCAGCGGCGATCGCAACCCCGCCTGCCGCCTCGCCCACCGCCACGCACCAGTTGGCGGTGCGCGCGTCGAGCAAGGCCTCCTCGGTCAGTGTGCCGGCGGTGACGACGCGGACGATCGCGCGATCGACCAGCGCCTTCGACCCGCGTGCCTTGCGCGCCGCCTCCGGGCTTTCGGTCTGTTCGGCGATGGCGACGCGGTGCCCGGCCTTGATCAGCCGCTGGAGATAGCCGGTCGCGGCATGCACCGGCACGCCGCACATCGGGATCTTCGCCCCCTCATGCTCGCCGCGCGCGGTCAGCGCGATATCGAGCACGCCGCTCGCGATCTTCGCATCGTCGAAGAACAGCTCGAAGAAATCGCCCATTCGGTAGAACAACAGGCAATCCTGTGCGTCGGCCTTCAGCTTGAGATACTGCGCCATCATCGGGGTGGGAGCGGAAGCGTCGGCCATGCCCGCCCCGCCTAGCCGAGCGCCCGCGCGGGGTGAAGGGGTCGGGCGTGTGCGGATCGCCGCACAGTCCCGCCGCGGTCGATGGCACCGCTGCCGCCTGCCCTAGCGTCACCCCCGGTTCCCTTATCGCGCCCGCGCCCTTAAGACGGGGGCGATCACGAGAGGGTGCGCATGTCCGACGAAGCCGAATCCAGCGTCCAGTTTTCCGAGCGCGAGGCGCTTCTGTTCCATTCGGAAGGGCGCCCCGGCAAGATCGAGATCGTCGCGTCGAAGCCGATGGCGACGCAGCGCGACCTGGCGCTGGCGTATTCGCCCGGCGTCGCGGTGCCGGTGCAGGCGATCGCCGACGATCCCGCCACCGCCTACGACTATACGACCAAGGGCAATCTGGTCGCCGTCATCTCCAACGGTACCGCGATCCTCGGCATGGGCAATCTGGGTGCGCTCGCCTCCAAGCCGGTGATGGAGGGCAAGGCGGTGCTGTTCAAGCGCTTCGCCGACGTCGATTCGATCGACATCGAGTTGAAGACCGAGGACGTGAACCGCTTCATCGATGCAGTCGAGCTGATGGAGCCGACTTTCGGCGGCATCAACCTTGAGGATATCAAGGCGCCCGAATGCTTCATCATCGAGCAGACTCTGCGCGAGCGGATGAACATCCCCGTCTTCCATGACGACCAGCACGGCACCGCGATCATCACTGCCGCGGGCCTCATCAACGCCTGCCTCCTGACCGGGCGGGCATTGGGCGACATCAAGGTCGTGGTGAACGGCGCCGGCGCCGCCGCGATCGCGTGCACCGAGCTGATGAAGGCGATGGGCGTGTCCCACGACAACGTCATCATGTGCGACCGCAAAGGCGTGATCTACCAGGGCCGCGCCGACGTGAACCAGTGGCAGTCGGCGCACGCGGCGAAGACCGATCGCCGCACGCTGACCGACGCGCTGCACGGTGCCGACGTGTTCCTGGGGCTGTCCGCCGCCGGGGCGCTGAAGCCCGAGATGGTCAAGGACATGGCGCCCGCGCCGCTGATCTTCGCCATGGCCAACCCGGAGCCGGAGATTCGCCCGGAACTCGCCAAGGCGGCGCGGCCCGACGCGATCATCGCGACCGGCCGGTCGGACTATCCGAACCAGGTCAACAACGTGCTCGGTTTCCCCTTCATCTTCCGCGGGGCGCTCGACGTGCGCGCGACCGGCATCAACGACGCGATGAAGATCGCCGCGGCCAACGCCATCGCCGAGCTGGCGCGCGAACGTGTGCCCGAAGAGGTCGCCGCGGCCTATGGCGTGCGCCACGTGTTCGGCCCCGAATACATCATCCCCGCCCCCTTCGACCCGCGTCTGATGGAAGTGGTGCCCGCAGCGGTCGCCCAGGCGGCGATGGAATCGGGCGTCGCGACGAAGCCGATCATGGACATGGCCGCATACCGCGATGCGCTGCGGGCGCGGCTGAACCCCACCACCTCGGTCCTGACGCTCGCCTACGAGGGCGCCCGCGCGCATCCCAAGCGGGTGCTGTTTGCGGAAGGGGAAGAGGAAGTCGTGCTGCGCGCGGCGATCGCGTTCAAGGAGGGCGGATACGGCACGCCGGTTCTGGTCGGGCGCGACGACGTCCACGACCGGCTGCGCGCGCTGGGCGTTGATCGGCCAGAGGATTACGAAGTCCACAACAGCCGCACGTCGACGCTCGTGCCCCGAATGGTCGACTTCCTCTACACCCGCCTCCAGCGCCGCGGTTACCTGCGCCGCGATGCCGAGCGGATGATCAACCAAGATCGCAACACCTTCGCCGCGGTGATGCTCCAGATGGGCGAGGCCGACGCGCTCATCACCGGCGTCACCCGCACCTATGCGCAGACGATGCGCGACGTGCGCCGCGTGATCGACCCGGAGGCGGGGCGCACGCCGTTCGGCATCCACGTCATGGTCGGCCAGAGCCACACCGTGTTCATGGCCGACACCACGATCAACGAGCGCCCGTCTGCCGAGGAACTCGCCGACATCGCCGAACAGACCGCGGCGGTCGCGCGCCGCATGGGCCACGAACCGCGCGTCGCGTTCCTCAGCTATTCGACCTTCGGCAATCCCGAGGGGCATTGGCTGGAGAATCTGCGCGAAGCGGTGCGCGTGCTCGACCAGCGTCAGGTCGGTTTCGAATATGAAGGCGAAATGGCGCCCGACGTCGCGCTCAATCCGAAGCAGCTCGCGAACTATCCCTTTGCGCGGCTGTCCGGCCCGGCCAACATCCTCATCATGCCGGGTCTGCAATCGGCCAACATTTCCGCCAAGCTGCTGCGCGAACTGGGCGGCGACACGATGATCGGGCCAATGCTGATCGGCATGGAAAAGCCCGTGCAGATCGCGCCGATGACCTCGACCGCCAGCGAACTGGTGACGCTGGCCGTGCTCGCCGCGGGCGGCATCGCGCGGTAAGTTTCGGAACGCTTCCGCAATTACCCGCGTTGCAACCCGGTAATCGGGAGAGTCTGTGATGCGTAACTGTCTATTACTCGCGGTGAGCGCGCTCGCGATCGCCGCATCGCCGGTACTGGCGCAGGGCAAGGGCGGCGATCATGGCGGCGGCCCCGGCAAGGGCGGCGGCGGTCGTGGCGACGCCGGTCCGGGGCGCGGCAATGGCGGTCCACAGGGGAATCCCGGTCGCGGCCCCGACCGCGCCGCCCCTGCCCCGCGCGCCGATCGCGCACCTGCGCAAGCCAGGCCGGAGCGCGGACCCGAGCGCCGCGCCGATCGCGGACCGCAAGGCCGCGCCCCCGAGCAATCCCGACCCGAGCCGGCGCGGATCGCGCGGGACGATCGCGGCCCGCCACAGGCTCGCCCCGAGCGCGGACCCGACCGCCGCGATGGCGCGCGCGATATCTTCGATCGCCCGGATCTGCGCCGCGATGCGCGTGCGGACGCCCGGATTCGCGATGCCGGCCCGGCGCCGAAGGGCCGGCGCGCCGAGCGTGTCCGCTACGCCGACAACGGTCGCTATTTCGCAGGCGCCCCTGCAATTATCGAAGGCTGCCCGCCCGGCCTCGCGAAACGCGACAACGGCTGCCTCCCCCCGGGGCAGGCGCGGCGCATCTGGGGCAATCCCCGGCCCGACGACAATTGGTACGGCAACTGGGACCAGTGGCGCGCCGATCCGCGCTACGACTACCGCTATTCCGACGGCTATCTCTACCAGGTCGACAGCGGCACCAACCTGATCAGCGCGTTCCTGCCGCTGCTGGGCGGCGCGCTGTTCGGCGGCAATGCCTGGCCGCAGAGCTACAGCGACTATCAGGTACCGCAATATTACGACGATTATTACGGTTATAACGACGGGCTCGACTATCGCTACGCCGACGGCGCGGTGTTCGGGGTGAACCCGGGCACCAACCAGATCGACGGCATCGCCGCGCTGCTGACCGGCAACGACTGGACCGTGGGGCAGGCGATGCCGGCGGGATATGATTTCTACAATGTGCCGCCCGAATATCGCGGGCGTTATGCCGACAGCGG
The DNA here is from genome assembly GCF_023674425.1 of Sphingomonas donggukensis. NCBI lineage: Bacteria > Pseudomonadati > Pseudomonadota > Alphaproteobacteria > Sphingomonadales > Sphingomonadaceae > Sphingomonas > Sphingomonas donggukensis. The sequence goes on from NZ_CP098401.1 coordinate 1,952,941, forward strand.
CGACGATCTGTATCGATATTCGGACGGCTATGTTTATCGGGTCGACCCGACCTCACGGCTTGTGGAACAAGCGATACAGCTGCTCGGCTAAGCGGCGGAAAACGACGGGACAAAGGGGATGCGTATGCGTAAACGGGCTCTGCTGCTGGCCGCGATGATCGTCGCCACCACCGCGGGATGCGATCGCACCGACACCGGCGGCAACGCCAGCAACGCATCCGCCACCGCGCCGGCATCGGAAAGCCTCGCGGCCGCGCTCGGCAATGCCGACGACCTCGGTACCGCCGCCGGACTTGCCAAATCGGCGGGGCTGGAGCGGATGCTGGACGGTGTCGCCGCCTACACCATCTTCGCGCCGGTCGATGGCGCCTTCTCCAGCCTGCCCGACGATCGCCGCAAGGCGCTGGACGGCGCGGATGGCCGTCCGCAACTGATCGCCCTGCTGCGCGCGCACATCGCCAGCGGCTATGTCTCGCGTGCCGATCTCGATGCGGGGCTCGCCGCCAAGGACGGCAGCGCGAAGCTGGCGACGGTGTCGGGCTCCCCGCTCACCATCCGCAAGCAGGGTGATGCGATCCTGGTCGGGGACGGCGATTCCGCCGCGCGCGTCGTGGGCACGCCGATCGTCGCGCGCAACGGCGTCATCTACCGCATCGACCGCGTGATCCCGCCAAGCGGAACCAGCCGCTGAGGACAGCGCCGGGCCCGCGACACGCGCCGGCTCCGCCCTTCGCCTAACGCCCCAGCAGCACCCGCGCCTGTCCGGCGATCTGCGCCAGCATCGCCGCATTCGGCGCCTGCGCGACGCGGGCACGGCGGATCAGCTCGGCGAACTGGTCGACCCGCGATCCGTTGGCGGCCAGCCACGTCTCGACCGCAGCCTCGGGATCCTTGCCCTCGCTGCGCGCCAGGAATTCCAGCCGCAGCTGCTGGAAATCGCGGGCGAGGCCGGCGATCAGCAGGCGTTCCCACGGGTCGCCGCTGGTGATGCGCGCGGCGTTCGCCTGCGCCCAGTCGAGCCCCAGCTTCTGCCCGAGATGCGTGAATGCGTGGGTCAGCCGCGTCTCGTCGATGCCGCGCCGCTGGCCCAGATCGGCCAGGCCGACGGCGCCATCGAGTTCGAAGAGGCGCACGATCCGCCGCACCAGCGGCTTCGGCGCGCCCGCCGTTTCCAGCCGCTGGGCGATGCGGTCGCTACCGGCCCGCGCTTCCTCGCGCAGCAGGTCCTTGGTCTGCTTGTCGAGCGCGTCGATGCCGGGCTTCAACCGCGCGACGATCTCGCCCGGGCCTTCGCCGGGCTTGGCAGCCCGCAGCAGGTCGGCGACCTGCGCGCGCGTGCCGACCGCGACCTCGTCGAACAGCGCGATCCGCGCCGCCTCGCTGATCGGCGCACGCTCGACCTCGTCCCACAGGTCGGCCAGGTCGAAAATGCGTTCGGCGGCGACGAACATCGCCGCAATGTCGCCCATCGCCGCGCCTTCCTCCTCGGCCAGCTCGAACGGGTGGAGCACGCCCATCCGGTTGACGACGCGATTGGCGAGCTTGGTCGCGACGATTTCGTTCCGCAGCCGGTGGCTTTCGATCGCCGGCCCCCACGCCTTCTGCATCGCCTTCGGGAACGCAGCATAAAGGTCGGGCTTCAGCGCATCGTCCTCGCCCAGCCGGCGCTGCTCGATCGCGTCCTGCAGCGCCAGTTTCGCGGTTGCCAGCAGCACCGCGAGCTCGGGCCGCGTCAGGCCGTGGCCCTCAGCGGCGCGGCGCAGCAGCTCTTCGTTCAGTCCCAGCCCCTCGACCTTGCGATCCAGCCGCCCGCCCATCTCGAGCATCTCGATGACGCGGCAATAGCTCGGCACCGCGATCGGCCCGTCGTTCTCCATCACCGACAGCGCCAGCGTCTGGAGGCGATTGTCCTCCAGCACCAGCTCGGCGACGTCATCGGTCATGCTGGCGAGCAGGACGTTGCGCTTGTCCTCGGCCAGCCGCCCCTCGGCCATCTCGCGGTTCAGCGCGATCTTGATGTTGACCTCGTTGTCCGAACAATCGACGCCCGCCGAATTGTCGATGAAGTCGGTGTTAATGCGCCCGCCGAGCGATGAGAACGCGATGCGCGCGGCCTGCGTCACGCCCAGGTTCGCGCCCTCACCGATCGCCTTGGCACGCAGCAGTTCGGCATCGACGCGCAGCCGGTCGTTGGCAGGATCGCCGACCGCGACATTGTTCTCGGCCGCGGCCTTCACATAAGTGCCGATGCCGCCGAACCAGATCAGGTCGACCGGGCTTTTCAGGATCGCGGAGATGAGCGCGGCGGGTTCGATCTCGCCCGCCTCGATGCCGAGCACCGCGGCGGCCTCCTTCGACAAACGGATCGACTTGTCGGCGCGCGAAAACACGCCGCCGCCCTTCGAGATCAGCTTGGCGTCGTAATCCGCCCAGCTCGACCGCGGCAGCGCGAACATGCGATTGCGCTCGTCCCAGCTCGCCGCGGGATCGGGCGCGGGGTCGAGGAAAATGTGGCGGTGGTCGAACGCCGCGACCAGCTTCACCGCCTTCGACAGCAGCAGGCCGTTGCCGAACACGTCACCCGACATGTCGCCGCAACCGACCACCTCGATCGACTGCGTCTGCACGTCGACGCCCATCTCGGCGAAGTGGCGCTGGACCGACACCCACGCGCCTTTCGCGGTGATGCCCATCGCCTTGTGGTCGTATCCGACCGATCCGCCGGACGCGAAGGCGTCTCCCAGCCAGAAGCCGCGCTCCAGAGCGATCGCGTTGGCAACGTCGCTGAACGTCGCCGTGCCCTTGTCCGCGGCGACCACGAAATAGGGATCGTCACCGTCCAGGATCGTCACGCCTTCGGGATGGACGACCGCGTTCTCGACCAGATTGTCGGTGATCGACAGCAGCGTGCGGATGAAGATGCGGTAGCTTTCGGTACCCTCCGCGAACCACGCATCGCGGTCGGTCGCCGGGTTGGGCAGCATCTTGGGGTAGAAGCCGCCCTTCGCACCGGTCGGCACGATCACCGCGTTCTTCACGCGCTGCGCCTTCATCAGCCCGAGGATCTCGGTGCGGAAGTCGTCGCGGCGGTCGGACCAGCGCAGGCCCCCGCGCGCCACCGGGCCGGAACGCAGATGGATGCCCTCGACACGGGGGCTATAGATCCAGATCTCGCGCCACGGCAGCGGCTTGGGCAACCCCGGCACCAGCGCGCTGTCGAGCTTGAACGCCAGCGCTTCAGCCGCGGCGGGCGCGTAGAAATTGGTGCGCAGCGTCGCCGCGACCACACCGCGGATCGTGCGCAGGATGCGGTCGTCGTCGATCGCCGACACCTTGTCGAGCCCCGCGTCGATCGCGGCGTCGGCGGCGGCGATGCGTGCGTCGGCACCCTTGCGCGCCGCGGGATCGTGCGCCGCCTCGAACCGCGCAATCAGCGCGGCGGCCACCGCAGGCGCTCGGCGGATCGCGTCGACGACCGTCATCAGGCCGTAGGACATGCCGGTCTGGCGCAAATACCGGAACCAGGCGCGCAGCAGCGTGACCGCGCGCGGTGCCATTCCGCTTTCGACGATCAGGCGGTTGAACGCGTCGTTCTCCGCCGCCCCCTCCAGCACCGCGGCGATCGCCGCCTCGACCGTGGCGGCATCGCTGGTCAGCTTGCCGCCCGGCACCGATACTAGGAAGTCGTGGACGAACGCCCCGTCGCTTTCGATCAGCGCGGTCGGCACTTCCTCGATCACGCGGAAGCCGAAATTCTCGAACACCGGCACCGCATCCGACAGCGGCAGCGCGCCGCCCAGCCGGTACAGCTTGATGCGTAGCTGATCCGGCGCCGCCACGTCGTCGACGATGCGCACCGACCGGCTCTCCGCCCCCGACAGATCGGCGATGCGCAGGATGTCGCGCGCGGCTTCCTCGGGCGTGTAATGCAGGCGGTAGCCGTTCGGGAACGCGCCCGCATATTTGAGCGCAAGGCGCGTCGCGCGGGCGTCGCCGGCCTCGGCGATCAGTGCCGCCTCGATCGCGGGCACCCACCCGCGCACCATGCGCTCGATCTCCGCGTCCAGTGCCGCGACGTCGGGCACCTTCGCGCTGCCGCGCACGTCGAGCGTGTAGCGGATCAGCGCGACGCCGCCGTCCTCCAGCGCGATCGACCAGTTGAGCACGGTCGCGTCCGCCGCCTCTGCCAGCATGTCGCCGATCGCCAGGCGTCGCGCCGTCGTCACGTCGTCGCGCAGCAGCCACACGAACGCGAAGATGTGCCGCCCGAGCGTCGAGCGGACGAGCTCCAGCTTGGGCCGCGGGCGATCCGCCAGCGACATCGCCGCTAGCGCCAGCGTCTCGAGCTGTTCGGGCTGGAACGCGGTCGTCAGGTCGTGCGGCAGCGCGGTCAGCGCGTGGGTCAGCGCCTTTCCGGTATGGCCCTTGGGATCGAAGCCGAACTTCGCTTCCATCATCGCCAGCCGCTCGCGCAGCACGGGCACGTCGCGCGGGGAGGCATGCAGCGCGCCCGACGTCCACAGCCCGGCGTGGAGCGAGATGCCGGTGATCTCAGGCCCCTCGCGCACCGGGACCAGCACCAGGTCCAGCGGCACGCGGCGGTGAACGGTCGCGATGCAATTGGACTTCAGCAACAGCGGCGCGGCGCCCCCCTTGCGGAAGAAGTCGAGCGCCGCGACCCGCGATGCATCCGCCAGCAACGGCACGTCGAACTGGTGCCGCGCGAGGCCCAGCTCGTTCTCGGTCCGGCCATCGGCATGCCAGATCTCATGGCCCAGCAGCGTCATCGCGCGGTCGTTGAACCACTGGAGCAGCGCCCCACCCTCGAGGTTGCCCGCCTGCATCAGCCGCGCGACATCGGCGCGCATCGCCGCCTGCAGCGCCGGCCAGTCGGCGACCGCACTGCGGACGTGCGCCAGGTTGCGCTCCAGCTCGCTCGTAATCGCGCGACGCACCTTCGCATCGGCGCGGTGCATCTCGATATAGACGACCGATTCGAGCGCCCCCTCGCCGACCGCGACCAGCGTGCCGTCGGCGTCGCGCTTCAGCGGAATGATCGGGTGGATCACGCGGTCGATCGGCACGTCGTGCGCGGCGATCGTCGCCGCGATCGAATCGACCAGGAACGGCATGTCGTCGTTGACGACGGCCAGGCGCATCCGCCGCTGCTGGCCGTCCGCCTCCAGCATCTCGAGCGCGATCGCCGGCTTGCCGGGCGCGCGCACATGCGCCGCCTCGGCGACGAATCGCGCCGCCTCGGCCCGCTCGGGGGCGGTCAGCCCCTCGATCTCTCCCGGCAGGGCGCCTTCGATCAGTCGGGCGTCCAGCGCGTCCGACAGCGACTTGGTCTTGGTTGCCATCGCCGCCCTATGCGCCCGCGATCCCGCTGGCTCAACCCGTGACGTGGTTGCAATTGATACGAAATCGCCGATTTACGCTGCGGCGCGGCGGATCGTGCGCTCGGTCAGGCTCTTGTCGTCGGCGACGCAGGCCACGACGTCCAGCCCGCCGCCCGCGTCGCGCCGCGCCAGCAGCACGACGAATTCGCCGTCGTCGGCGCGCGCCGGATCGATATCGACATGCGCGATCGGCGCACGGGCGCGCAACTCGCTCGCTATCTGCTCGTACAGGTCGGGCGCCTTGGCGGGGCGCTTCAGCGCGCGCTCGGCGCCGACCACGCCCTTTACGCCGCCGGGGAAGCTCTCGAGATAGGCGGGCAGGCCATCGGCACCGACTTCGTGCCGGGCGGCGTGGGTAAGGACAGAGGCATATTCGGCCAGCCGGGTCTTGTCGTGCCCTGCCCCGAACACCAGCTTCGCGACCGGCGTCATCGGCGCGCGCGCCTGCGCCTTCAGCCCGGCATCTGCCAGCATCGCGGCATAATCCTCCGGCGCGTCGGCGATCGCCTGCGCCAGGCCGTGTGCGCGGCCCAGCGCCTGGTACAGCGCGGTGCGGCTGCGGCCCTCGCTGGCGGCAAAGGCCTCGGCGCAGTCGCGGGCGGCGGCCAGCCGGTCGTAGAGCGTCGCGTCATCCGGTATCGGCGCGGTGACGGCGGGCGCCTCGTCAAACTCGGCGCCCGGCCCGTCGGCCCACACCGATCCGGGCATCGCCAACGGCGCCGGCGCGCGGCGAGCGGCGCGCAGGTCGGCGGTGAGGCGCGCCTGCGTCTCGGCGTCGACCAACTCCTTCCAGTTGATGACGCCGTAGATGAAGTCGATCGTATCCTCGTCCGAGGAAAACGGCATCAGGATGCCGCGGTACATCGTGTTGTGCCCGCGGGTGCCGACGAATTCCGCCTCGAACCCGATCGGCGCGCGATTCGCGATGATCTGCAGATAATGGTCCGTCAGCCGCGACAGCAGCGATCGGCTGGGCACGTCGGCGATATGCGACACGCTGGCGTCGATCCCGCATTCCTCGCGCAGCGCACGGCCCAGGAACTGGATGCGCGGATCCTCGATGCCGTGGGTGAAGTCCAGCAGCACGCTGTGCGGCCCGAAATCGGCGATCGAATTGGGGTCGAGATCCTCGATCGAGGGATAGGCGCGCCCCTGCAGCAGCGACACCCAGTGGTTGTAGGCGCGGACATGCATCCGCCGCTCGTCGCCGCCGACGTCGATGCCGACATCGCTCACCGATCCGTCGACATAGTCGGGCCCGCCCGAGCCGACGCCCTCGTCGATGCCGTTTGCGGTATCCATCACGTCCGTCCTTCATGTCGCGCGGGAAAGCCGGGGCCATCCCGCGTGTGCGTTCGGACACGGTGTGCGCGATGCGTGGTAAACACCGCGTAAAGGTCGCAGCAACGCTTGCCACCCCGCCCAACCACTGCTAATCGCCGCCCCCGCACCGATGGAACCCCATCGCGTCGCACGTCGGCCGCCTTAGCTCAGCTGGTAGAGCATCGCATTCGTAATGCGGGGGTCACAGGTTCGAGTCCTGTAGGCGGCACCACTTCCGGTCAAAGATGGGCACCGTGCCCTCGAGGCGCGGGACGCCGCTGGTGACACCGTTCTCCAGCGCCGCCCTGGGGCCGGAGATGAGTATTTCGCCCTTCGAGATCGTGACCTCGGAAACCAGCATCCTGAGATAGGCCGTGCGCAGCGTCGGATCGTCGTCGCGCAGCTTCTCCGACAATAGCCTGCCGAACTTCGCGACGGTCTCGCCGGTGATTCGGCGCGACCCCCGTGCCAGCTGCGTCTCGAGCGCATCGATCCGCGCCGTGGCGGCTGCTAGTGCGGCGCGGTTGTCGCCCATGCGCTTCGCGAAGATCGGATCGCGCGGTCCCATCTCGCCAGTCTCCACCAGGATCAGCAGCCGCTCGATGGCGGTGCGCAGCCGGGTCTGCTCGGCGCGGGCGTGGACCAGCTCGTGCTCACGCTGCGCACGCTTGTGGTCGGACAAATTGATGACCTCGGCGAGGAGCGCCTGAAGCCGGTCAGGGGCGAGCAGCTGGCGCTCGACCGCGTCGAGCACTACACGATCGAGCTCCTCGCGCCGCACGCTTGGCCCATCGCAGGTGCGGCCCTTATTCACGCGGGCGTTGCACACGTAATAGCTGTAGCGCCCCCCTTTCCCGGTGCGCATCGTCATGCCGCAGGTGCAGCCCGCCATTCCGCAACGAGCGATCCCCATCAGCATGGTGGTGCCGGCGGCGATATGGGGCGCGGTCTTGCGCGGGTTGCGGCTGGCGCGCAGCGCCGCGACGCGCTCGAACTGGTCCAGCGCGACGATCATAGGGCAAGGCACCGAGATCCAGTCCTCGGGATCGGGGGTGTTGCCGTCGTCATCGGCGGTCTTGTCGTAATAGGTGCCGGTATAGACCTGACGGCCAAGGATGCCGGAGAGATTGCTGTTGGAGAACTTTGCGCCGCGCAGTGTCGTGCCGCGTGCGTTGAGCGTGCCGACGATCCAGCGACCCCCGCGGCCCATGTCGGCCCAGTCGAAGATCTCGCGCACAACCGACGCCTCGCCCGGCACGATCTCCAGCTTCATCCGCTGCTTCTCGCCGTCCTGATGGGCGACATAGGTCTGGTAGCCATAGGGCACCGGGCCACCGTTGTAGTAACCCTGGCGGGCATTCTCACGGCGGCTCTTGCGGGTGTAGACGGCCGAATCGAACGCCTGCTGCTCGGCCATCATAGCGGTGATGGTTTGGCCGATGCGTTTCGAGCGCCCCTCGCCGAAGTTCTCGGTGATCGAGACCGTCTCAACGCCCGCGTCGGCGAGCGCGTCGATCGAGTTGAAGAACAGCCGCATGTTGCGCGCCATGCGGGCGATGGCGAACATTAGGACAAGATCGACCGGCTGCGAGCCATCGGTCGCCTGCGCGATCATGCGGTTGAACTCCGGACGCCTGTCAGTGCGCCCGCTCAGCCCGCAGTCGGCGAACTCCTCGACGATCTCGATGCCGTGCTTCAGGGCATAGGCACGCAGGGCATGGCGCTGCGCCTCGATGCTCTGCGCCTTGCCGTCCTCCTTGTCGACGCTGAGACGCAGATAGGCATAGGCGCGTGGCTTGGTATCGGCCTTCCTGGTTCGTCCGCGTGCCATCATGCTTCCTCATCGAAGATCGCGGCGAGGTCGGGGCCGAGCGCCGCCAGCACCTTATGAATCTCCTCGGGCGTGATCGGCAAGGCCGTCAGGAACAGGCTGTGGACCGGAACCGGACGCATGGCGCCACGGTCGGCCGGATCGCCGCCGCTGGTGGCAACGCCGTGTGCAGGGGCGGCGGGCTGCGACGCGCCCGTGGCGGGATCGGAAACGGTCGGCGGGGATGACATCCACCCCGTCTGCCGCTCGCCGTGGCGGTGAGGTTCCCGCTGAAAACTGGCGAAAAATCGCCGAAACTCAGCCCCTGAAGACGGTCAGGAACTGGGGATCGCTGGAGATTGCCGAGTAGCCCTCGCACATCCGCGCCATGATCCGTGCGGTGAGGAGGCTCGGACGGCTCTTGAGGTAGAGCGGTTGATAGGCGTCGAACGCTGTCTTAGCCTTGGTCATGATCCGCTGCCATGCCGATGGCGGGGCATCAGCCGGAGTCGCACGGCGGCCCTGCCGCCCGGGCACCGGTTCGCGCTCGATCGGAATGAACGCCGAGCCGAACGCGCGGTAGAGCTTCGCGCCCCTCTGCAGGCGATCCCAGAACGCGACATCGTGGTCGCGGTGGAACCAGAGCGCATAGTCGAACACCATGCCCATGGGTCGTTCATGGTCGCGGTCGTCGAACCGGCCGGCGAGCGCGGTCGCGCGATTGGCAATGCCCTTGCAGGTGGCGAGATCGGTCTTGAGACAGGACGACATCTCGAGCCGCGCCGCGATTGACGGGGCTGTGCCCTGCAGGACGTGATGAACGGTCCGGCCGAACGCCGTCCGCCATGCATCGCTGCCCGCGCTGCGCGCGATCAGTCGGTCGAGGATCTGGCGCAGACCGAGGATGACCATCTCCTCGATGTCGAGGCCATAGAACAGGACGAGCGGCTGGCGGCGGGTGCCCTCGCTCGGCTTGTCGAGTTCGGTGCTGCGGATGAACCCGTGGGTCGGTCCATGGCCGGCGGCCGCGGCGAGATCGCAGAAGCGCGAGCCCAGCGCGTAGGCGTGATGGGTGTAGGCCGGCACCGTTGTCGCCATCCAGTGCGAGCGGCGGCCAATGAACCCCGTGGTGACCGCCCGGTGATACGCGCCGAGGTCGAGATAGCGGCCAGGCGCATCCTGCCCTGCGATGGCTCCCTGAACCCCGGCGGCCGCGTCGAGGACCGGCTTGAGGGTGACGTTGTCAAGCTTGGCACCATCCTTCATGCTCTCGCGCCTGGCCATGGTGGCGGCGATCGCGCCGACCCGCTCGATCTCGGCAAATAGGGCATGACCGCCGACATAGCCATAGCTCAGGCGGAACACGGGGTGGGGGGCGGCAAGCCAGCGATGGTGGCCGAGCGCCACTTCGAGCCGGCGCGCCATCAGCCAAACATAGAGCCCGTGCGTTTCGACCGCACCGACCTCGTCGATCATCACGTTGACCGTCTCGGCCAAGGCGCTGTTCGTCACCGCGAGGCGGCGGGTAAAGCGGGAACCTTCGCGGTCCTCGTTAGCGGGGACGTCGCGCAGGATCTGCCGTGTCAGCCAGAGGTGGACAGCGTCGGCGGCGGTCGCGGCGATGCGTACAGCGCGCGCGACGTCGCCTTTCGAGCGGCGACGGCGCGCTGCCTCGACCTGATCGACGAGGTGGGCGGCGATCCGGTGGATGCCCCGCGGCGCGCTCAGATCGTTCAGGAGGATGTCGGTCGCGATCCTGGCAACGCCGATCAGCGCGGCCTCGACCGCCATGGCTGCGGCGTTGACGTCGCCCTGTTGGCGACCGGTCTTGCCCGTGCGCTGACGCGCCTTCTCATACTTCACGCCTGCTGCCGACAGCATCGAGGCGGCGATGAAGAGCCGTGCGCGGGCGCCGCCGGTGCGCAGCATGTCGGTGATGCCGGCGTGCTCGGCGATGCTGAAGCCGAGCAGCGGCTTCACGCGCGCATCGTCATCGGCGCGGCCTTCGGCAAGACGGGTCTGCCTGTAGTGAAACGCCGTGACCGCGACGGCGCTGTCGGGCAGGCAGTGCGGTGCCGGGCCGATGCCGGTCCAGCACCCGCCGACGAACAGTGCCTGGAGTGGCGGTGCGAACGCCACCCGGCCGACCCGGCGGCCGACCGGGTCGTCCAGCGCAGTGACGATGCCGGCGCCTGCATGGTCGACACCGGGCAGCATCGCTCGGCGGAGGCGGGCGAGTTGCTTCGCCGGCACGATGGCGTCGAGCTTCAGGTCGGAAGCATCGTCGGGGACGATCGTGTCGTGCGCCGCGATCGCGAAGATGTGGCGCTGGACGGGGTCGACGAGCTCAGACATCAACCCCCTCCATCGTCTTGGGGTCGTTGAGAAATTCGACTATCGCTGTGATGTTGGCGTCGGCGTGGCGGTTGCGCTCGCGGTTGTAGGTGTCGAAGATCACCTTGATCTCGGCGAGGCGCCGCATGATCCGCACCAGTTCGCCGTACTGGGGATAAAGCGACGACGGGTTACCGTCATAGCTCTTCACGATCTCGCGGGCACGCCGCAGCAGCTGCTTGCGCTCCTCGATCCACGGGTCGACGTTGGTGACCTGAAGCGTCTGCCCCTTGTCGACGATGTTGATCATCATCGGGCGCGATGCAGAGGTCTGGCTCGTCGTGTCGGTCGTCACGCCTTCTCTCCACGATGGCTGTTGTCGAAGCGCGGGTTGCCGCCCGCCCCGGTGATCGCGTCGGACGAGGCGCCGCGGCGCGGGGTGATGGGCATTGGAAGGCCGCGCGCGGTCTCGATGCGCTGCATCAGGTGACGCTGGCGTTTCGTTGGTGCGCGCTCGCGCCACTTGCCGGTGTCGCGATAGGTCTGGTCGATCTCGGCCCACGACGCCTGCCGCTCGGCATCGCGGCGCGCGGCGCGCGCGTGAAGCTCGTCGGCGCCGATGGTCGCCAGCTCGGCGCGATAAGTGGCAACAGCCGCCGCCAGCGCATCGCCGAACGGCGTCGCCGGTGTGACGCCCTCTACCGAGGCGATGAGCGTCCCCAGCCGCTCGCCGCACGCAAACGCGCCCACCCACGGGTCTCGGTCGCGGCGGTCGAAGCCGACGAGGCGCCAGACCATGCCGGTCGCAAGGCCAGGCTTGCGCGCGAACAACGTGGTTAGGTCACCATCGATGCAATCGGCGCGCGCCGCGATGAAGAGCACGCCATCCTCGGCCAAGCCCTCGCCCAGCGCCGCGAACGCGCCGGGGAACGCTGTGAGAAGATAGTCCGCGCCCGCGCCGCGACGCACCGTCTCGGCGGCGGCTTGCGCCACTGGCCAAGGCTGCGCGAGCAGTCCGGCGAGCGACAGGAAGTGCTCGGGGCCGATGCCGGCGTAGGCATGGTCACCGGCGGCGGTGTGGCCATGAGCGTGGGGGTGGGGCTCGATACCGGCCATCTCGGCGACGATCGCCTCGGCGTCGGCGTCTGCGGCGGCGATGTCGGACCGGGCGGTCGCGATCAGCGCGTCGAGGCGCGCCGCCGGGTCGGGGACAGCGCTCGGATGTGACGGGAAGAGGGGGCGGATCATGCTGGTCTCCTTGCGAAAGGAGCCGAGAATGGACTGGTGCCGAAGAGCGAGGTTCCCGCGTGAAAGCCGCGGAAATTCAAGCGTTACCGCCTTCGAGAGCGGGTGACGAACGTCAGTGAGCATCGCGGTCACCATCGTCGTCGACCTCGAATCCCGCGAAGGTGAGGAGCAGCTGCCGGGTCGGCGCAGCATCCGCCTGTTCACTGCTGGCGTCGCCGTGGCCCCCCGCACTACTGGCGGCGACAGACCCGTCCTGATCGGTATCGTGACCGCCGCCGTCGCGATCATCGACGACGTTGGGGTGGTGGAAGTGCTCGGCATCGACATCGGGCGCGGCGTTCGTGGTCGTCGCTTTCACGTGCGCACGGGTCTCGAGCGCCGCGGCCAGATCGGCCTCGCGCTGATCGAGACGGCCGGTAAGCCGGTCCTCCCGGCGCTGGGCGTCGGCCAGCGCCTGCTCCAGCTCGGCGATCCTGGCGGTCGCGACGTTGAGTTCCGCCTCGATTCTCTCGCCGACCGCCACGACGTCCGCGGTCTCGGCTTCGGCCCGGTCGGCACGACGCTCAGCATCGCCGACGCGCAGCATTGCGACGCGGTCGAGGCTGCCGCCAACGACGCGCACCGCGCCGAGGCAGGCGCCGACGCCGTCATCGGTCAGCCGCGTGAAGATCGCGCGGATGTTCGCCTCGACTTCGGGCGGCACGTCGACGGTCACCGGCTCGGCCGCGGCGCGACACCGTGCGCGCCAATCGCGAAACTTCGCGTACAACGACGGGTTCGCGGCGGTGCCGAGCCGCGCCGCCACCTGATAGGCGGTGATGGTGTCGAGGGTCACCTTGCCCCCGGCGAGGATCGCGTCCGCCGCCTGGTCCACGTTGGGCTGGCGGTTCCATTCGCTACTGTTCTTCATTGCTGTTCTCGCACTCCGGCGAGACGGTGAAGGTGCGATACCTGCGCTATCGCAGGTATCGCACGTGTCGCAGCTATCGCAGCTTCACCGCTCGCGCATGGTCATCGGCGCGCGGCCGCCAATGGCGGTTGCGCGCTGTTGATCGACGATGTGCGGTTACGGCGCCGCCCAGGCCTGGGGCGGGTGGTGGAGGTGGCGCGGCGGGCGCGCACTCACCGGCGCCGCCGTGTCGGTCGTGCCCCTGATCAACTGCACGACCATCTGAGTCGTGAGGACCATTAGCAGAGCAATCCGCGAGATCAGCCCACGCAGTGCGTCGAGGCGCTCGCGCCGAAGCGCGATCCGCTTGGTGGCTGCGCGCTTCCAGACATACTCGACGAGCCTGCCAAGCATCGCGGCAAGCTCCGAAAGCTCGGCCTTGGCTGCCAGGTCCTGCCCGCCATCGATGTCGACTGCGCGATCCATGACGCCATTATAGGGGCTTTGGGGCTGCCGACCAAGTCGACGCCCATAAGCTGCGGCGTGCGGGCGGTCGATGAAGTGGGCACCGCTCATCGCATTCCCCTGTCACCGTCGCCGACAGCCCGACCAACTCATCATCGCCGATGAGCGGAAAAGTGCGGCGGGATGGCCGGACAGGCGAACAACGGGAAGTTCGGCACACCCAGCAATCCTAGCGAAGGGGGTAAGGTAGGGTGGGGTAGCGCAAGAAATGAAATCTTCGATTTCGACGACCGGGGCAGGCCCGTCCGCTGCGCCCCCCACCCGTAGCTTCAACGTCCTGCTTGCCGATGGTTCTAGGCTTCGCGTCACCTGTCGCGACCTCGCCCTACAGTTGCGGCAGGAGCGGAACGCTACGCTGAAGCGACTGCGGCAGACCCGTGCCGAGGCGCTGGCCGACGTCGCGGACCGGGTCGGCGAGGCCCGCATCCGCCGCGAGTTCGAGGCTGCCGAGCGGGAGATGGATGCGGCGATACGCCGGCTGTCGAAGCAGGTTCGGGTCAAGCCGGAGCCACGGCGCAGGTCATCGGCCTCGCGTTCTGCGCCGTCGGGACCGACCCGCACGGGCCACTCCGGCATCGTCTTCACGCGTCACGCGACCAGCGCGCTCGCCCGGCGCGACCAGCTCGGCCGCGAGGGAATGATGCTGCGCATCCGCTATGTCCGCGCCGGCGGCAGGCAAGCCAGCCCCGGCTGCCTTCGCCGCCACTACCGCTACATCGCCCGCGAGGCGGCGGTGACGCTCGACAGCGACGGGATGCGGATCGTGCTGGGCAACATTGGCGACACCGAAGACAAGGTCATCGGGGTGCTCGACCTTCAGGAGCAGGTTCTGCGCGCGACGCGCAAGAACGCCAAGCTGGGCTTCCGCATGATCGGTGCGCTTCCCTACGGCCTGCCGGTCGATGCCCGGCGCGAGTTTCTCCAGCGCCTCGGCGACGAACTGTTCGGCAAACGTGGCTTGCCCTGGACCGCCGCTGCGCACGATTCGGACCCCGGAGCTAGCGTCGACAACCCGCATTTCCATCTAGACTATGGCCTGCTGCCGATGGAGCTGTTGGCGGACGGCAGCGTGATCATTTCCAACGACCTGCGCACCGATCTCGACGGGCAGGAGGGGCTGCGGTTCATCCGACACACGGTTGCGCGGGTGATGACCGAGGTGGCGCAGGAATACGGCCTTGATCGCCGTTTCACGGCGCTCTCCTACTGCGAACGCGGCATGGATCGTGACGGCGGTGAACACGTCGGGCAGGAGGGCACGGCTGCCCACCGTCGCGGCGAGCATGTCGCCACGATCGCGCGCAACGAGGCGAAACAGCGCCGCGCTGACGCCCGCGAGCGATCACGCAAGGCCGGCGCACGTCTCTACGCGCTCGAACGACTGAAACTTGCGCTCGCCGCCACGCCTGCGGCTCCCTCCCTGTCGGACGAACCCGCATATCAGCGAGAAGAAGTGCTCCCGGCGATGGCGCCCGTCATCGCCGCACCGATCGCGGTGAATGATATCCGCCCCATGGCCCCGGACGTGTCGATGCAGTTCGTGTCGATGAAGACCGACCCCGTTCCCCAGCACGATGACGGCATGCCTGTCGCACCAGCGCATCGACCAGCGCCGTCGCTGGCCGCGTTGACCACGATCATCGATGCGGAACCGCTGGCCATCGTGCCGGAGATGGCACCCGTCACCGAAACGCCCTTGCCCGGGGTGCCCGCCATGCCATCGGTGATTCCGATTGCCGCGATACCCCCAACCGCGGCCCCTATCGACGACGCGCTGCCGAACGCCTCCGATATCGCCGTGTCATTCGCATCGTTGAGCACGCCGTTGCCGGCTGACGTGCCCGCCCACACCAATCTTATCGCCGCGCCGGATATGGCTGCACCGGCGGACGTGATCGCGAACCTCGGGCCAGAGGCACCGACGGTTGACGCCCCGCCAGCCATCACTGCAACAGGATATCCGGCGCCTCGCCAAGCCGCCGGAATGCTGCCGCATACGGACACGCCTATGGCGCCGGAGATGGCCGCGGTCCCCGCCTTTACCGGCATATGCCGCAATGTCAGCACTATCGCGCCGCCCGTGGTCACCCTGGTCGAGCCACCGGTCGATGACCCGTACGCGCCGACGCCGATTATCTGGTCCATCGGTAGGCAGGCATCGGTCGACCCGGCGGATACGCTCACGGAACAGCGTTTGAAGGAGGCGCTGGAGCGCGAGGAAGCGCAGCGCCGCTCCGCCGATAGCGAAGAAGCTACGAGACGTGACCGGCAGATGGCCAACGCCGCCGCGTTCGAGGCGCTGCGCCGCCATGACGAATGGCTTGGTCAGGATGACGAAGGCCGGTATTCCGTGTCCGACGCGGCGTTGCGCGCCAGCGGCCTCGACCGCGCCGATCTCGACACTCTGGAGGCTCAGACGGCGCTCGAGGCGATCGGGTTCGCGCAGGTCGACCGCCTCGACCCGGTCCTGGACGATCGATCAGGGCGCCCGGTCTTCCACATCGTCGACGGCGGGCTCCACCTTGATGGCCGGTTCGCCCGAGACTTGTGCGATGATGTCGCGCGGTGGAGCGACAGTCCTCACTTCAGAGCCTTCGTTATCAGCATATGGCCGGAACTGCGCGCCGCGCTGGCACCAGCGACGAGCGCCAAGGGCTTGTCGGCGATCACGGCGGAGGATCAGCGCCGCCAGGCGCTTGACGATATGCTCGCTGCCATCGCCGAGGAACGGCACTTCCTCGGCCGAGAACGCGGCCTAGTTGTGGTGCCGCCGCACATCCTCGCCCGGTTCGGGCTGTCCCCAGCCGATATCGCCGGGGATGAGGCGCGCAGGCGGATCGCCAACCTTGCCGACCGGCAGGCGGTCGAGGTCTCGCAGATCGCGACCCATGTGCGGACGTCGCCGCATGACATTGTCCCGGACGGCGAGGGCTGGCGGCTTCGCGATTCTGCTCCCGCCGATATCCTCCTGCTGGTCAAGGCGTGGCGAAACGACGTGACGATGCAGCAGGCGCTCGGCCGAGTCGTTGGGACTAGGTCAGCCGAGGCGCCGGTCAGGGACACCGTCCGGCCGGGTGCCGAAGAAGCCGGTGATACGTCACGGATCGTGCGGCGTTTCCCCGGCCTGCCCGGCTACGGAATGGGGGACTGATCTTGGTCCGGGAGCGCCGCGTCCAAGGCCGCAGTCAGGGCAGTGCCAGGCGCCGTCGCGTTGTCCCTGCGCGCAAGCCAGATACCCGCAACCAGTTCCGCATACCGGCTCCTCTGTATTTCTGCCGCGCCGAGCGTCACCAGCATCAATGAAAACGGCGTACCCTGCCGTTTGCCGTGTAGGTCAAGAAAGCGGACGCGCCCGCGAAGCAGGAAGATGTCGGCGTCCACCGACAAGGTTTCGTGAAACAGAGCGGAATCGGTCCTGACGGGCGCCAGACAAACGACCGTCTCGACATTGCCGCACCGCCATTGGTCGTGGGCGCGCCGGAGCCAGACGAGCAGTTCGGAGAAGGGCGGATTGACGAACGCCAGCCGCCCGGTCCAGTCTTCGGCAAGGCCGTCCCCGCCTTCGCTTCGCAGGATCCGCCGTCGCGCGACGACCGGGCTGAGGGTGTGGCCGCATGGGTCCAGGTCGATGGCGCCGAACGCCGCATGGATCGGGGCCAGGAACTCCGGCGGGGTGAAGCGGGCGTCGCGATCCTCGCGGTCGCCTTCACCCCAATAGGTTCGCTCGCGCGCGCGACGGCTCACATTGGGTGCCAGCACTGCCATTAGGCGCAGCAGGCTAGCGACCGATCCGCCGCCCCGTTCCAGGCTGGCGATGGTCGTTCGCGACAGCCCCGTCTTCGCTGCCAGCGCATCCAGCGATAGGGATCGTTTCTGCCGGCATGCGCGGAGTTGGTCGTGCAGGGTTTTGCCTGGACCGAGCCCTGAGAGCCGAAAGTCCAGCGCGGTCATCACTGCGGTCAGGGTCGAGACCGCGCCGACACTCTTTTCCAACCGTTTGATGGCTTGCGATTCGACGCCGACACGTTGCGCCAGAGTTGCCTGTGACCAACCAGCAGATCGCCGGGCAGCCCTAATTTCGTCGATCAGCATCTGACCTCATTATAGATCAGATACTGTGCACGCAAAGGCAGGCTATTCGGCAGTTGCGGCGGTCAAGCAGCCACCGCGAACTTGCGCTCGCCAAGCGATTCGGCATGCGATAGGCTCGCTCGACGGCCATGGACGACACCTACCAGTTCACCATCGACGGAGCCTACAGCCCCGCAACGCTGCCTATGGAGCGGCTGGCGGAATATATGGCCGCGTTGGCCAAGCTGCTCGGTGAGAAGAGCGACGTCCACTTCCGGTCGGTCGAGCCGGGATCAGCGGTGCTGGTCGCGGCGATCGACGAGCCCGCGCAACCGAAGGTTCGGGATCGGACGGAAAAGGTGCGCGATGGCATCGCGCCGCAGGATGCGGTCAAGGCCTTCGGCGACCTCGACAACCTGTTGCGCAAGGATAATGCGAAGGGCCGGCTTGTCGGCGCGGCGGGGGCCGTCATCATCCCGTTCCCAGGGCGCGAGCGCGTAGAGCCGGTCAGCTATGGCGCCATTCGACAGGAGGGGACGATCGATGGACAACTGATCCGCGTCGGCGGCACAGGCGACACGATCCCCGTCCATCTGCGCGACGGTGATCTCGTTTACACCGGCCTGTATACGGACGTCGCCACGTCTCAGCGACTGGCCGAGCATTACATGAAAGGGCCGCTGCGGGTCAGCGGCACGGGCGTGTGGCAGCGGAGCGAAGATGGCGACTGGACGCTCGACAGCTTCAAGGTTGTCGATTTCGAACTGCTCGACGACGCGCCGCTGCCACAGTTGGTCGAAGCATTGCGGCGGGTCAGCGGCAGCGGCTGGCGTGACGTAGCGGATCCAGTCGCGGATCTCACTGCCGATCGGCGGGGAGACGATCGATGATCACAGTGATCGACGCCAGCGTCCTCGTGTACATGCTGGATGCCAATGCCGCAGCGCCGGTCGATCCGCAAACCGGCCAGCCGGTCACCGACTGCAGGGCCCGGGTCGATTACCTGATCGAGACCTTGGCCAAGCGGCAGGACAAGCTGGTCATTCCGACCCCGGCTCTCGCCGAAGTGCTCGCTAGGGCAGGCGCTGCCGGCCCGGACTGGTTGCGGCTGATGCGGCAGAGCCGGCATATCCGTCTCGGCGATTTCGACGAACGGGCGGCGGTCGAATGCGCCATTCTGGCCGCCAAGCGTTTGGCGAATGGAGGCGGAGCCGGTCCGCGCTCCAAAGCGAAATTCGACGAACAGATTGTCGCCATCGCCAACGTCGCGGGTGCCAAAGTCATCTACTCCGACGACGCCGATATCGCGCGCATGGCCCGCGAGGGCGTTCAGGTGCTTGGCGCCCGCTCGCTACCGCTGCCGCCGGTGGTCGCCCAGCCAGACCTGCTGGACCAATTGGCGGAAACTCCGGCGCCAGCGCCACCAGCGGGTTAGGTGAGTTCGCCGAACGCCTCGTCCAGCATGGCGGGGAGCAGCGCCGCAAGTTCGGTGGCCGCGTCCGCCTGTGCTTGGCGCGCGGCCTGTGCCTTCGCCTGCAAAGTGTCGAACCAGCGTTGCGCGTCGAGCGGCGGGACAGGTACCTTGATCGCCGCCAGCCGCTTCGTCGCCAACGTACGATTACGGTCGGCACTGCCGGGCGATGCTTCGTTGATGCTCAGCATCCCGCTTTCAGACTGAAGATAATACCAGAGGTACCCGGCGGTAGCGCGGTCGGGATCGGGGACGCAGGTCAGGTAGCGGTGCGAGCCGTGTTTGCCGGCGTGTTCGACCCCGGCAACAGCGAAGGCGCCTTCCCAGGCCTTGATGTTGCTGAACACCAGATCGCCTGCCTCAATACGGTAGAGCGACTGCCACGTCACATCGGCGCCAATCACGTCAGGTTTGGTGAACAGGCCCCGGCCGAACGATCGCGCGCCTAGCTCTGGGTAAGTCGCATCGGGGTCGATCGTCACCGGGCGGCGGACAAGGGGAGCAACGTCGCTCATCGGCGCGCGTGGCGCGTCGGCAGTGAGGCGGGCAAAGGCGGCGGCGAGCATCGCAACGACATCTCCCTCCACCACCGCTGCTTGCTCCGCACGCGCTGCGACCGCCGCGGCTGTCGCTTCCAGCCGCGCGACGATTTGACGCTGTTCGGGAAGCGGCGGAAGGCTGAAGCGATGCTCCAGAATGCGTTCGGGGTGAACGCGCTGCCGCCGATCGCCCATGCCGACGGCGCCAGCGCGCAGCCGTAGCCACGTGTCGCTCCGACGAAACAGCCAGCCGATGAACGCGGGATCAGCCTTGGCGGCATCGACGGTGAACGTTGGGAATTCGTTCGACACGAAAGCGCCGTCATGTTCGGCGGGGACAGAGGTATATGCCCCCTCGAAGGCGAACAGGCGGCTGTAGATGATCTGCCCCACGCGGACGCGATACAGGGTAGAGGCGCTGGTTTCGGCGGCATCAATGGCTGGCTTGCCAAACGTGCCGCGGCCGAAACTGTAGATACCGATGTTCGGGTAGGTCTTCCCCGCCTCAACCCTGTGCGGGTCGAGATCGAGCGCCATCACGTCACCCAACGCAACCGTTGGCCACGTCATGCCGCGTCGCGCTCCGCCACCAGTCTGTGCAGATCGTCGAGGATCGCCAGCACCTCGCGCTCCTTCGCCAGCGCGGCGGCGACGATCTCGGCAGGCGCGCGGTGATCCTCGGTCGCCTTGGCGTTGGGGTTCTTCTGGTCGAGGTTGACCGCGCGAACCACGCCATCGCCATCGCGCTCGATTAGCCCGGGACCGTTCACCACCCAGGCGCGGGCGTCCTCGCCGCGCGCGTCCCACCAAGCGGTCAGGTCGGCAAGGTCGGCTGTCTGGAGCGGGGCGGTCTTGCTGTATTTCCTGCGTCCCTCGGGCACCGGCTGTTCCCAATAGTGGATGTCGCCCGTCGGGCCGGTGGTGTCGAAGAACAGCAGGTTGGAGGCAATGTCGGTATAGGGGGCGAACACGCCTTCGGGCAGACGGACGATGGTGTGGAGGTTGAACCGCTCCAGCAGGTCCGCCTTGATCCGGGCGGCGACGCCGTCGCCGAACAGCACGCCGTGCGGCACGACCACGGCGGCGCGCCCCTTACCCTGCCGCTTCAGCTTGCGCATGATGAGCTGGAGGAACAGCAGCGCCGTCTCTGCGGTGCGGCGGTCGTCGGGGAAGTTGGAGAGGATACCCGCTTCCTCCTCGCCGCCGAAGGGCGGGTTGGATAGGATCACCTCGACCCGCTCGCGCTCGCCGATGTCGGCGAGCCGGTGACGCAGGGCGTTGCCGGGATCGATGTCGGGCGCCTCCAGCCCGTGGAGCAGCAAATTCATCTGCACCAGCAGATAAGGCAGTGGCTTCGCCTCGACGCCGATCAGCGATCCGGCCTGAAGCTGACGCTGCTTGTCCACGCTGTCGGCCTGCCGCGCCATGTGGGCGTAGGATTCGGTGAGGAAGCCGCCGGTGCCGCATGCCGGATCGAGCACCTTCTCGCCGATCTGCGGGTCGATCCGCTCGACCATGAAGCGGACGACGGGACGCGGCGTATAGAACTCGCCGCTGTCGCCGGCGGCGTCGCGCATCTCGCGCAGTAGCGTCTCGTAGAGGCGACCGAGCGTGTGCATCTCGTTCGAACTGTCGAAATGGATGCGATCGACCAGGTTGATGACCTCGCGCAGGATGTACCCGTCGATCATGCGGTTCTGGACGCCGCGGAAGACGGTGGCGATCACGTCCCGCCGGTCGCGCCCGCCGTTCCGACCGCGCAGGCCACGCAGATAGGCAAAGAGGCCAGGCCCCTTGGTGCCGTCCGGCCGCACCGGCTCATCGGCGTTGATGAAGGACAGCAGGTCAGGCCCGGTGATCCCCGCCTTGTCCGCCGCCCAGTCGCGCCAGCGGTACGGCGGCTCGATCGCGGCGTGGAACGGCTCGCCCGCCAGCTCCGCCTCGTCCTCGTGCACCCGCTCCAGATCGTCGAGGAACTTGAGGAACATGATCCAGGTGAGCACCGGCAGCCGGTCGAGGTCACCGTTCAGCCCCTTGTCCTTGCGCATGATCTTGCGCGCGGACTTCACGATCGAGTCGAGGCGCTGGGCGGTGGTCTGCGGAGCAGCGGTCTTTGCCACAGGTGTTCTTCGGGGCGGGCGCGCCATGATCTTCCTTCAGTATCGGGTCAGGCCGCGTAGAGGGCGGCGGTGAGTTCGGCGACGGCCTCGCGCATGGGTTGCGGACCGCCGAAGCGGCGGGCGATCTCGCTGGGATTGCCGAAGTCCGAAACCGGCTGGACCTTCAGCGCCTGCGGCAGCGCCAGTTCATCCGCGCCGCCGCTGGCATAGCGGTCGAGCAGCGCGTCGAGGATCGCACGAGCGTCGTCGCGATAGCGGTCGAAGATGCCCGCGTCGCGCAGACGGCGTGCGCGTTCGGCACGCGTCGTCAGCGGCGCGTGCCAGGCGAGGTGGCAGAGCAGGTCGAACGGGTCATCGTCCGGGCGCCCCGCCTCCAGGCAAAGCGCATGCAAGTCGATCCCCCGCTCGGCGAGCGCATCGATGATGGCGCCGCGCTTGTCGGGGATCGCCCAATCGGCGCGGAACGCCGCCGGGGTAGCGAACAGGGTCCGTACTTTCTCGCCGGTCCAGTCGGTCAGCTTGCGGACGGTGAGCCGCTTGCCGTCGCTGTCGAGATCGTAGACGAGGTGGGCGACCACCTCCACCTCGCCGCCATCGACATAGAATTTGCGCGGCAGGCCGTCGGCGTCATCGTCTGGCGGCAGGACCGTGACCGTCGGTTCTTCGAGATCGTCCTTCTCTGCGTCCTCATGCTCGTCGATCTCGGTCGAGATGACGTCGCCGGTGTCGTCGATCTCGGCCGTAATCTCCGCCGTCGGCTCACCATCAAACGCCGGGTCGGCGAACTTCTCGGTCGCCGTTCCTGTATAGTCGAGGATGGAAAACCACAGCTTGCCGTAATCCTCGCGCAGCCGCGTGCCGCGACCGATGATCTGCTTGAACTCGGCCATCGAACCGACGACCCGCGCAAGCACCACGTTCTTGCAGGTCGGCGCGTCCACGCCGGTGGTCAGCAGCTGCGACGTGGTGAGAATCACCGGGGTCTCGGCCTCCAGGTCTTGGAAGCGGCTGAGCATCCCTTTGCCGATGTCGCCTTCGTCGGCGGTGACGCGGGCAACGTAATCGGGGTGCTTCGCGACCATGTCGGCGTTCAGCCGCACGAGCGCTGCGCGCATTTCGCTGGCGTGGTCCTGGTCGACGCAGAACACGATCGTCTTGGCGTAGCGATCGGTGTTCTTGAGGAAGTCGGTCAGATGCCGCGCGATCGCCTCGGTGCGGGCGCGCAGGGCGATCGTCCGTTCGAAATCGCGGGTCTGATACTCCTCGTCGGGCACCTCGCGCCCATAGCGGTCGAGCTCGCCGGCGCTCGGCCGCCAGCCCACCGCATCCAGATCGGTGACGATGCGATGGACGCGGTACGGCGCCAGAAACCCGTCGGCGATGCCCTGCGCCAGACTGTAGGTGTAGAGCGCATCGCCGAAATAGGCGTAGGTGTCCCGGCTCTCCTCACGCAGTGGTGTCGCAGTCATGCCGAGCTGATAGGCCGGCTCGAACCAGTCGAGGATCTCGCGCCACGAACTGTCCGCCCGCGCGCTGCCGCGGTGGCATTCGTCAATGACGATCAGGTCGAAGAAGTCGGGGGCGAACTCGCGGAACAGGCCGGGCCGACGTTCGTCCGCCGCGATTGCCTGATAGGTCGAGAAATAGATGTCGCGACCATGGCTGATCGATGAGGCGCCGAGCTTCCACCGCGCGTCGCCGAACGGCGTGAAGGTCTTGTCCTTCGGATCGTCGACGAGGATGTTACGGTCGGCTAGGAACAGGATCTTTGGACGACGATGGTCGCCGCGCTTGTTCCAGCTAGCCGACCACAGCCGCCAGCAGATCTGAAAGGCGACCGCCGTCTTGCCCGCGCCGGTGCAAAGATTGAGCAGCAGGCGACGTTGGCCGCTGTGGATCGCCTCCAGCGAGCGATTGACCGCGATCTCCTGATAATAGCGCAGCGGTCGATCGGCGTCGGGAAAGCCGGGTTCGAGGACGCGCTCAGCGATCGGTTCGGGCAAGTCGAGCCGGTCACGTAGCCGTGTCCAAAGTTCGTCCGGCGTTGGGAAATCGGCACGCGCGGACTCGGTTCCCGCCGCCATGTCGATCTCGATGATCTCGTGCCCGTTGCTCGCATAGGCGAAGCGCAGGCCCAGCACCTCGGCATAGTCGCGCGCCTGCTGCACACCGTCCTGCGCGGAGCGATAGCCGGCCTTCGCTTCGATGACGGCAATGGGGTAATCCGGCCGGTAGCGCAGGATGTAATCGGCGCGCTTCTTCTGGCCACGGCGGGGCTGGCCGCCGACGAACATCACGCGACCATCGGTGAACGTGCGCTGTTCCTGGATTGCGCACGGCGCATCGTCCCATCCGGCAGCTTGCAGGCGGGGGACGATCAGCTTCCGACAGGTATCCGCTTCCGTGACCATAACTTAGCTGACGTTGTGCCGTCAGAAGAACAACGTGGCAACCGCTCCGTTGCCGAGCGGGCTTCGCATGTGACTTCGATGGAAAAGCCGAGGGCGGCTCGCCCCGGCGATAGTGCGCCCATGATCTTGTCCGGGCGCCGTCTCCGTGACCGAAGATGCAGAGGGGAAAATCCTCGCTGTCGCTCGGTCCTGAAGGAGACCAAGCATGCACGAGATCCGCCACCTGGCGGCCAACGCCCTGATGACCGGGGACGCCGACGACCCGGACATCCGCATCCTACGCCGCGTATCCACGCTCGACGCACTTCCTCTGGCACCGCGCGGTGACGGGCCGATCCGCACCATCGCCGTGACGGACACCGAAACCACGGGGACCGACCCGCTCACCGACGAGGTGATCGACATCGCCGTCGTCGTGTTGGAGGTCGATACCGCAGGGGAAATGGTGGGCATCGCCAGCGCTGGACAAGCGCTGCGCGATCCCGGCATGCCAATCCCGGAGCACATCACGCGCCTCACTGGTATCACGGACGACGATGTCCGGGGCAAGACAATCGACCTGGATCGACTCGAGCGCCGACTGGCGGCGGCGGATGTTCGAATCGCGCATAACGCCCGCTTTGACATCGCCTTCCTCGAGTCGTTGCTGCCCGGCCTCGCGGGCGCCAGCTGGGCTTGCTCCGCCAGCGACTTCGACTGGGTCGCGGCCGGCTTCGACGGCTACAAGCAGGGCCACCTGCTGATGCAACTGGGCTTCTTCAACACGGCGCACCGCGCGATGTCGGACGTGATCTCGCTGATTCACCTCCTGTCGCACCGGCTGCCGCACGGCCAGACCGTGCTCGGCGCCCTGCTCGCCAACGCCCAAAAGCCCAGCATCCGGTTCGAGGCGACCGGCGCGCCATTCGACAGGCGCAGCCTGCTCAAGGCGCGGGGCTACAGATGGGACGCGCGCCAGCGTGTCTGGTGGTCGGAAATCGACGAGGACGAGTGCGCTGCCGAGGAACGCTGGTTCCGCACGCACATCGCGCCGACCGGCCCGGTGCCGCGAATGCTGCCGCTCACCTGGCACCAGCGCCACCGCTGATGACGACGGCGCGCCGGCAGGCGCGCCGTCCCTTCCAGAGCGAACTGAATGAGCACCGTGACAGACGGGAAAAATGCTCCGGCCGACGAGGCCGTCACAAAGACGGAGTGACGATATGAAGACGACCAAGACCCTGCCGATGCAGGTCCGGCACCAGAACTGGATGCTCGCCGTGCGCGAACTCGCCGGGGTGCCGACGTTCAAGCCGGCAAACGAATCAATCCTGTTCTGTGCGACCGGCCTCGCTGGCATCGAGCGTGGAATGGAACTGGCCCGGCTCGCTCAACAGGCGGAGCGTGACGTCATCTGCGCGCACTGGGCGAACTCCAAGGCGAAGCGGCCCTCGGGCTACACGGTGGTCCTGCGCGACGTGCTGTCGGTGAACGTGGCGAGCGACTGCAAGGCATACCTGAGGGATGGGCAGCCGCTTGCCCTCGTCTCTCAGAGGGAAGACCTGACCGTCTGGGTCGGCGACCGCGGTCTGCTGCAACGCGCCCGCGGACTGCCCCCACAGCTCACCGAGGGCATGCGGATGGCGACGACGCGGATCCGCGTCGTCGCCGACGGCCGCGACGCCGAGCTACTCGACAACAACCGCTACATGCCGCTGGGTGGCGAATTCGAAGCGCACGATGCGCCGATCGACGCGCCCGTCCGCCTGTCCTGACCGTCAGCGACCCTGTCCCGCATCCTTCAGCAGTGCCGTCGCCGCCCCTGACTCAGGGCGGCGGCGTCTGACGCCTATCTGAATTCGGAGACCATCATGAAGACCGACATCACCACCACGTCGCGCGGCCCGCGGAGCTGGATCGTCCTCGACATCGAATCCGCTGTGCTCGATGACACCGCCCACAAGCGCTATCAGGCGATGGAGCGCTGGGTGCCCGGCGACGACAAGCCGATCCGCCGCGGTTACCAGCGCAGCGAAGACCCGCTGACCTGCCCCCGCTGGGTTTTCCAGACGATCACCACCGCCGCGATGATGGTGCTGGTCGAGGATGCGCAGGGCGGGGTCGATGTCAGCCGCCTTGTAACGCTTTCGGCACCGGACCACGACGAGCGCGCGGTGCTCGCCGGCATCCTGCAGGTGCTCGCCGACGCGCCCGCCGACGCTGAAATCTGCACCTGGATGGGGCTTGCCCATGACATCCCGCTCCTCGTCAGCGGGTGCCTGCGCCACGGACTGACGTTGCCGAAGGGGTGGGGCTGGCTGGCGCATGGCGGCTTCCACCGCGAGCGCCACCTCGACCTCGCCCGCGCCTACACCGCAGGCATGAAGATGAAGCCGATCCACTTGGCCGAGGTGCTCGCCGCCGTGGACATCCCCGGCAAGATCACTTGCCCGCCGTTCGCGGTCACCGGCCTGATCTACGCCGGGCGATGGGACGAGGTGCAGGAGGCCTGCGAGGTCGACGTCATCTCCACCGCGCTGCTGCTCGCCCGCTGGCGGCGGCTGACGGACGCGCGTGCGGAGGCCGACGCTGTGGAGGACCGCATCCTGCGGCGGGTCGCGGAGCTGCGCGCCGGGCGCGGTTACATCGGCGCGCTGGCGGCGCACCGTCACAGGCGATTCGCGGCGAAGTTCGCGAAGGCGGCGAACGACGCCGACGTGCTCGCTCCTTGGCTGGATCAGGACGCGGCCTGAAGGGCATTGCGGGGGAAGCGGCCGACGCCGCTTCCCCCGGTTTCGGCAATACGATGTGACAAAAAGGCTAACTCGGTAACTATCTGATCGGCGTAAGCGTGTTGATGCCGACGCTCTCGTCGGTTTCGGGCGGAGGGGGCGGGGCTTGACGATCCCGGTAAGACGGCAGGTCAGGCGCGCTCGACGGGACAGGATTGGCCTCCAGGCGTGCGATCATCCGCTTCATCTCGGCAATCTCACGCACCTGCGCATCGATAATGCCGTCGGCCAGCCGCCGCACTCCGGGATCGCGGATGTGGGCACGCTCGCTCGTCATGATCGCGATCGAGTGGTGCGGGATCATTGCCTTCATGTAGCTGACGTCGTCGACCGTCTCCTGGCTTCGCACCAGCCACAGCGCGCCCGCGAACACGACAATCGCGCCCACGACGATGCCGACGTTGGCCCGCCGGTTCGGATACATGCCCCACATGAAGCCGATCATGATGAGCGCCATCACCGCGCCCATCACCGCCGCCATCCAGGTCCGTGTCTGGCTGTATTCGACGTGGCTGAGCGTATAGGTGTTCAGGTACATCAGTCCGAACATTACGATTGTCGATGTTGCGGTCATCGCTGCGAAGCGGCTGTAGCCCATGCCGCCCCCCTTGCTGTCGTGGTTCATCCGCCCGTCTCCCTCAGTGATCGTGGTCGCCGTGACTGTCGTGCATTGCGGCGTCGTGCTGCTCAGGCGCGACCTTGTTCAGCGCCTGATATTCTGCCGGTGTGAGCGTCGGCATAGTGCGAAGGAACGCGACCATATCCCAGATGAGCTTGTCAGAATGCGTCTTGCCCCAGGCCGGCATCGCCGACAGCTTGACGCCGTGCTTGATGATCCAGAACTGCTCGGTGGGCGTCAGGTCGCTCTTCGCGGCCAGGCCGGGGGCTTGCGGATACAGCCCCTGCGACAATTCGGTCGGGGCGACGCCCGGGGCCAGATGGCAGCTTTGGCACATTTCACCGTAAAGTCCCGCGCCTGAGCGAATGCGGCTCGGCTGCGTCAGATCACCGGGAACCGCGATCCCGCCGGAATGCGCTGCGATGGAGCGATCGCGTAGCGTTTCCAGCAATGCATAGACCGGCCGGGTATGCGGCGCGTCGGCGGCAACGTTGTAGGTGCCGGACAGGAGGAACGCCGCGCCGCCCGCCGCGATGACGAGCAGCACGGCGGCGGCGGCGAGAGCGCGACGCGGCATCACGCGCATCAGAACCAGAACCGCACGCCGGCGACCAGGCTGGTCGACGTCGCACCCTTGCCATCCGCCCGCGCATAATCGGCGGTGCGCCCTGCCTTCGCGTCGTAGGATATGCCGACATAGGGCGCGAATTCACGGGCAAGCTCGTAGCGCAGGCGAAGGCCGAGTTCGGCATCGACCAGCCCCGCACCCGTCCGGGTTTCGGGCACGTCCTGTGCGGAAAGGTTCAGTTCGACGCGCGGCTGGAGGACGAGCCGCTGGGTGATGCGCTGGTCGTACCACCCCTCAAGCCGGCCGAGCAGTTCGCCCTTGGTCGACAGGAACGCAGCCGCCTCGACGTCGAACATATAGGGCGCCAGCCCCTCGATCCCGACCGTGGCATAGGTGCGCGTTGGCGTGGGCGCGAGATCATGCCGGATGCCGGCCTGCAGGTCGAAATACGGCCCGATCGCGCGGCTGTAGAGCGCCTGAACCTCGGCCGCCTCGATGCGTTCGCCGAACGACCCTGATCCTTCGCTCTTAATGACGGCGCGGTCGGTATCACCGCCGATCCAGCCTTCGCCGTCCCAGCGATAGCCGTCGCGCCCGTCGCGGACCTGAACCTCGGCCAGGTTGAACAGGACCTGGTGAAACACCTGCCCACCATTCTCGCGCATCATCTGGTGGCGGGACGCATCCATCACGCCGGCAGGAAAATCGCGATCGGCATAATGATCGGTCGGGGGCGCGGGCGGCGATGCGTTGCCCGGCGCCAGTGCGGTCCCCGTGAGCGCCATCGGCATCGGTTCGGTCGCGGGCATGGCGTCGCCTGCCATCGGCATCGCCATGCCCGGCATCGCGTGGCCGGCGTGGGGGTCGCTCGCCGGCGGCGTAGCGCTTGCCGGCTTCGTCGGCTTCGGCGCGATCGGCCTCTTCGCGGGCGCCTTGCGGGTGGCCGGCTTGGCGCGTTTAATCGGGGCGGGCTTGGCGGCGGGCATGGTCATGCCCGGCATCATGTGGCCGCTGTGGTCCTGCGCCACCGCAGGCGTGGCGAGCGCGACGAGCGGCGCGGCGGCGAGCAGGCGGGCGATCATGCCGCACCTCCATCGCGCCGCACGCTGACGGTGCGCATCATACCCGCGTGCATGTGGTACAGCAGGTGGCAGTGGAACGCCCAGTCGCCCTCGGCGTCGGCGGTCAGATCCCAGCTGACCGTGCCGCCCGGCTGGACGATCACGGTGTGCTTGCGTGGCGCATGGTCGCCATGCCCCGTCACAAGTTCGAAGAAATGCCCGTGCAGGTGGATCGGATGCGCCATCATCGTATCGTTGACGAGCTTCACGCGCACCCGCTCGCCCAACCGGAACGGGAACGGCGCCATCGTGTCGGACATCTTGATGCCGTCGAACGACCACATGAAGCGCTCCATGTTGCCGGTTAGGTGGATCTCCAGCTGCCGAGACGGCGCGCGCACGTCCGGGTTGCGGGTCCGCGCCATCAACTGGCGGTAGGCCAGCACGCGATGGCCGACATCCTCCAGCCCCTGACCCGGATAGTCGGTGCGGTCGATCGGCATGGGCGCGATCGTCTGCACGCCCGGATTGCGGGTGACGCCCGGCGCGTTGGAGAAGTCGCGCATCTTCATCGCGCCGTGGTCCATCCCGGCCATCGCGCCACCAGCCGCACCGGCACCGTGATCCATCCCCGCCATCGATCCGTGATCCATCGCGCCGTGGTTCATGCCGGGCATCGCCGTCCCGCCGCCAGCAGGCGGGTTGGGCGCCGCCGGCGCTCCCGCAACATGGCCTGCGATCGTCACCGAGCCATTCTGCTCGGCGCTGGAATCGATCGGCCGCTTCGGCGGCATCGGCCCCATGTCCATTCCGCCCATGCCCATGTCGGTCATCGTCGCGAGCGGGCGATTACGGAGCGGCGGCACCTCCGCCGTCATTCCGGCCCGCGGTGCCAGCGTCGCGCGCGCCAGCCCGGAGCGGTCAACACTCTCGCCGACCAGCGTGTAGGCGCGGTCCCCCGGCACCACGACCGCGTCATAGGTTTCCGCGACACCGATCTGGAACTCGTCGACCTCGACCGGCATCACGTCCTGCCCGTCCGCCTGGACGATGGTCAGTGGCAGGCCGGGGATGCGGACATTGAACGTCGTCATCGCCGAGGCATTGATGATGCGCAGCCGCACCCGCTCGCCGGGCGTGAACAGCGCGGTCCAGTTGTCGCGTGGCCCGTGGCCGTTCACGAGGTAGGTGTAGGCGGCACCCGTCCCATCGGCGATGTCGGTCGGCGACATCCGCATGCCGCCCCATTTCATGCGCTCCTTCTGCGGCTGGTCGCGGCCTGCCAGCACGCCGGACAGCGTTTGCTTCTGGAAGTCATAATAGGCGTCGCCGACCTTCATCCGGCGATAGATGGTGGCGGGGTCGGTCGGGCTGTGGTCCGACAGCACGATGATGTGCTCACGATCGTAGCCGACCGGGTCCGGGCCGGCCGGATCGATCACGATCGGCCCGTAAAGGCCGAGCTGTTCCTGCAACCCCGAATGGCTGTGATACCAGTAGGTGCCGGCCTGCTTCACCGGAAACTCGGCGACATAGGTCGAGCGCGGCGCGACGCCGGGAAAGGAAATGCCCGGCACCCCGTCATACTTCGCCGGCACCAGAAGACCGTGCCAGTGGAGCGAGCTGTCTTCGTCGAGTTCGTTGACCACGGTCAGGCGCGCGACTTGCCCTTCCTTCAGTCGGATCAGCGGCCCCGGCACGGTGCCGTTGATGCCGATCGCCTTTTGCGTCCGCCCGTCTATCGTCATCGTCTGGCGCGCGATGCGCAGGGTAATGTCGTCGCCGGACACGGTTGGCAACGGCGCGACGAGGCCGGACGACCCGCTCTGCGCCCAGGCGGGAAACCATGCCGACAGCGCCGCCGCGCCACAGACGAGGGACGAGGCGCGCAGCATGTCGCGTCGGGAAAATGGCTGGTTCACGAAGAAACTCCCTGGCCGATGCGTCGGCTCGATCGGATGGGGATACGCGCGGGATGCCGGCTCCCCTCCAGAATGATGGTCAGAAATGCAGCGCGTCGCGCAACCGGGCGCGGGCGCGACGCACGCGCAGTTCGACGGCCTTCGCCGACAGGCCGAGCGTCGTGGCGACGTCGGCCTGCGCCATCCCCTCGATCGCGGTCAGCACGAGCGGTTCGCGCAAGCCCGCCGGCAGCGCTGCGATCGCCCGCATCGTCCGTGCGAGCGCATCGCGATCCGCCGCCAGATGCGCCGGGCCGGGCGCGGCGTCCGCAACATCGACATCCGTGCCGACGAACGGCAACAGGAAACGCCGAACCGCGCGGCGTCGCAGCCGGTCGCGACACTGGTTGAGCACGATGCGCGCGAGCCAGGGACGGAGCGGTCGGCTTACGTCGAACCGGGCGAGCGCCAGATACGCGGCGATGAAACTCTCCTGCACCGCATCCAGCGCGTCCTCCGTCTGGCCGAGGCTCGCCATGGCGATGCGATACAGCGCCTCGCGGTGCCGCCTGACGATCTCCGCGAAGGCGGCGTCGTGCGACGAGCGCGCCAGCGCGACGAGATCGGACTCGGTGCAGTCGGCAAGCGCGGATATCACCGGCCGCCATCGGTCAACGCCTTGCCGACCGCAGCGTCGAACCGGCGCGCCTGATCGGGCCGCAGCACCGCACGCATCCCGAAGATATGGTCGAGCGTCGCCTTCTGGAGCGTCCCCATCGCACGATGATTGGCGTCGATCGCCGCGGTGACCTGCGGGCCGAGGGCATGTTCCGCCTCGATCGCGGTCGCAAGCCGCGCATTGTCGGCCTTCATCTCTGCCTCCAGCGCAACCCGGCGTCGGGCAAAATCCCGTTCCAGCGTCTCGATCTGCGCCTTCTGTCCGGCGTCGAGATCGAGGCCGTCGTGGAGGAGGGCGTGAAGCGCAGCTCCGGGCGCCGAAGGCGGCGCGAACCAGAGCCGCCCCGCCGCCACGCCGACCACGGCGGCAAGAAAGGCGGCAACGATCACCAGCGCGATGCCGACGCGCCTGCTCACAGCGACGCCGTCAGCAGGCTAGAGGGCGCGAGCGATGCGTCGATCAGCCCGGTCGGTGCCGCGTCTTCGATCGACACGCCGCCGGCCACGCCCGCGAGCAACGCCATCGCGACAGCGGCACAGGATGCGACACCAAGCTGTCGCCGGTCGCTGCGGGCCTGACTGATGCCGGCCCAGACGGCGCGCTCGATATCCGCCAGCTCTGCTGGAGGGGCAAGCGTGGCGAGGGCGGCGAGCCGGCTATCGAGATCGTTCATGTTCGTGTTCCCTACATGACGACCCTGATACGCACAGGCATCGCGTCTCCCTCACATGTGTCCGCCGGCGCCAATCAGCATCGCCACCGCCATTGCGACCATCATCACATTCTCTGTCAGCGACACAAAGCCGAGCGGCACGTTCGACGCACCGCCGACACAGGCACATTTCAGCTCCCGCCGCTCGACATAGACCGCCTTGAACACAGAAAAGGCACCGATCCCGCCGATGAACAGCGCGACGGGTGCGGACAGCCAAGTCGCGACCCCTGCCAGCATCAACCCACCCGCTCCGAATTCCGCGAAGGGATAGATCCAGGCATAGGGAACCCAGCGACGCGCCAGCAGGTCGTAGCCCAGGAACATCGTCGCGAAACGATCGACATCCTGCAGCTTGAGCATCGCGAGCAGCATCATCGCCACGGCGATGAACCGCCCGGCACCGACAAGGCCGATCAGCGGCGCGCCTGTCAGCCAGTTGATCGCCAGCGCGATGGTGGCGGCGACCGCGAAGACGGCGACGACGGGCGTATAGGACGTGGCTTCGGGATCGGACACGCGAAGGCCGAAGAAGCGGCGCAGGTCGTCATAGCCGCCGATGCGCTGGCCACCGATGAAGGTCTGCGGAGTCGTTTTGACGCCATGCTCTGCCTTGAACGCCTCCTGCTGCTCGCGCGTCGTCAGCCAGCGATCGTCGACCCGGTAACCCTTGTGCCGCAGCAGCCATCGCGCCTTCAACCCGTAGGGACAGATGTGCGTCGGCATCACCATCCGGTAGAGGGTCGCCACCTTGCTGCTATCTGGATCGTCGGTCATCGCCACTTTCTCCACAGTGGCGCATGATATAGGTGCCGTACCATGGTACGGAGTCAAGGGACGGGGTTGACGATCGGCGCGCTGGCCAAAGCGGGCGGTGTCGGCGTGGAGACGATCCGCTATTACCAGCGCATCGGCCTGTTGCGCATTCCCGCGAACGACGGTGGCGTCCGGCGATACGGAGCGGAAGACCTGCGTCGCCTGCGCTTCGTCCGATCGGCACAGGGCGCCGGCTTCACGCTGGAACAGGCGCGCGCCTTGCTGACGCTCGATGCGGCCAACGATCGCGATCGTGCCCGCGATCTGCCCGCCACGCGCCTTCATGCACTCGACGAGCAGATCGCCCGACTGACGGCGGCGCGAACCGCGCTCACAAGGCTGGTGACGGCTTGTGTGAGTGGCGGCGGCGACACCTGCCCGATCCTCGACGCGTTCGACGATGACGGCGGGACCGGCTTATCGCAGGATCAAGCTCCCTCTCGCCATAGCCGCCCCAGCCAATCGTCGAGGTCAAGTGGATCGAATGGATCGAGACCGGACCCGGGGTAGAAGGTCATCTCCCCGAACCTGGGGTGCGGGTCGATATCGTAGAAGTCGATCCGCACGAAATCGAACCCGATGCCCAGCTGTTCGGCGGCCGCGATCATCGCTCCGAGCCGTGCCGGTCGCGGCGGTGTGTCGGCGGAGCGGGACAGTCTGAGCCAATCGCGATCCATCAGCAGCCATCGGTGGTCGCGCGCCCGGTCGAGGTGGACCTGAATGGCGGCGACGTGCCCGTGGAAGACGTAGAGCTTGTAGTCGATCGGCAGCACCCCGGCGGTGCCGATGAACGGCTCCACCAGAATGCCGCGCGGCACGTCGGCATAGCCCCATTCGTCGAGCCATCGTCCATACGGCGACCACACCCATCGCGCGCCCGCCCGTCGAACCTCGGTCCAGTCGGTGGCATCGGACAGCACGAAGCGCCGCTGGTTGCAGCCGTGGCGCGACTTCACGACGAACGGGTGTGGCCAGGGCGGCGTGTCGGGCAGCAGCGAACCGTGCCACAAGGTCGGCGTGATCCACTCCGCCCCGATGCGGTCGCTGACGAACGCCTTGACGGCAACCTTGTCGATCAGGCCCGGCATCGACGGATTGCGGTCGTTCAGCTTGCGCCATTGGACCAGTTCGGTGAACCGCATCGGCGTATCCAGCGACAGCGCGCGGCCGTGTCGCCAGCGATAGGCGAGATGCAGGCGCCATCGCGCAGCCCGCAGGGACCAGGCGGTCGTGACGTCCGGAGTCGATGATGGGAACGCGTCGGGGGGCGGCCATACCGCATCGCACCGTATTGCGGCGGCGGCCGCCCGTGTTCCAGCTTTCATCCCGATCCGATCAGGATACCGGCGGCGAGCACCAGCGCGCCGCCCAGCATCACCTTCGCGGCCGCCGACACTGGCGGGGTGTCCATGTAACGGTACTGGATCCACGCGATCGCCGACAGTTCCAGCAGCACGACGATCCCCGCCACCACGGTTGCGGTCCAGAAGTCGGCGATCAGGAACGGCAGCGTGTGGCCGATACCGCCCGCCGTCGTCATCGCGCCGCAGACCACCCCGCGAAGCAGCGGCGCGCCGCGTCCGGAGAGCTTGCCGTCGTCCGCCAGTGCTTCGGCAAAGCCCATCGAAATGCCCGCGCCGATACTCGCGGCAAGGCCGACGAGAAACGCGTTCCACGGCTGATGCGTCGCGAACGCCGCGGCGAAGACGGGGGCGAGCGTCGAGACCGAGCCGTCCATCAGCCCGACCAAGCCAGGCTGGATTACCTGCAGCACGAACCGCCGGCGGCGGTCGGCGTCTTCTGTATCTCGGCGATCGTCGGGCAGCCGCTTCGCCACGATCGTATCCGCCGCCCGCAGGTGTCCCGCCTCCGCCATCGCCAGATCGCCCAGCAACCGGCGGGTCGCGGCATCGGTGCTTCGCGCCGCCGCCGCACGATAGAAGCGGGCGGCGTCGGCCTCCATGCGCTTGGCCTGTTCGCGGATCGCGTCGATCCCGCGTCCGGTCGCGCGGCGTCCTTCATGCGGGCGTGGCGCACCGCGGACCTCATGGCGGGTGAGATAGGGGATGTGATCGCCGAACCGCGCGACGTGGCGATCGATCAGCGCGCGGCGATGGCCGTCCTCCTCGGCGGCCATGTCGTCGAACATCGCTGCCGTATCGGGATAATCCGCCCTAAGATGCGCGGCATAATCGGTATAGATGCGACCGTCCTCCTCCTCGCTGCTGATTGCCAGTGCGAGGACTTCCTGCTCGGTCAGATCATCGAAGCGACGCATATTCAGGCTCCTTCGTCGCGCGATGTTACCGGCCGTTGCGGCAAAAGCATCAAGGTTGGGAAATTGTATCCGCGCGGCCTGCGTCCGCCAAACTACAGCGGGCTAGACATCGATCTGCACGGCCTCCCCCTGACCGTGTGTTCGAAGGAGTATCGAGATGAAACTGCCCCGTCGCATCGTCGCGCTCGCCGCCGTCATCGGCATGACCGTTCCCGCCCTGGCCGCCCCCGCACCGATCGGGATGGCCAGGGCGCGCGCGATCGCGCTGAAGGCCGCGCCCGGAAAGGTCGAGAAAAGCGAGTATGAGAAGGAAGGCGGCCACTGGCGCTATTCGTTCGAGATTCGCCAGGGCGCGCGTATCCACGAAATCGGCGTCGATGCGATGAGCAGCCGGATCGTGGAGAACGTGTTTGAGAAACCGGGCGCGAAGGACTGACGAACCGAGGCGATAATAAAGATGCGCATCCTCCTCGCCGAAGACGATGTCGAGACCGCGGGCTATCTTGCCCGCGGACTTGGCGAACTGGGCCATGTCGTGCTCTTCGCCGGCAACGGGGAGGATGGGCTCCATCTGGGCGCGACCGAAACCGTCGACGTGCTGGTCCTCGACCGCATGTTGCCCAGGATAGACGGCATTTCCGTGCTGCGACGCCTGCGCCTTGCCGGGGTCGCGACCCCCGCCCTCATCCTTACGGCGCTCGGCCGGATCGAGGATCGCGTTGCCGGGCTGGATGCGGGGGCGGACGATTATCTGGTCAAGCCGTTCGCCTTTTCCGAGCTGGTCGCACGCCTGAACGCGCTGGCGCGCCGTGCCGTGCCCGCGCAGGCGGTGACGCGCATCGACGTCGGCGCGGTGTCGATGAACCTGCTGACGCGTGAGGTGACGCGGTCGGGGGTGCCCGTCCCGCTCCAGCCGCGCGAGTTCCGGCTGCTGGAGGAATTGATGCGCAACGCGGATCGGTTCGTGACGCGCACCATGCTGCTCGAACGGGTCTGGGACTTTCACTTCGACCCGCAGACCAAGATCGTCGAGACGCACATGAGCCGGCTCCGTTCGAAGCTCAATTACGGCGGCTTGCCGGACGTGATCGAGACCGTCCGCGGTTCCGGCTATCGGATGATCGAACGATGAGGCTGCTGCCACGACGCGCGGCCTATCGGATCGCCGTCCTGTCCGCAGGTGCCTTCGCACTCGCGACGACCTTGCTCGGGGTGCTCGTCTTCTATGCGGCCCATGTCACCTTCGCCCGGCAACTGGACGCGAGCATCGCGGACGCTTCGGCAGCGCTCGTCACCGAATACCGGGCCGAGGGACGCGACGGACTGAACGAGGCGCTCGGTCGCCGGGAACAGCGGGCGGGCGACGAACTCGGCTATGCGCTGTTCGGGACGGATGGTCGCCGGATCGCGGGCCGGATGGTCACGGACCGTCCGCCTGTCGGCTGGAGCGACATCGTTTTCCAAGACCCGATCGAAGGCCCCGATCCGGCGCGGGCGCTGGCCGTCGATCTGCCGGACGGCGACCGGCTGGTGGTCGCGGCGGATCGCGAGCCGTTGGAGAACATCGACGCCACCATCCTGTCGATCTTCGCGGGCGCGCTGGTCGTCGTGGTGATCGTCGGCGCGAGCGGCGGCCTGCTGCTGGGCGGCTACCTCCGACGGCGGCTCGCCGGCATCACCGCGACGGCCGACGCCATCGTCGCGGGTGACCTGGGGTCGCGCGTGCCGATCGGGCGTGCCGGAGATGGCGTTGGGAGCGATGAATTCGACCGCGTCGGTGCCTCGCTCAACCTGATGCTGGGCCGGATCGATACGCTGGTCGCCAACCTGCGGCAGGTCTCCGCCGATGTGGCGCACGACCTCCGAACGCCGCTGTCGCGGTTGCGCGCGCAACTCGAACAGGCCGGTGCCGCCGGGTCCGATCCGGTGCGCCACGCCGCCGCGATCGAGGCGGCGATCGACCATTGCGACCAGATCCTGCTGATCTTCGAGGCGATCCTGCGCATCGCCGAGATCGAGGAAGGCGGCGCGCGCGCCTGGTTCGCACCATTCGATCTGTCGCGGCTGACGGAGGAGATCGCCGACGCCGTAACGCCAGCGGCGGAGGAAGGCGGCAGGAGCATCGCCGCCGCCGGGGAGCCGGCCTGCGTGATCAATGGCGACCGCCAGCTCGTCGCGCAGGCCGTCGTCAACCTGACCGAGAATGCGATGCGGCATACCCCGCCCGGTACGCGCGTGACGATCGACGTGCGGCGCGTCGGCACCGACATCGTCCTGACCGTCGCGGACGACGGCCCGGGCGTTGCCGCCGGCGATCGCACGCGCATCCTCGGGCGCTTCGTCCGGCTGGAAGCGGCCCGCTCGACGCCCGGCAACGGCCTGGGCCTCAGCCTGGTCGCAGCCGTAGCGGCGCTGCACCGTGCCGTCGTCGGGATCGAGGACAACGCGCCGGGGCTGCGGGTCGTGATCGCATTTCCGGGCGGGCGGTAACATGAAGCGCTTACCCCTGGTCGCCATCGCGATCGTCCTGACCAGTTGCGCATCCGGAATGCAGACGCAGCGTGCGGCGATGATCGCGACGATCCGGCGCGACGTCGCGACCGCTCCGCGCCTCGCCGCCGACCCTTGGTTCGTCCGTGCGCTGGCGGTGGTGGCATCGCTGCCGCGTGAGGCGTTCGTGCCACACGCGGCGCGGCGTCTGGCCTATGTTGGAACGCCGCTCCAGATCGGGTGGGACCAGACGATCTCCGATCCGCACATCGTCGCGGTCATGACGGCGGCCGCGCGGATCGGATCCGGATCGAACGTGCTCGAGATCGGCACCGGCTCGGGCTATCAGGCGGCGGTGCTGTCGCGGCTGGGCGCGCGCGTGGCGACGATCGAGATCGTTCCCCAGCTGGCTGACCGGGCGCGCGCGACGCTGGCGCGACTGCGGATCGGTGGCGTAACAGTGCGCGCCGGCGACGGCTTCGTGGGCTGGCCGGAGCGCGCACCGTTCGACGCCGTGATCGTCACCGCCGGTGCGACGGAGGTGCCGGCACCGCTGCTTGCCCAGCTGCGCCCCGGCGGGCGTCTCGTCATGCCGATCGGCCCGCGCTGGCCGATCGAGCAGATCCTGACCCTGACGAAGCGGGCGGACGGGGGTGTCTATACGTGCTCACTCGGTCCGGCGATGTTCGTGCCGCTGACCGGCGAGGGCCGCAGGCCCGAGGATCCCCGTGGTCTGTCCGACCGGAGCATTCCACTCTGCTACGGCGCACCGGTCACATGAGGCGGCCGGTCGCCCTGCTGCTCGCCACCGTCCTGACGGGCTGCGCGACCTATGCGCCGGCGCCGTTAGCGGATCGGCCGGCACCTCCCGTGACCGCCGCTGCACTGGCGCGCGACGGTCTGGCGATCGACCGGCCGTGGCTGTCGCCGGTCGCGATCGACCTTTCCAAACCGCTCGACGCCAACGCGATCGCGGTGCTGGCGGTGATCGCGAACCCAGACCTGAAAGCGTTACGCGCCCGCGCGGGCGTCTCCGATGCGCAGGCCTTCGCCGCGCGGCTCCTGCCCGACCCGAGCTTTTCGATCGGTGCGAACACGGT
Source organism: Sphingomonas donggukensis (assembly GCF_023674425.1). Classification (NCBI taxonomy): domain Bacteria; kingdom Pseudomonadati; phylum Pseudomonadota; class Alphaproteobacteria; order Sphingomonadales; family Sphingomonadaceae; genus Sphingomonas; species Sphingomonas donggukensis. The sequence goes on from NZ_CP098401.1 coordinate 1,992,076, forward strand.
GATCGCCGGGCCGGACCCGTTGCTCGACCTTGCAGGCGCGCTCGGGTTTGATCTGGCGGCACTGCGAACGCGCGGCGTCCGCCTGGCGCAGGCCGAGGCGCAGGGACGCCAGGTCCGCCTCGACCTTGCCTGGAGTGAGTGGCAGACGGCCGGGCAGGCCCGCATCCAGGCGATCCGTATCCTGTCGCTCGAACGCGCGCTGGGCCTTGCCCGCGCATCGGCGGACACGGCGCGATCCTTGCTCGATCGCACTATGCGGGCCGCAGGGCGAGGCGATGTCGCCGGATCGACAGTGCAGGCATCGCAGGTCGGTGCGGCCGATGCGCTCGCCCGACTGCGCACGGCGGAGCGTGACTTCGCCGCCGCCCGGTTCGAGCTGACGCGCCTGCTCGGGCTGTCGCCGGCGACGACGCTGACACTCGCTACGACATCGACGCCGCCCAATATCCTCGACGTCGACCGGCTGGTCGCGGTCGCCTTGGCGCAACGCGCCGATCTCCAGGCACTGCACGCGGGCTACGATGCGCAGGAAGCGGCAGTGCGCAAGGCGATCCTCGATCAGTTTCCGTCGCTGTCGCTGACGGTGAACGGCGCGCGCGATTCCGCCGGCAACACGCTGCTTGGGCCAGCGATCGCATTCAACCTGCCACTGTGGAACCGCAATCGCGGCGGCATCGCGGTCGAGCAATCGACCCGCGCCGCGCTGGCGGCGGAATATGAGGCTCGCCTGTTCCAGACCCGTGCGCAGATCGCCGCAGCGGTGGCCGGTATCGGCATCGCGCGCCGCCAGTTGGGCAGCGCGCAGGCGGACCTGCCCGCGCTCCGCCGCTTCGCCGACGCCTCGGCACGGGCCGCTGCGCGCGGCGACATCCCGCGCGCGACGGCGGAGACGGCGGCGCAGGCGCTGCGCGATCGTGAACTGGTGGCCGTGCAGGCCGAACAGGACTGGAAGGAACAGGCCGTGGCCCTGGAGTTGTTGACCGGCACCCCCGCGAGCGGATGGTCCCGGTGAGAGCGATGCTGGTCACGGCGACCGCCGCCCTGCTGGCGGGGTGTGGCACCGCGACAGAACCGGCCGCGCCTGCGCCCAGTGCACTGGTCGGTCTGGCGCGCGCGGAGGTGGGGAGCGTGCGCGGCGGTGAGGCGCTCTACGGCGCGGTGGAGGCCGGGACCGGGCAGCGCATCGACCTGCCCGCACCGCTCGAAGCCAGCGTGGCCGCGATCCTGACACCGGTCGGAACGCGGGTGTCGGCGGGGCAGCCGGTCGCGCGGCTGGTCGCCAGCCCGGTCGCGCAGGCGGACCTCGCCCGCGCGTCCGCCGATGCGGCGACGGCGACCGCCGCGCTGGCGCGTGCGCAACGGCTTCGCGCCGACGGCCTTGCGTCCGACGCCGATGTCGAGGCGGCACGTGCCGCGGCGCGCACCGCCGCCGCGACCAGGGCGAGCGTGACCACGCGATTGAACGGACTGGTGTTGCGCGCGCCGCGGCCCGGCTTCGTGCAGGCCGTCAACGCCAGTCCCGGTGCGCTGGTGGTAGCCGGCACCTCGATCCTGTCCCTGTCGCCGATCGGTCCGACGCGGGCACGATTCGGGATCACGCCCGACGCCGCCCGCGCCGTCCGTCCCGGCCAGCCGCTGAGCGTGAAGGGACCGGACGGCATGATCGCGGGCACTGTCGCCAGCGTCGATCCCACGGTCGATCCGCAGACCCGCATGGCGGCGCTGTTCGTCGATCTGCCAACGGGCATCGCGGCGGGCGTGCCGGTCACCGCGGACCTCGCCTCTGCTTCGGGCGGCACGACCGGAATCATCATCCCCTATGCGGCCGTGCTCGACGATGCCGGCCAACCCTTCGCCTATGTCGTCGCTGGCGGCATCGCCCATCGGCGCGATCTGGTGCTGGGCGATCAGAACGGGGATCGGGTCGCGGTCGGCCGCGGCATCCGCGCGGGCGAGCGTGTCGTCGTGCGCGGCGGCACCGGCGTCGAGGACGGGATGCGGGTGCGGACGCGATGAGTGGCCGAGGCCCGTCTCCAGCGTTCTCGCGCCACGCTGCCGCGATCTGGCTGGCGCTGGTCCTGATCGCGATCGGCGGCGTGATCGCGGCGACGCGGCTGCCGGTCGCGCTGTTTCCGCACATCGACTATCCTCGCATCACGATCGCGATCGACGCGGGCGAGCGCGATGCGGCCCAGATGGAGGCGGAGATCACCCGCCCGATCGAGATCGCGCTGCGCGGCGTGCCCGGCGTGACGCGGATCCGTTCGACCACCAGTCGCGGAACGGCGGAAGTCGCGCTCTCTTTTGCCTGGGGCGACGATATGGCCTCGGCGACGCTCGCCACCCAAGGCGCACTGGCCACGATCCTGCCCGACCTGCCGCCCGCCACGCGCTTCACGGTGCGACGCTCGGATCCGACCATCTTTCCGGTCCTCGGCATCGCGCTGACCTCCGCGACTCTCGATCAACGCGCGTTGCGCCAGATCGCGGAGCTGAAGGTTCGTCCCGCGCTCAGCTCCGTGGCGGGCGTCGCGGGCGTGGACCTGCTCGGCGGCACCGCGCCGGAATTCTCGGTCGCGGTCGATCCGGCGCGCCTGTCGGCACTGGGCCTGTCGATCGCCGATGTCTCGGCAGCGCTGGCGAAAGCCAACGTGGTCCAGGGTGCCGGCCGGATCGAGGATCGCCACCGCCTCTATCTCGTGCTCGTCGAGGCGCGGGTAACCGGGGCGAAGGCGCTTGCCGACGTGCCGGTCAAGGCGGGAAGCACAACCAGCGCCGGAGTTGTCAGGCTCGGCGACATCGCCACCATCTCGCCCTCGGTGGAACCCGACTATACCCGTATCACGGCGGGTGGGCACCCGGCGGTGCTGGTCAACGTCCGGCAGGCGCTGAACGGCGACACGGTGGCGATCGTCAGGGCAGTCGACGCGCGGTTGCGCGCCGCCGGCCTGCCGCCCAGTGTCGTCGCAACGCCGTTCTACGACCAGAGCGAACTCGTCACCGGCGCGGCGGATGCCGTCCGCGACGCGATCCTGCTCGGCGCGCTGCTCGCGGGCCTCGTCCTGTTCCTGTTCCTGCGTTCGGGGCGGCTGATGCTGATTACCGGACTGATGCTGCCCGTCGTGCTCGCAGCGACCTGCCTGGTCCTCAAGGTCGCGGGTCTCGGCTTTAACATGATGACGCTGGGCGGCATGGCCGCCGCCGTCGGGCTGGTGGTCGACGATGCCGTCGTGATGCTGGAGCATGTCATGCGACGGATGCAGGAGGGCGCGGCGCGCGGTGCCGAGGGCGTCCTGACGGCGGCGGGCGAGGTCGCGCGGCCGCTCTACGGCTCCACGCTGGCGACCATCGTCGTGTTCCTGCCGCTTGCTTTCGTCAGTGGGGTGACCGGCGGCTTCTTCAAGTCGCTCGCCGTGACGATGGTCGCCGCGCTCGCGCTGTCGCTGCTCTGCACGCGCATCGCCATTCCGCTAGCGGCGGCGCGCTGGCTGCGGCCTTCGGATGCCGAGGCGGCCGACCGGGCCGGACGGATGATGGACCGGCTGGCGTCGGGCTATACCCGAGCGGCGCGGCCGATGCTGTCGCGTCCTGAGCTATCGGCGGCGATCGTCGGCATCGTGCTGGCGGTCGCCGGCTATGTCGCCTGGACGCATGTCCCGTCGGGCTTCATGCCGAAGATGGACGAGGGCGGCTTCATCCTCGACTACAAGGTCCAGCCGGGTGCCGCGATCGACGACACCGACGGGCTGCTCAAGCAGGTCGAACGCGAGATCCTGACGACGCCCGAAGTGGCGAGCTATTCGCGCCGGCTGGGCGCGCAGCTCGGGGGCGGCATCTCCGAAGTGGACGAGGGCGACTATTTCATCCGGCTGAAGGGCGGGCGGCGACGCGGCATCGAAGCGGTGATGACCGACCTGCGCCAGCGGCTCGCCGCGCGGGTGCCCGGCGTGCAGGTCGAGACCGCGCAGCTGATGGAGGATCTGATCGGCGACCTGACCGCCGTGCCGCAACCGATCGAGGTCAAGCTGTTCGGCGACGATCCAGCCGAGCTGGAACACGTCGCCGGACAGGTCGCGAAGACGCTCGGCGCGATACCGGGCGTGGTCGAGGTGATCGACGGCCTGCGCGTCGCCGGTGACGGAATCGCCGTCACCGTCGACCCTCCAGCGGCCCGGCAGCAGGGGCTGGATCCGCAGGCGATCGCCGACCAGGTGCAGGGATGGATCGGTGGTCAGCTCCCAACGAGCGTCCGCATCGGCCCGCAGCTCGTCGGCGTGCGCGTGCGCGGCCCAGCGACGCTCGACGCGCGCGTGGCCCAGCTGGCGGCTCTGCCGCTGGCCGCGCCGGACGGTCATCTCGTCCGGCTCTCGCAGGTGGCGCGGGTGACGATCGCGGCCGGGCAGAAGCAGTTGACGCGCGAAGACCTGTCGCCCTTCATCGCGGTGACGGCGCGGCTGGAAGGGCGCGACCTCGGCTCGGCGATGCGAGACGTGCAGGCCCGCGTGGCTGGTCTGTCGCTGCCGGCATCGGTGCGGGTCGATTACGGCGGCCTTTATGCCGAGCAGCGCCAGAGCTTCGCCGATCTTGCGATGGTCTTCGCGGCGGCGCTGCTGCTGGCCGGATTGCTGCTGACGATCCTTTTCGGGCGGATGGCGTGGACGCTGGCGGCGCTCGCTACCGTTGTGCTGTCGGCGGCCTCGGTGCTGATCGGGCTGTGGCTGACCGGGATCGAACTCGACATTTCGGCGCTGATGGGCCTGACCATGATCGTCGGCATGGTGACCGAACTCATCATCTTCTACCTCGCAGAGATCGACACGACCCGACCGTTCGACGTGGCGGCGGCGCTGGAGGCGGGCGAGAAGCGCCTGCGCCCGATCCTGATGTCGGCGATCATCGCCGTGCTGACGCTCAGTCCGCTCGCGCTCGGCCTCAGCCGCGGCGCGGGCCTGCAACAGCCGCTGGCGACGGCGGTGATCTTCGGGCTGGTCGCTGCCGTGCCGCTGGTCCTGTTGCTGCTGCCAGCCCTCTGCATGATCGGCGGACGAAGCCGCATGGTCGCCTGATCGTCCTATCCTGAGGTCGAGCACCATGAGATAACGGGAGGATGCTGTCCGCTTCGAACCTGGCGCTGGCCTATCTCCTGCTCGAATGGGTGATCCGCCTGGTGATGGTGGTGGTCATCCCCCTGCGACGCCCGCCCGAGGCCGCGAGGAGCTGGCTGTTGCTGGTCCTGTTTCTACCGGTGCCCGCGCTGATCCTGTACCGGATGATCGGGCGAGCGGGCTTCCCGGCATGGCGGCGCGAGCGGTTCGAACAGACGGCCGCGGAACGCCATCGGACTGCGGCCATACTGCACAGCGGTGGACAAGGCACCGACATCCAGCGCCTCGCGCATCATCTGGGCGGTTTCCCGGCGTGCGATGACAATACCGTCAGCCTGCTGACCGATTATGACGGCACGATCGACGCAATGGTGGCCGCGATCGACATCGCGGAAACGCGCGTTCATCTGCTGACCTACATCTTCGCCGACGATGCCACCGGCACGAGGGTCGCACAGGCGCTCGGCAGGGCGAAAGCGCGGGGTGTCGACGTGCGGGTGCTCATCGACGCGCTCGGGTCCCGACCGTGGAACAGGCGAAGCCTGCCTCTGCTGTCCCGTCTAGGCGTCGATGCGCGGCTGGCCCTGCCGGTCCGCTTCGCAGGGTTGCGCCGCACACGGAGCGATCTGCGGAACCACCGGAAGCTGTGCCTGATCGACGGGCGATTGGGCTTCGTGGGATCGCAGAATATCGTAGATCGCGATTTCAAGCCCGGCATCGTCAACGACGAGCTGGTTGCGCGGGTCGCGGGGCCGGTCGTCGCCGCGCTAGACGCGGTCTTTGCCAGCGACTGGTATATGGAAACCGAGCAGCCGATCGCGCCGGTGGCCATCCCCGCTGGCGCGGGCAACATCGTCCTTCAGGCGATGCCCAGCGGCCCCGATTTCGGGGCGCCCGGGTTCGAGCGGCTGCTGGTCGAGCTGGTGCATGACGCAGCGCGGCGGGTCGTGATCGTCTCGCCCTATCTGATCCCCGACCAGGCGCTGCTGACCGCCATCAAGAATGCAGCGGCGCGTGGCGTCACCATCGACCTCATCGTGTCGCAGGTCGTGGACCAGCGGCTCGTCAGCCTCGCGCAGCGGTCCTATTATCAGGAACTTCTGGAAGCCGGGGTGCAGCTGCACCGGTATCGCGACCGTCTGCTCCACGCCAAGAATGTCTCGATCGACGACGCGATCGGCGTGATCGGTTCGAGCAACGCCGACGTCCGTTCGTTCATGCTCAACGCCGAAATCAGCCTCATCCTCCACGATCCCGACACAGCTGCCAGACTGGCCGCGATCCAGCAGGCCTATATCGATCGCAGCGAGCGTCTTACCCTGGACGCATGGAACCGCCGTTCCAGAGCTATCCGTCTATTCGAAAACCTCGCGCGCCTCGTCAGCCCACTGCTCTAGCTTCACGACGGCTCCGAATGAGATGGATCGCCAATCCGCCAATGGCGGCCAGTGGCAGTAGGCAATGATGACCTCGTCATGTGCCACCGACGGACTTCGACCGCGACCATCAATCCTTGACGACCTGCTTCTGGACGACTGGCCCACGGGCGTCGGGTTCGCCTGCCCGGATGACGAGGTAGCGCCGCTGTCCCGGTGTCGTATCGGCAACGATCTGACGGATCGGCCCGACGGCATTGACGATCGCCGCTCCGGCCGGATTGGTCATGAACTTGGCAAGCGGCTCGACTGCGCCCTTCCCGTCGGCATTGGCAGAAAGCGCGAGCGTGAACGGCATCTTCGGCGGCAGACCGGCGACAGCTGCCTGCAGGATCTGGACCTGTCCCTGATCGAACAGCGTGACCTGGCTGGTGCCTGTTCCCGACAGGGCCAGCTGGACCTTCGCGCCAGCCTTGTCGAGCGGGACGAGATTGGCCCTGCCGTCGCCCGACGGCACCGCGCCCGGCACATAGGCGACGCCCTGCGGCCCCTGGCCGATCGGGATGGTGGCGCTGACCCGGTTGGTGGCGGTGTCGATCGCCGCCACGGCATCCGCGTTCTCCAGCCCCACGTACATGCGGCTGCCGTCGCCTGACGGCCACAGGCCGTGGGGCAGCGCGCCCACGGGCACGCTCGCCACCTGCGCGAAAGTATCGGTGCGGAACACCTTCACGACATTCTCGGTGCCGACCGTCACATAGGCGAATTGGCCGCGCGGCGTGCGGGCGATGTTGACGTGGTTGGTGATCGCGCCGGTGTCGATCGTCTTCAGCACGCCGAAAGGCGGCTTCGCGTCGAACACCATGACCTTGCCGACGTCCTTCAGCGTCAGCCAGACCTGCTTCCCGTCAGGCGTCGCGGCGATGTCGGGGCAGAACGGGCTTTCCTGCTTCACGCGGCCGACGATCTTCTTGGAGGCGGTGTCGATCACGACGGTCTCCGGCGAGAAGCTGGAGCAGACGTAGCCGTATTTCCCATCGGGCGAGAAGATCGTCATGCCGGGGCCGTTGGGCACGGCAATGCGCGTGGTCGGCTGGTAGGTGCGGCCATCGAGCACCTGGACGTAATCCTCACCGCGCACGCTGACCCACACTTCGCGGCCATCGGGGCGGAAAAATGCCTCGTGTGGGCTGCGCCCGACATACGCGGTATGCTTCACCGCGTTGGTCGCGGTATCGATGAAGGTCACAGAGTTGGAACCGATCGACACGACCGCCAACGTGCGTCGGTCTGGCGAGAAGCCCATGCCGTGGACCAGCAACTGCCCCTTGTAGAGCGGGCTGAGATTGGCGGGTGTCAGGTCGCCGAGCTTGATGACGCCGATAATCGTGTTGGTCGACGGGTCGATCACCGACACGGTGTTCGAGAACTGGTCCGAGGTATAGAAGCGGTCGCGCGACGATACCGGCATATCGGGCTGCGCGTTCGGCACCTGCTGCGCGGCAGCGGGGACGGCGATGCTGGCAAGCAGCGCCGCGATGAGAACCTGCTTCATTTTGCTTTCCCTTTTTCCGCGAGGATCGCCTGCATGACGGCGATCTCCTGCCGCTGTTCCACAATGATGCCCTGCGCCAGACGCCGTAGGCGTTCGTCCTTACCGAAGCGCAGTTCGGCTTCCGCCATCTCGATCGCGCCTTGATGATGCGGGATCATCATGGCCGCAAAGTCGCGATCGGGATCGCCGCTGACGGGAACCATCATCGCGTGATGCATCCGCTCCATCGCCCGAGCCATGACGGCGGCGAAATCCTCGGTCTGTGCCGCCGCCCCGGTTGCAACAAGCAGCAGGGCGGCGGCAGTCAGCGTGCGTCGGACCCTCATCTCTCATCCCATCTGCGATATGCGGGCGATGATACCGATGATCGTTGCCAGCACAACCATGCAGGCCGGCAGGAACAGGATCTGGACGATCGCCTGTCGCCCGGTGATCACGTCGTTCAGCGTCTCGACCGGACCGGCGAGGAATGCCGCGAAACTACGCTGCGGTTCGCCGGGGACAGGTGTATCCGCGACCAGGATCCCACCAACGATCAGGCCGAAATAGACGATCATCAGCACGGTCACCATCGTGATGACGAGCGCGGCCTCGGTATCGCGGGCGAAGAAGGTCCAGAAGCTGGCGAGCATCGCCGCGTAGAGGCCGACCAGGCCGAGCAGCGCGCCGGGATGCATGCCGCGCGAGGCGACGCCGGGTGCGGTGCGCTCGATCGCATCATAATCGCCGGCGTCATGGACCAGCGTCAGCATCGGGCGCGGGGTCAGGTCGACCATCGGCATCTCGTGCTCGACTTGGGAAGCGGGCATCGCCATCATCGTAACTCCATGTGCGGCGGAGCGCGGAAGTGCGCGGCGTCGTGGAGGAAAGATGGCGTCCAGCCTTGGATCGGTCCAACCGATCGTTCCTGTGATTTCGATCCGGAAAGGAGATCGATGGTTCCGGATGCCGAAGATCGGCGGGCATTGCTCACGCTTCCCCACGTCGCGCCGCTGGAAAACTGGCGGAGCAATCTCGCCTGTGAACGGCAGGTGCCCCATGTCGACCCACATGATGGCGGGACCAACGCGCGGCTTCTGATCCTGCTGGAGACGCCGGGGCCAGGCGAAGCGTCGATCCGGTTCGTGTCGCGCGACAACCCTGGCGGGACACAGCGCAACCTCGCCCGGTTTCTTGACGAAGCCGGTATCGCACGGCGCGATATGCTGTTGTGGAACTGCGTGCCGTGGGTCGTCCATGCACCCGGCGCACGCAACCGTCCGCTCCGCCGCGGCGAAATCCGCGAAGGGCTGGGAACGCTGCCAAGCCTGCTCGCTTTGCTGCCGCACCTGACGACCATTGTGCTGGCGGGGCGCGTCGCACGCGAAGCCGCGCCGATCATCGCCGCCACGCGACCGGATGTCGCGATCCTGACCATGCCGCATCCCAGCCCGGCCAACGTCTGCACCAGCCCGGCGGTCGCCGCCGCGATCCGGAAAGCGCTGTCCGCCGCGGCAACCCGGCTCGGCTCAATGCGCGAGAAATAGCGGGAGATCGGCGGCGGAGAGCAGGTGGCGGGTTGTCCCGCCCAGCAGCCATTCGACCATCGCGTTGTGGCGATAGGCGCCGGCGACGAGCGCATCGGCCCCGACCGCGTGCGCCTCTCCGACGATCCGCGCACCCAGTTCGCCATCGCCGCGCGGGACCGCATGGATCTCGGCATGAATGCCGCCCAGTCCAAGATCGCCGGCAAGGTCGCGCGCGGCGTCGCTGCCCTCGCCGATTGCAATCACGGTCACCCGCACTGCACGAGCCAGCCACGGCATAGCGCCGGCAACCGCGCGACCGGACGCATCGCTGCCGCTCCAGGCAATCGCGATGTGCGACAGGCTGGACGCGGCAACGGCTGGCGGCATCAACAACGCCGGCACATCGGTGCCGAAGATCGCCGCATGCAGCGCGTCGCCACTGTCCATGTCATGTCCACGTGCCAGGACGATCAGGTCGGCGCTCTTGCTGCGGGCGGACACCATTTCCTCCTGCTGCCCGACCTCGCAACGCCATCCGACTGGTGTCTCCGGATGATCGCGCTGCCAGCGCTCCACCGCCGCGCGGACGGCTTCGGCGCGCTCGGTCGCGGTCCCTTCGCGCGCATCGCGCAGGCGCTGGAAGTCGATCTCCTCCGGTGCGGCGACGATGCGGTCGGGATCGACATCGACGTGAAGCGCCTCGATCGCGCAACCGGGCAGCGCCGGCGCAGCCAGCGCGGCGGCATCGAGGCAGGCGATGGTCGTGGCCGGATCGGTCAGCACGGCAAGCAGGCGGTGTGGCATCGTCTCAACTCCTCATCAGATTGGGCGCGATCGATCCCAGCCAGACCGCGAGCAGGCACAAGGTGACGGACGCGACGACGTTGGCGCTGGCGCGCAGTGGCTCGCCCGCCTCGAACAGGGCGAGGGTCTGGAGGCTGAAGGACGAGAAGGTGGTGAAGCCGCCGCACAGCCCGACCAGCACGAACAGCCGCGCGTCGGTCGACGCCGCGACGCGCCCACCCGGCCCGGTCAGGGCGGCGAAAAGGCCGATCGCGAACGAGCCGACGACGTTGATCGTCAGCGTTCCCCACGGGAACAGCTCACCCGTCCGCGTTGTGATGGCGAGGTTCAGGGCATAGCGGGCGATGGTGCCGATCGCGCCACCCAACGCGACGTAGAGGAGCGTCAGCATGGCGCGGGCGCTATTGGCAAACGGAGCATCGTTCGGTCCTTCCCTGATCTGGCGGGGAAGGCGCACGTCCTGCCCGCGCCAATGAAGCGCAAAAGCAGGAGTCATTAGCCACGACGGCGGTTATGCGGGGGAACTCCATCCCCGTTGATCGCGAAGATAGGCGGGCGTCGCACGTGACGCAAGCCGATCGGAACGATCGTCGATCCCGCTTGGACGCGCGTCGTGATCGGCGTCTATGCCGACCTCCATGCCTACACTGACCCAAGCCCTGGCCGCCTGCGCGATGATACTCACGACGGCTTGCGGCGAAGCGGTCGTCTCGTCCGCAACATCTTCGTACGACGCGAACGTGCCGGTCGCCGGCCCACGTGACGCCGTGACCGTCGTCAGCGTCTTTTCGGATTACCGATGCGGGCATTGCCGCGCGTTCCATGCGGTGCTCGACGGCTTCCGCCGCGACAACCCGAATGTCCGCATAGTCTATCGCGACTGGCCGGTGCTGGGTGCGCAATCCGAACAGGCGGCGCGCTGGGCGATTGCCAGCGCGATGCAGGGCCGCCACGCGGCATTTCACGATGCGCTGATGGCTGCGCCGGAGGAGATGAACGCAAACGACCTGGCGCGGGCGGCGGCGCGGGCCGGGGTGGATATGGACCGCCTACACCGCGATCTCGACGTGCGGGAAGATGCGATCGATGCGACCTTGCGCGAGACCGACGCTCTGGCACGTTCCTACGGCCTGCAGGGGACGCCGGGGATCGTCATCGGCAAACTGGTCATCCCGGGCGCGATCGACCGGGCTACGCTCGACAAAGCGGTTGTCGCGATCCGCAATCAATCATCAAATGCGATTGGAATGAACTAATCAAACCGTTGGATAGATTGGTTGGTCAAGCGTAGCACCGGCGTCAGGAGATTGAATATGACGCTGGAGCAATTAAGAATATTCGTCGGCGTGGCCGAGCGCGAGCATGTGACGCGGGCGGCTGAGGCGCTGAACGTCACCCAGTCGGCCGCATCAGGTGCGATTGCCGCGCTGGAGGCGCGCCACGGCGTGCCGCTGTTCCACCGCGTCGGGCGCGGCATCCAATTGACCGAGGCGGGCGCCGCGTTTCTCGACGAGGCGCGCGCGGTGCTGGGCCGTGCCGCGCACGCCGAGATGATGCTGGCCGAATACGGCGGGCTGGAGCGCGGGACGCTCAAGCTCGTCGCCAGCCAGACGATCGCCAGCTATTGGCTGCCGCCCAAACTCGCCGCGTTTCACGAGCGCCACCCGCAGATCGCGGTCGAACTGGCCATCGACAACACCGAAGGCGCTGCCGCGCAGGTTCTGAGCGGCGCGGCCGAACTCGGCTTCGTCGAGGGCATGGTGGACGAGCCGGCGCTGGCGCACTGGGTCGTCGGCCGCGACACGATGGTATTGGTCGGTAAAGGCGATACAGACAGGGTCGACGAGGACTGGCTACGTGAGACCCGCTGGATCGTCCGCGAGCAGGGATCGGGCACCCGCTCGACCTTCGAGGAGACGCTGCGGACGCGCGGCTTCGATCCGGCCCAGATGAGCATCGCGATGACTCTGCCGTCGAACGAAGCCGTCCGCACCGCGGTCGAAGCGGGTGCCGGGGTCGCCGCTTTGTCGCGGCTGGTGGTCGCCCGCGCGCTGAAGGCCGGCGATCTGGTCGAGCTGCCGCTCGGGCTGCCCGACCGGCCCTTTCACGCGCTGCGCCACAAAGAGCGCTATCGCACGCGCGCTGCCGACGCGCTGACCGATCTCATCAAGGAGCAGGCGAAGTGAGCAACGATACGCGGTCCGTCCTGACCGGTCTCAAGCCGCTCAGCCGGCTCGATCACCCGCGCGAGATGATCCGCCAGTTCACGCCCAACTGGTTCGCCGCAACGATGGGCACGGGCATCCTGGCCCTCGCGCTGCCGCAGGTGCCGGACATCGGCCCCTCGCTTAAGCCGGTCGGCGAGGCTTTGTGGTTCTTCAACATCGCGCTCTTCGCGCTGTTCGGCGGCCTCTACACCGCCCGCTGGGTGATGTTCGGACACGAGGCGCGGCGCATCTTCGGGCACAACACCGTGTCGATGTTCATCGGCACGATCCCGATGGGGCTGGCGACGATCATCAACGGCTGTCTTGCTTTCGGCATCGCGCGGTTCGGGGACGGCATCGTCGGCGTCGCACATGTCCTGTGGTGGATCGACGTCGCCATGTCGCTCGCCTGCGGTGTGCTGATCCCGTACCTGATGTTCACCCGGCACGAGCACAGCCTCGACGGCATGACCGCGGTGTGGCTGCTGCCGGTTGTCGCTGCCGAGGTCGCCGGCGCCAGCGGCGGGCTGCTCGCGCCGCATCTGGCCGATTCCCACGCGCAGTTGGTGACGCTCGCGACATCCTATGTGCTGTGGGCCTATTCGGTGCCGGTCGCCTTCGGCATCCTCGCCATTTTGATCCTGCGCATGGCGCTGCACAAGCTGCCGCATGAAAGCATGGCTGCTTCATCTTGGCTGGCGCTGGGGCCGATAGGAACCGGCGCGCTGGGTATGCTGGTGCTCGGGGCGGATGCGCCCGCGATCCTGGCGCAGCATGGCCTCGCCGATGTCGGCACCGTCGCGCAGGGGATCGGCGTCATCGCCGGGCTTTGCCTGTGGGGCTTCGGTCTGTGGTGGCTCGCGCTCGCGACGCTCATCACCATTCGCTACTGGCGCGCAGGCGTGCCGTTCAACCTGGGCTGGTGGGGCTATACCTTCCCGCTCGGCGTCTACACCGTCGCTACCTTCCGGCTGGGCGCAACGCTGAATCTCGGTTTCTTCGGTGTCGTCGGCACGGTGCTGACGGTGGCGCTCGCCGCGATGTGGCTGCTAGTCGGTGCCAAGACGCTGGCCGGCGCGTGGCGGGGCAATCTCTTCGTCTCGCCATGTATCGCCACCCCGAACTGATCCGCAATCCCGATTGGACGTCCGTGTCCGATCACTTGGCGAACCGCCCGCGATCCGCCAGCCTGAAGCTCAAGGGAGATATTATGGACACGCTCGACAGCAGGCTGGCCGCCGATACCAGCCGCCGCCGCTTTCTCGGCCGTGCCGCGCTCGGCACCGCAGGTCTCGCCGCCGTCCCCGCACTGGCGCAGCAACTCGTCGATTTGCGGCTGCCCGGCGGCAATTCGGAACGGCCGATGACCAGCGCCTTTCCCGGCAAGGGGCAGATGATCCTCCAGCGCATCCATCCGCCATTGCTCGAGACGCCGATGGACGTGTTCGACAAGTCCGTGTTCACGCCCAACGACCAGTTCTTCGTGCGCTGGCATTGGGCCGACATTCCGACCTCGATCGACGTCGAGAGCTTCCGCCTCAACGTCTTCGGCCATGTCAACCGGCCGCTGTCGATCAGCCTGGCGCAGCTGTTGCGGCTCCCGCGCGTCGAGCTGGCGGCGGTCAACCAGTGTTCGGGCAACAGCCGCGGTCTGTTCCAGCCGCGCGTCGCCGGGGCGCAATGGGGCAACGGCGCGATGGGCAATGCCAAGTGGCTGGGCGTGCGGCTGCGCGACGTGCTCGACATCGCCGGAGTGAAAGCGGGAGCAGTGCAGGTGCGGTTCGGCGCGCTCGATCAGCCGGTCGTCGCCGGAGCGCCCGACTTCGAGAAGGCGCTGGACATCGATCATGCCCGTGATGGCGAGGTGATGATCGCGTTCGGCATGAACGGCGAGCAGCTGCCGCTCCTCAACGGCTTTCCCTGTCGGCTGATCGTGCCGGGTTGGTACTCGACTTACTGGGTCAAGATGCTCAATTCGATCGAGGTGCTGCCCGGTCCCGATGACGAATATTGGATGGCGAAGGCCTACAAGATTCCCGCGACGCCCGGTGCGAATGTCGCGCCCGGCGCCAAGAACTTCCCGACCGTGCCCATCAACCGCATGATCCCGCGCAGCTGGATGACCAGCCTGCCCGATGGGCAAGCGATCGCGTATGAAGCGTCGATCCCGGTTGGCGGCATCGCGATGGGCGGCGACTGCGGTGTCGCCAAGGTCGACGTGTCGTCTGACGGCGGCCACACCTGGTATAAAACCACGCTTGGGTCGGACGAGGGCAAATACAGTTTCCGCCGCTGGGATGGGCGCGTTCCGCTAAGACGCGGCACCAACCCGATCATGGTGCGCTGCTGGAATACCGATGGGGTCGCCCAGCCGATGCAACCGATCTGGAACCCGGGCGGGTTCATGCGCGGCAACATCGAAACCACCACCATCACCGCGGCCTGAGGAGAACGCTACTATGAAGGCACCATCTCCCGGCCTGCTGGCCGTCGGCGCGATTGGCTTGACCATCGTGGCGCTGGTTTCGATCGGCGCGCCGAACAGCCGCAAGCAGCCCGTCGCGATATCGGAGACGTCGCCGCCGCCGCCCCCGTCGAGTGTCTCGGGCGGCGGCTTCACGCTCGCGTCCAGCAGCATCGAGATGCCGATCGACGACGCGATGTATCCGGACGGGCCGCACGCCGACGTCATCAACGCCAACTGCACGTCCTGTCATTCGGCCAGCATGGCGCTGACCCAGCCGGCGCTGTCGGCGGACCAGTGGAAGGCGACCGTAACCAAGATGCGCGAGGTCTATAAAGCGCCTGTCGCCGATAAGGACATTACGGCGATCGTCGAATACCTGACCGCGATGCCCAGCCAGAAAGCATCGCCCGCCACCGGAAAGGCGCAGGATCCCGACCCAAGAGCGGCGCCCGACGTATCAGGGCAGACTGGTTAGGCCTCAATGCCTATATCTAGGCCAAATCCAAAGCTCCAAAGCCGTTTTCGGCTAGACGGTTTTGCTGGCGGTCAGCCTCTCCTTATGGATATTCTCCAATGATCTGAGTGCCCAGCTTTGTCCCCTGTGGGGCACCATTTTTTCAGCATAGAAATCGGCAGCATCCGGGCGAACGCGCGTTCGCGTGCGCTCGCGCGGCGCGCCTGGAGGTACCGTGGCGTCCGGCCCCGCGTCGTTCGCATTCCCTACTTCCCCGCCTGCGCGTCAGGGCGTTGGCGCCAGGCCGAAGTCGTTCGCACCCCACGCGAACCCGGCAGTCGTCGTCACCGCGATCGAGAAGTCGGCCACGCCGTCGCCGTTCAGGTCGCCTTCGATGATCCAGCTGCTGTCGGATCCTACCGCGCGCAACTGGCCAGCACCGGTGAAGGTGCCGCTGCCGATGAAGGTTGTGAAGCCGATGCGCGATGCATCGATCCTGTCGCCGTGCGCGAAATCGAGGATCACGTCGCGGTCGGCGCCGGTGCCGAACGAATCGGTGGTAGCGAAATAGCTGAAAATGTCGTTGCCGGCACCGCCGCGCAGCATGTCGCCGCCCCCCCGCCCCCAGATCGTGTCGTCGCCGGCACCGCCGGTGATCGTATCCGCGCCCGCCCCACTGTAGATCGTGTAGGGCGTCGCAGTTTCCCGCGAGGCATCGAGGACCAGCACCTCGTCGGCGCGCAGCGTGTTCGCCTGGACGACCATCGGCGCCGCCCCGACCGCGTTGGCATCATCCATCGTCAGCGTATAGCCGAAGCGCATTCCGCCACCCCCGAACCGCGTGTCGGCGCCCGACAGCAGCACGATCATGTCGATGCCGCGGATCTGGTCCGCGCCAAAGGTCAGGGCGTTCGCACCCGAATAATCGCCCTGCAGCCCGATCTGGTCGAGCGCCCCGCCCTGCCCGTCGACACGGTCGGTCGCAGTGAAGCGGCTTTGTCCGAAATAGAAGCCGTCGCTGCCCTGCCCACCGGTCAGGATGTCGCTGCCGAAGCCTGCGTAGAACAGGAAGCTGCCGTCGGTTTCGGCGGACCCGTCGAAGATCAGCGTTTCGCCCGCGCGCAGGGTGTTCGCCTGCACCACCAGTTGCCGGCCCGCAGCGACGTTGCCGTCGTCGGTCTTGAAATCGAAATAGGACGGCGCGGTGCCCGCGGCGCTGAAGCGCGTGTCGTTGCCGGGCAGGAACGCCAGCAGCTCGATATTGCGGATGGTGTCGGGCGCGAACGTCACGCGCGTCGCGTAGGCGCCTTGCAGCCCGACCTGGTCGAGCGCCCCGCCGCCGCCGTCGATGCGGTCGAGGGCGTCGAGCACGGCGCCCATGTAGAAGCCGTCGCTACCCTGCCCGCCGATCAGGACGTTGCGACCGGCGCCGCCATAGATCAGGAATGATCCGTCGGTCTCCGCCGACCCGTCGAAGGTCAGGTCCTCGCCGGCGAGCAGGGTCCGTGCGTTCACGGAGAGCTGGTTGCCCGCCGCGACGTTCGAATCGAGCGTGGTCAGGTGATAGCTGAAGCGGTCGCTCGCGAGGCCGCCGAACCGCGTATCGCTACCCGATAGGATCGCCAGCGTCTCGATGTCGATCAGGTTGTTCGCGCCGAACACATAGTCCGGATAGGCGCCGCGCAGCCCGAGCTGATCCTCCGTCCCGCTGCCGCCGTCGATCCAGTCGCCGGTGTCGAGCGCGGCGCCGACGAAGATCACGTCGCTGCCGCCGCCGCTGCGCACCGTGTCGGACCCGCCCTGGCCGATGTCGAACACGTTGGTCGCGGCCGTGCCGGTCAGCACATTGTCGAGCGCGTTGCCGCGCAGGATATCATTGGGCCCGTCGATGCCGGTGATCGTCACCGACACGACCGCCTCCGTCCCGCCGGTCAGCGTGTAGCGGAAGCTGTCGGGCGCCACCGTGTTCACCGCGCCCGTCAACAGCCCCGTCGCCGGCGACACCAGCCCCGGGAACGACCCGTGCGGGTCATAGGACAACCGGCCATCGGGCAGCAGCGTGACCCAGGCACCCGACGCCAGCACGACGGTCTGGCCGGTGGTCAGGCTGACGCCGTCGACCTTGATGGGGCGGCTGGTGCCGACACTGGCGTCGTTGGCGAGGACGTCGATGGCGACCGCGGCATTGACCGCGACGGTGGCGACATCGGCGATGGCGACCGGCGGCAGCGGATCGACGACGATGTTCGTCGCCAGGACGTTCAGCGTGACCTTCGCTTCGTAGCCGCCGGCCAGCGTATAGTGGAACACGTCGGTCGTCGCCGCGACGATGCCGGCAAAGGCGCCGTGGGTGTCGTAGCGGATGCGCCCGTCCGCGGTCAGCGTGATCTGGGCCCCCGATGCCAGCGTCATCGGCACGCCGACGTCCACGAAGGTACGGTTCAACTGGGCGATCGTCGGCGGGCGACCGTCGATCAGCGGGTCGTTCGCCAGCACGTCGATGGTCACCGACCCGTCGCGCGCGACGGTCGCGATATCCTCCACCGCGACATAGCTGCCCGCCGCCAGGATGGTGACGTAAACGGTCCCGACCACGCCGCCGGCCAGATAGTAATGGAAGGTGTCGCTGGGCGGCGGGCCGTCGGGATAATTGACCATCGACAGGTCGTACTTGATCGATCCGTCGGCCTGCGGCACCAGCACCGCGCCGCTCGGGAAGATGATCTTGGCGCCCGGCTCGGTCCACCAGTCGTAGCCGTCGACATCGACCAGCGTGGGCGCCGGCCCGTCGAGATCATAATCATTGTCAAGGACGCGGATGATGATCGACTGGCCGTATTGCACGGCGACATAATCCGGCACCGCGACCGCCGGCACCGGTGCGCCGGCACCGGTCACCGTCACGGTGACCAGCGTCTCCACCCCGCCGGCCAGCGTGTAGCGGAAGGTATCGGTCGCCTGGGTCTGTTCGGTGCCGTTCAGGTTCAACTGCGGCGCGACCAAATAGTCGAAGCGGCCGTTCGGATCGTAGGTCAGGCGACCGTCGGCGCCCAGCGTGACGCGCGCGCCCGACGCGATGGTCACCGTCTGCCCCGCCACTGCGGCGACGCCGTTCACCCGGGCGATCGACGGCGCGGGGCCATCGGAATCGCTATCGTTGGCCAGCACGTCGATCACGACGGTCGCATTCTCGAGGACCGCCGCGGTATCGGCGACGCCGACCGGCGCCTGGGGTCCGTCCACGCCGTACAGGCGGACGGTGACGATCGCCTCATAGCCGCCGGCAACGGTGTATTTGAACGTGTCGGTCGCCTCGGTCGGCTGCGCGGATCCGGTCGCCGACTTGGCTTCCGGCGTGATCAGCGCGTTGAACTTGCCGTTGGGATCGTAGAGCAGGCGTCCGTCGGCGCCGAGCGTCACGCGCGCGCCCGATGCCAGCGCGATCGCCTGGCCGATCGTCGCGGCGGCGCCGTTGATCGTCGCGAGCACCGGCACCGGACCGCCGACGCTGAAATCATTGGCGAGCACGTCGATGGCGACGGTCGCATTCTCGGCAACCGTCGCACCGTCGGGCGCGGCCACGGCGCCGCCGGGCGTATCCACGCCCTGCACGGTGACGCTGACGCTCCCCTGCACGCCGCCGGCCAGCGTATATGTAAAGCTGTCGATCGCGTGATCTGGCAGCGTCGTCCCCGTCGCGAGCTTCGTCGCTGCCGATATCAGCGTGTCGAAGCGCCCGTTCGGGTCGTAGCGCAGCGTCCCGTCCGCCAGCAGCGTGACGGTCGCGCCCGATGCGATCGTCACCGCCTGCCCCACCACCGCCGCAGAGCCGCCGATCCGTGCGATTGCGGGGGCCGGGCCGTCATAATCGAAATCATTGGCCAGCGCGGCGACGACGACGGTCGCATCCTCGGCGACAACCGCAGCATCGGCCACCGCCACCGGCAGGTCGGCGCCGATGACGGTGACGGTCACCGTCGTCTCGTTGCCGCCGACGACGCCGTAACGGAACGTATCGGTCGCCTGCGTCGCCGCGGTCGATCCGGTCGCGAGCGCCATCTGTGGGGAGATCAGCGCGTCATAGGCGCCGTTCGGATCGTAGCGGAGCGTTCCGTCCGCCTGCCGCACCACTAGGGCGCCCGACGCGAGCGTCACGGTGCCGCCCACCGCCACGGCAATGCCGTCGACCGTGGCGATGGCGGGCGCCGGCCCGTCGCGATCGTAATCGTTGGCAAGGACCGCGAGCGCCGCCGTCGTATCGGCCGCGACCGTCGCGGCATCGGCCACCGCCACCGGCAGATAGGCGACCGCGACCGTGCCCGTCGCGACCGAGAACTGGCCGTTCTCGAACCCGGCGACCGCCGTGAACGTCCGCACCGGCAGGGCCGGCGTGTCCGACGCGCTGGTGAAGCCGATCGCGTGCAGGATCGCGGTCGCCACGCCCAGGCTCGCGCCGCCGCCCGCGAAGGCGATCGTCATCGGCGCCGCGCCGATACCGCCGGACACGGTGCCGACGACGGTACCGCCGTAGGAGACCGTGCCGTTCGCGATCGTCACCGCGGTCGCGCCGCTGCCGATCGCCATCACGACCAGCCGATCGTCGCCGGTCGCGTTCGCGCCGATCGTGACGGTCAGCTTCGTGGTGCGGATACCCGGCGTGTCGGCATCGGTGATCGCACCCGCCGGCGCGATCGCGACCGGGCTGCCGAGCGCCACATAGGTCGAGGCGGAGCCGAGCGTGCCGGGGCCGTCCGCGGCATTCAGGTCCAGGATCGTCTGGGCATCGGGGTTGAACCCGATGGTGATCGTCGCCGCTGCGGTCATCGGGTGCCCGGTGCTTTCGGCGAACACCGTCGTGAAAGTGACGGTGCGCGTGCCGAACCCCGCGTGGCTCGACAGGTTCGAGAAGGAAATCGCCTTCAGCAGCGCATTCACCGCGCGGCTTTCGCCCCCGACCGGCCCGAAGTCGAAGCTGAGCGGCATCCCGTTCGCGCCGCCGGTGAAGGTCGCGAACGCCACACCATTGTACAGCACCGACGTGCCGCTGACGCCGATGATGCCGAGCCCGCCGTCGCCCTCGACGATGCCGAGCCGGTCGTTGGGATCGGCATTCCCCGTGACCTGGACGGTCAGCAGGTTGCTGCGCGCACCCCCTTCGAAATCGCCGATCAGGCCGAGCGGAGCGATGACCTTGGGCGCGGTGCGATCGACATAGGTCAGCGACACCCCGGTCTGCGGGGCGGCATCGAAAGGCTGCAGGTCGAGCACGGGCGGCATGCCAACATCGACATAGGCGCGCGCGCTGGTCGAGCCGGTGTCGGTCGTCAGCGTGTAGGTGAAGGCGCGCGTCCCGATCTCCGGAACGCCGGTGCTTCCAGAGAAGCGCACCGCCTGGAGCAGCGCCGTGATCCCCGCCATCGACAGCGGCGCGCCGTCGCTGGAATGCAGCATCAGGACGAGCGGCGTGCCGTTGCCGCCGCCGGTGCCCGTGCCGACTACATTGGTCGCGGTCGCGCCGGCGACGCCGTTCGTCAGATACCCCGCACCCCGCGACCCGTCGATCGACAGCGTGTCGCCGGGCTTGGGATTGTCGGCTGCGATGGTCAGCGTGACGCTGTGCCAGCCGGCCTCGGTCGGGTTCGCCACGACAGCGTTCGCCGCCACCAGCAGCCCGGTCTGGGGCCGCGGCAGCTGCTGGCCGATCCAGGTGACGGCGGCGCCGTCCGCCGGCTCGAGATCGAGCACGACGCCGGGTGCGGGCGTCGATGCGATCGCGACCGACGCGGTGGCGGACAGCGACGGGGCATTGGGCGCCGACGTCGAGAAGGTGATGGTGCGGGTCGCAACGCTGTCCGACGTCGTCGAGAAGCTGACGCTGCGGTTGAGCGCGCCGAGCAGCGCCAGGTCGGCGAGACCGGCCGTCGTGATGGTCAGCGCCACGCCGTCGGTACCGCCGGTGATCGTGCCGAAGACGGTGGTGCCGTACATCAGGGTCGATCCGTCGACCCAGAACATCGTGTTGCCGTTGCCGGCGCTGGCCAGCGACAACCGGTCGCCGACAGCGGCGTTGCCGGTGATGGCGACCGTGATGGTGGCGTGCGACACGTCGATGTCTGGCGCGGTGACGCCTGCCGCAGGCGCGATCGCCATCGCGCCGCTGCCCGGGCGATAGGTCGCGCTGGTGCCGGTATCTATGCCCGTCGCCGCCACATCCTCGATCGCGAACAGATCGACGATGATCGTGTTGGCAAGGTCGATGACGGTGACCGTCGCGGTCGCGGTACTGGATTCGCCCTGCAAGAAATTGCCGGCGATCTCGATGATGCGGTCGCCGCCGACCGGATCGCGCGACACGTTGGAAAAGCCGACGCGCCCGATGATCGCGGCGACCGCGGCCTTGCTCGTCCCATCGACGAACGTGATCGCGATCGGATCGACGCCGCCCCCGGTGAAGGTGCCGACGACCACGCCGCCGTAGGACAGCGTATTGCCGCTGATCGACACCTGGCCCGCGCCGGTCCCGTTCGCGACCAGGCTCAGCCGGTCGTCGGCGGTCCCGCCCGACCGGATGGCGATCGTCAGCGACACGCCGGTCACGATCGGCAGGTCATCGTCGATGACGACCGGATTGGGCGCGACCAGCGTGGGGGCGGCCAGTTCTATGTAGCGGCTGGTCGCGCCGGTTTCCGCAGCGCCGTCGCTCGCGTTCAGGTCGATCACCGCGGGGCGATCGATGGTCGCGGTGACGGTGAGGCTCGTGGTGCCGGTCAGCGTTTCGATCGCCTGCCCGCCACCGGTGTTGAGGAACGGGCCGTAATATCCGACCGCCACGGTCAGCTCGCGCGTCGCGGTCGACGGATTTTCCGACAGGATGTCGAACTGGATCGCGCGCAGGATGTCGTCGGCGAATTCGCTGCTGAAGCCGTTCTGGAAGGTGAGCACCAGCGGCGTCGTGCCGACGCCACCGGTCACCGTCCCGACCTGCACCCCGCCCCACAGGATGCGGCCGTCCGCGGTCGCGTATCCGCCCGCCACGATCAGCCGATCCTCGGCACTGGCGTTGCGGGAGATCGTGACCGTCATCGACGTGATGGTGAACGGCGCCGTGTCGTTCAGCTCGGCACCGCCGGCGATCGAGACGGGGACGTTTTCGGTGTATCCGGCGCCGAAATTGTACAGCGACATGACCGGCGGCCTGTCGACCACGTGCACCGTCACATAGGACGTGCTGCCGACGCCGGTCGGCGGACGCGTGGTGACCGCGATGGTGCGGTCGAGGATCAGCGGCGAACCGGATGCGACCTCGAACGTGACCGCGCGCAGGATCTGGAGCATGTCCGCCTGGGTCGCCGCGGCGTTGAACGTGAGGGTCAGCCCGTTGTTCGAGTGGCTGAATTCGCCGATGTTGACGCCGCCGCGCAGGAACACGACGTGGGGCACGGTGATGTCGCCGAGCGCCGTGCGGTCGATGTCGAAAAAGTCGCCCGCCCACGCGTTGCCGACGACCGCGATGGTGACGCTCGTGAAAGTTCTGGTGCCGCCATCCACGTCGACGAAGCCCGGCGACCGGAACAGCCGGATCGGCGCCGATCCGTCGGTGAACGTGGTTTCGTAGTTCAGCCCGGGCGTCGTGCCGTCGGCATCGATGAAGGGTACGTGGTCGATCGTCGCGGCGATCGCGATGGTGATCGCGCGACCGTTGACGCCCTCGATCGACGAGGCGCCGATGTCGGCGCCGTCGTGATCGACGAAGTTGACGACGATATCGTGGCTCCCCGCCGGCGCGGGGTCGATATTGGCATAGGTGACGTTGCTCAGCACGGCCTGGACCGCGTCCTGCGACGCGGCGGCGTTGAAGACGATCGTCGCGCGCGTGCCGGCGCCGCCCGAGACGCTCGCGACCTCCACCCCGCCATAGCGGATCGTTGAGCCGCTCACGCCGACCTGTCCCGCGGCGTCGCCCTGGTGGCGGACGGCGACCCGGTCGGTCGCCGACAACCGGTCGACGTAGAATTGCGCCCCGTCCCAGCGATCCGTCCGGTCCACGATCGTCGCGCTGCCCAGCAGAAGGACCGGAGCGGCCTGTTCGTCCACCTGGAAATAGCTGGGAAGGCCGGTCAGCGACGGGGGCGTGTTGATCGACGTGACGCTGAGCGCCGCCAGGCTGGTCGAGCTCGCACCGCCGGCGTCGGTGATCGTGAAAGCGATATCGCGCGCCGCCGTGACCGGCACGTCGGACGCATTGCGATAGGTGAACGCCTGCAACAGCGCCCGGACATCGGCGACCGTCGATTGCGCCGTGAGGCCGATGGTGAGGGCAGGCGAACCGAGTCCGCTGGCCACCGTGCCGATGACGATACCGTCGAGCAGGATGCTGCCGCCCTGCAGCGACAGCCGCCCGCCGGTCTGGATGCCGACCTGATCGGCGGCATCGTTACCGCCGACGCGCACCGTCAGCGTCTTCGCACCGGCGCCATACGCCCAGTCGTCGTCGATGAAGGTTGCATTCGGCGCGATCAGTTTCGCGGCGGCTCCCTCGGTATAGGCGATGGCGGTATTGGTCTGCGCGCCGCCGCCCAGACGCATCGTCGGGATATCGTTGACGCCGATGACCGACAGCTCGGTCGTCGCCATCACCGGCAGCTTCAGCGATAGCGCCTCGATGGTGCCGTCCGTCTTTGCGATCAGCAGCTCGGCGACGCCGTCGCCCGTGACGTCGAAGAAGGTGATCCGCCCGCCGACCGGGACCGAATAGCCGTACAGCGGATTGTCGGGCCCGCTGCCCATTTCGCCGAAGAAGCCGCTTTCGTTGACGAACAGGCGCAGCCCATATGCACTGGTCACGATCGCGTCGTCATCGCCATCGAAATCGATGTCGAAGAAGGTGATCCCATCCCCGGTCGTCGACGTGAACCGATCGGCGAGTTCGGGCGCCGCCTCGTAATGGCCGGCGATCAGGCGGTAGAAGCCGAGGGTACCCGAACCGTTGCTCAGGATCAGGTCCGCGGTACCGTCGCCATCGATGTCGAAGAAGGTCGGCGTCTGACCCGGCGCGACCGCGATATGGTCGAACGGCTGGACGTTCGCGGTCGGCCCCAGCGTTTCGTAGGCGAAGCCGTTGGCGGTGTTGAGGATGCGCGAGAAGCTGCCCGCGAAATTGACCAGCGCGATGTCGAGCCGACCGTCACCGTCGAGATCGGCCACGCCCCCGGCCCGGCCGAACCCGCCGTACACCACGTCGCGCAGCGGCCCGGTGTCGCGCGGCAAGGTGGTGAACACGCCCCCACCCTCGTTGCGCAGGATCGTCAGGCCCTGGTCGGTCGACGACCCGATGAGCAGGTCGGGACGCCCGTCGCCGGTGATGTCGAAGACGATGATCGACGCGTCGGACCCGAAATCCATCCCCGCCAGAGGATTTTGGATCGCCGGGGCCGCCGGCGGATGCACCAGCAACTGCACCTCGGTGGAAAAGGACGCCGTCTCCCCCGTTGCGAACGTGATTTGGTGCAGCACGTCGGTCGCCTGCGCGGCGGTCACGTCCTCCGTGAACAGGATCGACAGCGTATAGCCCGACTGCATCGCCCCGCTGAACATCCGGCCGACCAGGATGTCGTTCCAATAGACCTTGTTGTCGGCGTCGACGCGAACGGGGTTGCCCGCACCGCCACTGGCCAGGACGAAGGTCGCCCCATCGCGCGTGTCGAGCGGCCCTCGCACCTCGATCCGCACATCCTTCAGGCTGCCCGGAGCGGTCAGCGTCATGCCCGCGAACAGATGCGCCGGCGCGTCGCCCTCGACATAGCGGAGGGGTGCCGGCGCACCGGTCAACATCAGGCTTGCGGCGGGAAGTGCCGGCGCCGTCGTCTCGGTAAAGCCGACGAGACCGGACTCGCGGATCGGCAGCATGCCGGCGGACAGGCGGGTGCGCGCTTCCGCTTCGGAATAGCCGGTCGGGTCCGACGCGCCGGTCGGCGTCACGTCTGTCGCGATCATCTTCGTCCCCCACGCGGCGGCGCTGCCCCGCGCCCGCGCCGATCATGACGGCGACATGCCGCCACGCGCATTTCCGCGCCGATCGGACCGCCCCCCGGCTGCCGCGGATCTTCGCCCTGAAATTGCAGCGTGCACCCTAAGGCGCTATCCCCGGTTTTCAACGAAACTTTTTGGTACAATCAAGCCGATAGCGGCGTTCCCGGACGCGCGATCGCGTGCGCTGAGGTCCGGACACGATCAGGCCAATCATCGCGATCGAGTCCGGACCCTAGATGGCGTCGCTCAACACCGACACCAGGTCGGTCGCCGACAGGCAGTCGGCGACCCAGCGCGCGAAATCGTCAACCAGCCGCGCGGTCGGGCGAACTCGCCCGTCGCTTCCCTCGACGATCTCGACCAGGCCCGCATCCGCCGCCGCGCGCAGGACGCTGCGGACGTGCACCCGGGTCGTCGCGCTACGCTGCGCGGCGCCCGTGTAGAAGCCGGGCGGCGTCCAGCCATCGTCGCCGTCGCGTGCCGACTGCAACAGGATGGCGAGGATGCGCCCGCCGCTGGTGTGTTGCAGGAAACGGTCGACCGACGGGTTCGCCGTCATGACCTTGTGCGCCAGCGGCAGGGTGGCGAGCCCGATGACCCGGAAACGGCGATGATAGTCGGGATCGCCCGCCGCGCCGAGCTGATAGCGCGGCTCGTCCGGGTACAGCAGCAGGAGCGGGCGCTGGTACATCGCCATCCATTCGCGGTCGATCGCGAGCATCGCCGCGGTCGGCCGCAACCAGTGGCGGCGCGCGTCGTGCGGCATCGGCAGCGCCTCGATCATCCCCTCGCGGCGCAGCTCCTCGACGATGCGCCGCACGCGTCGCACCGGCCCGATCCCCATCAGCGCGGCTGCCTGCGCCAGCGTCGGGACGCTCAGCCAGCCCTCAGGCCGATCGTCGCGGTGGTTCATCGCCACGCACACCGCGATCATGAAGGTGACGGCGCGATCGAATTCGAACAGGCTGCGTACCAGGCGCCGGTCGCTGCCGTAGAGGTCGGCCAGCCCGTCGACGACCGCATCGACCGCGACGTCGAAGAGCGGATGCGCCATCAATTCCGCGGCACGGCGATAGTTCGGGCCGTCCGCCGGCGCCGGCCATTCCTCGATCACATGCAAAGCATCTGCCCCCCAGCCGCACTCCACCCGTCGTTTGCCGCGGACGCAAGCCGAATCGCGCGCTCCGGATGGTTGCGAGCCGGCGCGCTGGTAGCGCCGGTCGGCCATTTGGTCGCGGCAGCCGCGCGCCCGGGGGCGGGCTGCGCGATGCACGGGTCGGACGGCGACCGGGGGGATGCGATGGTGTGGCTCAAGATCTTCACGCTGGTCTGCATGGCGATCGGGGCGTGGCGCAGCGTGCGGGCGATGGGGGAACCGGTGCGGGTCGGCGGGCGCCGCTATTACCGGCAGGCGGACGGCACCTATCGGCGCTGGTACGGGGGCCGGGCGCGCACGCGCGAGGACATCGGGCTGTGACCGCGCCGCCGCGCGCAATGAGCCGCGCCGCGACGATCGCCGGGATCGCGGCCTTCGTGCTGGTCGAGGGGACGGTCGCGTTCGGCAGCGCGATCGTGGCGTCGATCCGCTGCTGTGCGAGCGTGGCCGGGGCATGGCCGGGCGACGGCGCGGCCTGGGCGACGGTCGCGATCTTTGCGGTGGTGATGACGGTGCCGGCGGCTCTGATCGGCCTCGGCAGCGCAATGATCGTCGAGGGCGCGCGGCGGGCGTTCGCGGCGCTCAGACGGCCCTAGCGCGGCGGCAGCGCGACCGCGGCGAGCGTCGCCGCGCGGTAGCTTGCCCCCACCGGCACGCTGGTCCCGTCGACCAGTTCGAGCGTCAGCGCCTTGCCGCGGCGGTGGACGGCGGCGACCCGGTCGGGGCGCAGGAAGGCGGAGCGGTGGACGCGGATCATGCCCGATCCCTCCAGCAGCCGCTCCAGCTCCACCATCGTCACGCGGTGCAGATAAGCGCGCTGCGCGGTGTGGAGATAGACATGGTCGCGCGCCGCCTCCACCCGCACGATATCGCAAATCGCGACCCGCACGTTGCCGCGCAGCACCGACACCCAGATCGCCGCGTCCGCCACCTGGTCGCGGGCGGGCGCCGGAGCGTCGCCGTCGGCCCGGCGCGCGGCATGGCGCAGCAGCGCGCGCTCGACCGTGCGGGCGAGGCGGGGGCGGCGAACGGGTTTCAGCACGTAGTCCAGCGCGCCGATCTCGAACGCGTCGATCGCGTGCTCCTCATGCGCTGTCACGAAGATGATCTCGATGCCGGTCGCGGCCAGCTCGATCGCGGCGTGGATGCCGTTGCGCTGCGGCATGTCGATGTCGAGGAACAGCACGTCGGGCGCGAGCGCGCGCGCCATCTCGACTGCCTCGTCGCCGTCGCCCGCTTCGCCGACCAGCGCGACCCCGGGCAGTTCCGTCAGCAGCGCGCGCAGCAGCGCGCGCGCCAGCGGTTCGTCGTCGGCGATCAGCACCCTCATGCCGCGGCGTCCAGCCGGTGCGGGTCGATCGGCACGCCGAGTTCGACGCGGTAGCCATCGGCGGTCGGCCCGCACTCCATCCACGCCGACGCGCCGTAGTGCATGGCCAGGCGCGAGCGGGTGTTGGCAAGGCCGATGCCGCTGCGTTCGCCGTCCACGCCGGCGCGCCCGCCCCCGCGCGGCGGGCGTGCCGACGCGGTGTTGGCGACGCTCAGCACGGCGACACGGTCCTCGACGCGCGCGGCGATGCTGATGGTGACCGGCCCGCGCACCGGCGCGGCGCCATGCTTGATCGCATTCTCGACCAGCGGCTGGAGGATGAAATTGGGCACGTCGACCTGCCCCGCCGCGGGATCGATCGCGCAGTCGATGCGCAGCCGCGTGCCGAAGCGCGCCTCCTCGATCGTCAGATACGCGCGCGCGGTCGCGACTTCCTGGTCGAGCGGCACCAGCCCGGCGGGATCGGACACCAGCGACGCGCGCAGGAAATCGGCGAGCCGGCCGATCATCTCCTCCGCCTGCTCCTGGCGATCGCGTACCACGAGGCTGGCGATGGCGTTGAGCGTGTTGAACAGGAAATGCGGATTGAGCTGGAGGCGGAGCGCCGCCGCCTCCGCCCGGGCCGCCGCCGCCGCGAACGCCGCCGCCCGCGCCGCGTTCATCTTCGCCGAATCGGCGCTGCGCGACGCCCAGGTGAGCGCGAGCGCGAGGTAGTAGGTCCACAGATACAGCACCAAGATCGTGAACTTGCGGCTGGCATCGATGCCGAGCGCCCAGCCCTGCCAGTCGGGCAGCACCGTCAGCGCGACCGCGGCGAGCACGAGGTGATCGGCCACTGTCTGCACCATCGCCGCGATCAGGCCGGCGAGCGCGACCGCGCCCCAGCGCACCGGCGCACGCACGCCCTCCAGCCGGTCGAGCAGCAGGCCGAGCGCGATCGACTGGGCGATGCCGAGCGCCATCAGCGGCAGATTCGCGAGCAGCATCAGCCCCGGCGCCGACCGCCCCTGCGCGGCGGCGGTGATGTCCACCAGCACATATCCGAACAGCCAGACGATGGCGCACAACCGCACCGCCGTCCCGCGCAGGACCTGCCGCAGCAGCGCCTCCATCGCCCCGTTTCCCTGTCCGCCCCTGACGATCGCCATTGTCGCTGCGCCGCGCACCCGTGCCAAGCCCCGTTTCGTCGCGCCGCACGGCGGATTGGTCGGCGCCGCGCCGATTGGCATGCGCGATCCGCGCGGTTCGTCTCGCACCGCGCGACGCGGGCATGCGCGCGCCGTCACATGCGAGCTTCAGCGGGGAATTGGGGGGGCAAAGCGATGCGGCGGTTCGGAACGGCAGGGGCACTGGCGATGGCAGCGAGCGCGGCAATGGCGCTCGGCGGGTGCGAGACGCGGGATTTCGGCCCGTTGCCGACCGCAGAGAAGGACCGCGCGCTGCTGTGCGCGCAGACCGGCGTCATCGCGATCGGCATGCGCGCGCAATTCGATACCGCCGCGGCCAAGGACCGGATGCTGGCGAAGGTCACCCGCCTGAACGCCGCGACCGGGTTCGAGACGCTGTTCCCGCAAGCCGCGACCGACGTGGCCGGCGCCATCGGCGGGGCCGACACCGCGGCGAATGCGGTGCAGAGCCACTGGCTGACCACGCTCAACGCCTGCCTGAAGGCGTATGATATCGAGGAGGAGCCGCTCCCCGCGCTGCCCGCCGACCCCTATCGCCGGGCGATCACCTGCGCCGCCGCGACCGCGCTGGATGCCACCCGCGGCATGGCGCTTGATCCGCGGGCGACCGTCGCCAACGATCCGCAGGGGTATTATTTCATCCACAAGGCCGCGCAGATCGCGGGCAACGGCGCGCTCGACCAGGCGGGCACGGCGGCGACCGCGGCGGTGCGCCCGGTGCTCGACGCCGGCACCGGCCACCTCTTCGCCGAACGCTGCCGCGCCGACGATGCCAAGGCGGCGACCGCGGCGACGGTCGGGCTGCCCGCCGACATGCTGACCGCCGGGGTCATCTGCACAACGACCTTCGCCAGCCTGAAGGACCGCGGCATCGGCGTCGGCATGAACGCCAGCAACCTGGCGCATCGCTATGCGCTGGCCGAGAAGCGCGTCGACCAGGTGATGGCGGCGATGACGGTGGACGAGCCCGCGGTGTCGGCGGCGCGCCGGGCGGAGATCGCGCACGTCGCCAGCGTCGGCAACGGCGATGCGGTCGCGAACGCGTGCCTGAAGCGGTTCCCGCCCGCCTGAGGCGCGACGCCCGGGCGATCGGCGCCCCGGCTTGAAAGTGGCGGCGGCCTGCGCTTCAACCGCGGGCGATGCACGACGTCGTTCGCCCGCCCCATCCGCTGCGCCGCCGCCTGCCGGACGACGCGCAGGTGTCGTTCTGGACCGCGCCGGACGGGTGGCGGATTCGGCGGTTCGACTGGCCGGCGCGCGCAGGCGAATCCGCCGACGGCGGCACGATCCTGTTCGCGGGCGGGCGCGGCGACATCTTCGAGAAATATCTGGAGACGTTCGATCATTGGCACCGCCGCGGCTGGGCGGTCGTCGCGTTCGACTGGCGCGGCCACGGCGGTTCGGGCCGCAGCGCCGGGCGCGCGAGCGTCGGCCATGTCGACAGCTTCGGCGATCTGGTCGGCGACCTGGCCGCGCTGTGGCAGGGCCTGGCCGCGATGCCGGGCCCGCGCATCGCGATCGGCCATTCGATGGGCGGCCATGTCGTGCTGCGCGCGCTGGCCGAGCGGGCGATCGCGCCCGATGCCGCGGTGCTGCTGTCGCCGATGGTCCGGATCCGCTCGCCGCTCGGCGACCGGCTGAGCGGCGCGCTGGCGCACTGGCGGGCGCGGCGCGGCGACCCGGCGCGGCCCGCCTGGCGCCCCCGCCCCGCGACCGGCACGCAGGTCGATTCGGATGCGATGCTGACCGGCGACTATGGCCGGCTGCTCGACGAGCATTGGTGGCACGAGCGGATGCCCGGGTTGCGCCTGGGGCCGCCGAGCTGGGGCTGGCTGGCGGAGGCGTTCGCATCCAGCCGGCGGCTGCGCGGCGATACCGCGGCGCTGCGGCGGATCGCGGTGCCGGTGCTGGTACTGGCGGCGGACGGCGACCGGCTGACCGATTCCCGGGCAAGCGCGCGCGTGGCCCGTCATCTGCCGGACGGGCAGATGACCCGCTTCGCCGCCGGCGCTGGCCATGAACTGCTGCGCGAGGTCGATGCCGTGCGCAATCCCGCGCTCGCCGCGATCGACGCGTTCCTGGCCGCGGTCTAGCTCAGCGGCGCGGCACGGTGCAGCTGGTGCGGCCGGGATCGACGATATGCACGCCACGCGCGTCGCGGTTCTCCTCGCGCTCGAAATAGACGGCGGGCTCGCCCGAACGGTCGCGCTGGAGGTGGCCGACCGCGCCGGAGAACGGGCCGGACACCAGCCGGATGGTGTCGCCGCCCGCGCGCACGTAGCGGCCCGCGGCATGCGCGGTGCGGTAGCTGCCGTTCGCGCCGAGCGTCAGCGTGCCCATGTTCGAGAACCGCAGCTCGTCATGGAAGTCCTGGCCCGCGACGATGCCGCCGATGCGCTCCATCCAGGCACAGGTCAGCGTAGCCGCCGGAATCGTGCCCGAACCCGGTGCCGACGCCGGCGGCGGCGCGACGCGTGTCCCAGCCGGTGCCGCGACCGGCGTCGCGGCCGGGCGCCCGGGCGCTGCCGCCTGAGCGCGCAACTGTTCCCCGCGCGCGACCAGCGCCTCCATGTCCGACGACATCCGCTCGATCGACGCCAGCAACGCGGCGTCGTCCATCGCGCGGAAGCGCCCGCCGTCCGCCGCCGCCACCGCACCGCCGCAGTCGGGCACCGCCCCGGTCGCATCGGGGTGCCGCGCCTGAAGCTCGGTCATCGCCGTCACCATGTCCGCGCAGCCCGTCCTCAGCATCGCGACGAGCGCGGGCAGGCTGGCCGGTTCGGTGGATCGCTGCTGCGCCGCTGCGGGCAGGGACGCGGACGCCGCGGCGAGCGCGGCGAGGGTCACGCCCGCCGCCCTCATGCGCCACCCGCCGCCAGCAGCGCGCCGATCATCAGCGCGCCGCCGATCCAGATCATCCCGGTGCCCGGCGCCGACACCGGCGGATTGAGCTCCAGCGCCGACGACGCCGGTCGCGCGGGATCGTAATAGGCGCGCACTGCCGTGCCCGCGCCGTGCGCGTCGAGCCAGCGGTCGGCCTCGTCGCGGGCCTGGAAGGGCGCGTCGAACCACCGCGCCCTGCGGCCCTCGAACTCGGCGCCGTCGACGGCATAGCGATAGCGCACCTGCGGCTCCCAATATTCGACTTCGCGATTGTCGTCGTCGAGCGTCATGCGCGCGCGCAACGACGACGCCACGATCGCCGCGTCGACCGATGGCCACGCGCCGTAGCTGCGCGCCCGCCCGCGCCACGCCAGCCAGCGCCAGACCCCGGCGACCAGCACGCCCATCCCGACCAGCACCAGCCCCATTTGCAGCATCGCACACGCTCCCGCCCGCAGGCGGGCGACCGCGCTCCCGTCCGGAAGTGCCGGTCGCCCGCGCCGCCGATCAATTCTGGACGATCACCTGGATGTTCGCGCCCCCCGGCGCGATGACGTTGGCGCCGCCCGATGCGACGACGTTGGCACCGCCCGGCGCGATCACGCGCGCATCGGCAAGGGGATATTTGGTGCCCGCGATGTCGATCATCGTCGCGCCCTTGTCGGTGATGATGCGCGATCCGGCTGGCGCGAACTTGCTGACCGTCTTCTTGCGGAAATACGGGAATTTTTCGCCGTTGTTGTTGTCCCACGGCGCGCAGCCCCACACGAAGATGTTGACCACACCGTTGCAGCCATTGGCCTGCGCCGGCGCGGCCAGCATCGTCGTCGCCAGCAGGCCCGCCGCCCCGAGCGTCGCGAGATGTCGTGTCATTCCTTGCCCTTTCGCCAGTTGAACCCGAGCGGATCGCGCGGTCGGGCGGGCGCGGCAATGCGCGTGCAACCGGGGGGCGTAGGGCCGGGACCAAAGCGCCGGCGGGGCCGTTCGTCGCGACGAACGTCGTGTCCGTCGCGGGGGCGTAGGCTGGGACCGAGCAGGCGCGGCGCGGCGCCACCTGCCCGAAAATGAAAGAGGCCGCCGGGCGCCCTGTGGCGACCCGGCGACCTCCGACATGGTCAGCGGCCGGAGAGCTCCAGCCCGGGAGACCATGCGGACCGCTTCGCTGTCACTGGCGGCGTTGACTGGAGGAGGATTCCTCCCGCGCGCCCTGCCGATGGAGGTGATCCACCGGCGCGTGACAGATCAGCGGCGCGTCTCCCGAACGAACTGAACCGACCCCATTGCTGAACCATGAGACATCGGATCACCTCCTTTCGCTTGTTGAACACGAGTGCGCCGTCACCCGACGCACCACCAATGTGAATCGCGGGCGCGCCGCTTTCAAGTCTTGTAATGCGCGCAAAACCCGTCAGGATCATGCGCCTTGCCTGCGGCTCAGCCCCGGCAGTCCTCGACCACGCGCAGCACCTCCGCCCACGCCGGAATCACCAGCGTCTCGAGCGGGGCGGCCTCCACCACGAAACGCCCGCGGCTGAACCCCATCGCGTCGAGCAGCGGGTCGGCCACGCCCAGCGTCGTCGCGCTATAGGCTGGCGTGCCGCCGGTCGGCTGCGCGCCGAGCGTGCGCGCGGTCGTGCTGGTGCGCACCGTCATCGTGCGCACCTCGCCCGGTCGCGAGAGGTAGATCGCGCCCGACCCCCGGTCGCATCGCACCACGAAGCGCGCGTCCACCCCGACCGCACCGAACATCGCCACCGATCCGCGCCCGTCTGTGCGGTAGCTCCAGGTGCCGGGCGTCACCGGCCAGTCGCGCCAGTCGCTCGATGCAGCGGCGGGCGGCGGCGGCGTGACCGGTCGTGGCAGGGGACGCGGCGGCGCGACCGGGGTCGGCGCCGGCTCGGGCGCGCCGGCACAGGCGGCGACGAGCGTCAGGACGGCAAGCGTGGCGGGGATACGGATGCGCATCCGCCCGCTATGGGCCATGCGCCCGCCCCGCTCAACCGCGGCGACGGCGAACGGATGCGGGTACGCGGGGAATGGCACGGGAACCGCGCGCGCCCTCCGCCGGTTCAGCGGGGGATTTCCACGGACAAGAAGAGACCCGCCATGACCACGCCCCCCGCCGAGGCCGCGAGCCTGCTGCTCGTCCAGGCCAATGTCACCGGCACGCTGAAGCTGAAGAGCCGCGACGGCGATTCGATCGGCACCGTCCACGCGCTGATGGTCCACAAGGGCACCGGCCGCACCACCCATGCAGTGCTGAGCCTGGGCGGCTTCATGGGGCTCGGCAAGAGCTTCTACGCGGTGCCGTTCGAGCTGCTCGGCTACGACATCGCCAACGATAGCTACACCATCACCGTCGACCGCCGCCTGCTGGAGGGCGGCCCCAGCTGGTCGAACAACGCGCCCGTGTTCGACCAGGCCTACGCCGACCGCGTCGCGGGCTATTACGGCACGCGGGCGGAGGTGCTGGCAGAGGGGTGAGGCGCCCTTTTCAGGCTTGCCTCCTCCCTAAATCCGTTCGCCTCGAGTAGTCATCGAGCTTGTCGAGACGACGTATCGAGAGGTGGGTGCCTCATGGAGAAAGCCTCTCGATACGGGCTCTCGACAAGCTCGATCCCTACTCGAGGCGAACGGCTGAAATCAAAAGCCGAGCCTACCGATCATACGCCTTCGGCAGCGCGCCCTCGACCACATTGAGATAGCGGTTCCTGAGCTGCCGCTGTCGCGAGTCCATCGGTTGGGGCTGGCCGTCGATCCACACCGCGGTCGGGGCAGACGCGAGCTCCAGGGGGTCGCCGTCCCACACCACCACGTCGGCGCGGCGACCGGGGCGGAGCGAGCCGATCTCGCTGCCCATGCCGACGACTTCGGCGGGCTTCGACGTGATCGCGGCGAACGCCTCGCCCCAGCTGAGGCCGATCGATCCCGGTACCTTCTGAATCGCGACGAGGTTGCCGGCGAACTGTTTCAGAACATGCTCGCCGCCCGATCCGTCGTAGAGGATACCGACGGTGACGCCCGCACGGATCATGCGGCCGACGTTCGATTCGGTCGCGGCCAGCTTCTCGAACGAGGCGGGCAGGTCGGCGAGCGCGCTGGCCATCACCGGCACGCGCGCGGCGGCGATCTCGCGCGCGACCATCCACCCTTCCGCGGCGCCGGTGATGATGAGCTTCATCCGCGGATAACGGGTCGGCAGCGTCAGCACCTGGCGGATGTCGCTGGCGCGTTCGACATGGACGACCAACGGCATCGACCCGTCGAGCACTTTCAGCAGCGCGGCGGCATCGGCGCGGGTCAGGATCGCATCCTTGCTGCGCCCGTCGAAACTGCCCGGCGCGCGGGCGTAGTCGGCGGCCTGCGCCAGCGCGTCGTGCAGCGCGGCATAGGCGGCGGGCCGGCTGCCCCCGGCGTTGCGGGCGCCGCCCTCCCCCAGCTCGACGTACTGAAAGACGCGCGGCTTGGTGAGCGGCGACGGATCGGCACCAAGGTCGATGACCGCGCCCTGCCCGGCCCAGATCGATCCGCCCGCATCGGGCGCGACGATCGCGCGAGTGACGCCGCCGACGCGTTCGTTGGCGATCATCACCGTGTCCGGATTGATCGCGACGGAGACGTCGATCGAGGCGTTGTAGGGCGACTGGCGCGATCCGCTGTCGTTGCTTTCCTGCACGCCGCCGGCGTCGACCAGCCCCAGGCTGCCGATCCCCGCGGTCATCCCGGCAGTGACCCATTTGCCGCGCGCATCGACGACCTGCGCGCCGGCAGGGACCGAAACGCCCGCACCGGCAGCGACGATGCGCCCGTCGCGCAGCACCACGGTCCCGTTTTCGATCGGGGCGGAGCCATCACCGATCGCGACGGTGCCGCCGGTGATGGCGATGGTCTGCGCCGCAGCAGGCGTGGCGATCAGCGCGGCGGCGGCGAGCAACAGGGCCTTCACTTCACGTCTCCCATGCCGGGCTGGCCAAGTTCGAAATCGCTGACCGGGCGTCGGCGCGGGTCGCTAGAGTCATAAAGCATCGCGCCGTCCACCCACACTTTCTCGGGTCGCGAATAGACGCTGAAGGGATCGCCGTTCCACAGCACGACGTCGGCCATCTTGCCGGGTTTCAGCGACCCGGTGCGGTCGTCGATGCCGAGCGCCCTTGCCGGGTTGATCGCCAGCCAGCGCCAGGCCGCGGCGTCGCTCACCTGGATGCCGGCGCGGCGACCGGCGGACAAAGCCTTGGCGACTTCCTGGTTCAGCCGCTGGATGCCGTTCTCGTCGTCGGAATGGATCATCACGCACGCCCCCGCCTTTTCCAGCAGGGCGAGGTTTTCGTGGATGCCGTCGTAGCTTTCCATCTTGAAGCCGTACCAGTCGGCCCAGACGGCGGCGCAGACGCCGTTCGCCTTCAGCAGGTCGCCGATCTTGTACGCCTCGACCGCGTGGTGGAAGGCGCTGACCTTGTATCCAAACTCCTTGGCCATATCCATAACGATGGCCATTTCGTCGGCGCGGTAGCAGTGGTTCTGGACGCGGATCTCGCCATCGAGCACGCCGCGCAGCGTATCCATCGCGATGTCGCGCGCGGGCGGATCGCCGCCGTCCTTCTCATATTTGGTCCAGCGCCGGTCGTATTCCTGCGCGCGCGCCCACGTCGCGCGATCGACCGCGATATTGCCCATCCGGGTCGATGGCTGCCGGCCCTTTGCGCCATAGACGCGCTTCGGATTCTCGCCGCACGCCATCTTCAGGCCGTAGGGCGCGCCAGGGAATTTCATCCCCTGCATGGTGCGGGCATAGACGTTCTTGAGCACGACCGATCGCCCGCCGAACAGGTTGGCGGAGCCGGGCAGGATCTGGAGCGTGGTGACCCCGCCATTGGCCAGCGCGCGGCTGAAGCCCGGATCCTGCGGCCAGACGCTGTGTTCGGCCCAGACATCGGCGGTGACCGGGCCGGTCGCCTCGTTCCCGTCCGAATTGGCCTGGACGCCGGGGCTGGGATAGTCGCCCAGATGGCTGTGGATATCGATGATGCCGGGGGTGAGCACCTTGCCCGCGCCGTCGATCACGGTCGCGCCGGCGGGGGCGTCGACGCTCTGGCCGATCGCGACGATCTTGCCATCCGCGAACAGCGCCGACCCGCCGTCGATGCGCCCGCCCTCCCCGTCGAAGATCGTGACATTGCGCACCAGGGTCGGCACACCCGGATAGGCACGGTAGGTCGAGGGGAACGGATCGCGCGCGTAGGTCTTGCCCGGCTGCTTGGCAGGCGCCGACGACGCGGTCTTCGGCGGCGTCTTCTCGGCACAGGCGGCCAGCGCACTCGCGGCCAGCAACATCGCGGCAAACCGCGCGGATCGAAGCGTCATGGATGTCCCCCTTGTGTCTGGCGGCATCGTAGAGGCGGGCGCGGCGGCGTTACAAGCGCGTCGGCGCGCAGTTGGCGACATGGGGGCGTTGATTGGTCGCGGCCCGCACCTGCCCTTGTCCGCCGGGGGGCGTGTCGCGTAGGCGTACAGGCGAACAGTTTTAAAAGGAGACGCGATTATGGCCGACACGGTAACCGGGCTCGAACTGCGCTCTAAGGTCACGAGCGCGGGCAAGCTGGAGCTTTCGCTGGAGCCGGTGACGCTCGAGGCGCCGGGCGACGACGAGGTGATCGTTCGCGTGCAGGCGGCGCCGATCAACCCGTCCGACCTGGGGCTCCTGATCGGCCCCGCCGACGTCGCGTCGATGGTCGCGGGCGGCACCGCGGATCGCCCGACCCTGACGCTGGACGTACCGGCGGAGCGGATGGGAATGCTGAAGGCGCGGATCGACCAGTCGCTGCCGGTCGGCAACGAGGGCGCGGGCGAGGTGATCGCGGCGGGCGCCAACGTTACCGACCTGCTCGGCAAGACCGTCGGCATGCTCGGCGGGGCGATGTACACGCAAGTCCGCAAGCTGCCGGCAAAGGACTGCGTGCCGCTGAAGGACGGCCAGACTGCCGCCGACGGCGCGTCGATGTTCGTCAACCCGCTGACCGCGCTGGGCTTTGTCGAGACGATGCGGATGGAGGGGCATACCGCCATCGTCCACACCGCGGCGGCCTCGAACCTCGGCCAGATGCTCAACCGCATCTGCATCGCCGACGGCGTGCCGCTGGTGAACGTGGTGCGCAGCGCGGAGCAGGCCGATATCCTGCGCGCGATCGGCGCCACCCACATCGTCGATTCGACCGCGCCCGATTTCCGCGACGCGCTGACCGACGCGATCGCCGAGACCGTCGCGACCATCGCGTTCGACGCGATCGGCGGGGGCAAGCTCGGCGGGCAGATCCTGGGCGCGATGGAGGCCGCCGCCAGCCGCAGCGCCGCCGAATACAGCCGCTACGGCTCGACCACCTTCAAGCAGCTCTACATCTACGGCGCGCTCGATACCGGGCCGACGGTGCTGAACCGCAACTTCGGCTTTTCGTGGGCGGTCAGCGGCTGGCTGCTGACCCCGTTCATGGGCAAGGCCGGGCGCGAGGTCGTTGGGCGGATGCGCGGGCGCGTGGTCGACGAGCTGACGACGACCTTTGCGAGCAATTACACCCGCACGATCGGCCTGGCCGAGGCACTGAACCCCGACGTGCTGGCCGCGTACAACCGCAAGGCGACCGGCGAGAAATATCTGATCGACCCCTCGCGCTAGGAAAACGCGGGCGGGGTGGAACATATCGGGCCCCTCGCCCATATTCCGTGGCGATGGCTATCCAGATCCGCACCACCCTCGACGAGCCGGAGACCGGCCAGTCGTTCGTCCCGCACCGCCCCGCCCGTCCGCCCAAGGCCGAAGGCGGGCGGCGGCTGGAGATCGTCAGCGACTACGAACCCTCGGGCGACCAGCCGGTGGCCATCAAGGAGCTGGTCGAGGCGGCGCGCGCCGGTGAGCGCGACCAGGTGCTGCTGGGCGTCACCGGCTCGGGCAAGACCTTCACGATGGCGAAGGTCATTGAGGCGCTGCAGCGCCCGGCGCTGATCCTCGCGCCGAACAAGATCCTCGCCGCGCAGCTGTACGGTGAGTTCAAGTCGTTCTTCCCGAACAACGCGGTCGAATATTTCGTCAGCTACTACGACTATTACCAGCCCGAAGCCTATGTGCCGCGGTCGGACACTTATATCGAGAAGGAAAGCTCGACCAACGAATCGATCGACCGGATGCGCCATTCCGCCACCCGGTCGCTGCTGGAGCGCGACGACGTCATCATCGTCGCGTCGGTATCGTGCCTGTACGGCATCGGTTCGGTCGAGACCTATTCGGCGATGATCTTCGACCTGAAGAAAGGCCAAGTGGTCGACCAGCGCGAGATCGTGCGCAAGCTCGTCGCTCTCCAGTACAAGCGCAACGATGCCGCCTTCCAGCGCGGCAATTTCCGCGTGCGCGGCGACAACCTCGAGATTTTCCCGTCGCATTACGAGGATTCGGCGTGGCGCATCTCGTTCTTCGGCGACGACATCGAGGAGATCGTCGAATTCGATCCGCTGACCGGCCAGAAGGTCGCGAGCCTGAATTCGGTGCGCGTCTATGCCAACAGCCACTACGTCACGCCCGGCCCGACGCTGAAGCAGGCGAGCGAGGCGATCAAGTTCGAGCTGGCCGACCGGTTGCAGGAGCTGGTGACCGAGGGGAAATTGCTGGAGGCGCAGCGGCTGGAGCAGCGCACCAATTTCGACCTGGAGATGATCGCCGCTACGGGAAGTTGCGCAGGCATCGAGAATTACAGCCGGTTCCTGACCGGGCGGATGCCGGGCGAGCCGCCCCCCACGCTGTTTGAATATCTGCCAGAGAACGCGCTGCTGTTCGTCGACGAGAGCCACCAGACGATCGGGCAGATCAACGGCATGTCGCGCGGCGACCACCGGCGGAAACTGACGCTGGCCGAATACGGCTTCCGCCTGCCCTCCGCGATCGACAACCGGCCGTTGCGCTTCAACGAGTGGGAGGCGATGCGCCCGCAGACGACCTACGTCTCGGCGACGCCGGGCGAATGGGAAATGGAGCAGACCGGCGGCGTGTTCGCCGAACAGGTCATCCGCCCGACCGGCCTGATCGACCCGCCGGTCGAAATCAGACCCGTCGAGGAGCAGGTCCAGGATCTGATCCAAGAGTGCAAGAAGACCACCGAGATGGGCTATCGCACGCTTGTCACCACGCTCACCAAGCGCATGGCGGAGGACCTGACCGAATATATGCACGAGGCGGGGCTGAAGGTCCGCTACATGCATTCGGACGTCGAGACGCTGGAGCGGATCGAGCTGATCCGCGACTTGCGGCTCGGGGTCTATGACGTGCTGATCGGCATCAACCTGCTGCGCGAGGGGCTGGATATCCCCGAATGCGGGCTGGTCGCGATCCTCGATGCCGACAAGGAGGGGTTCCTGCGCTCCGAAACCTCGCTGATCCAGACGATCGGGCGCGCGGCGCGCAACGTCGAGGGACGGGTGATCCTGTACGCCGACCGCATGACCGGCAGCATGGAGCGCGCGCTCAACGAAACCAACCGCCGCCGCGAGAAGCAGCAGGCTTATAATGCCGAGCACGGCATCACCCCGACCACGATCAAGCGCGACATCGGCGACATCATCGCGCATGTTGCGTCCAAGGATCAGGTGACGGTCGCGATCGACGAGGATCGCCCGCACATGGTCGGCCACAATCTGCGCGCCTACATCGAATCGCTCGAAAAGAAGATGCGCGACGCCGCCGCCAACCTGGAGTTCGAGGAGGCCGGGCGCCTGCGCGACGAAATCCGCGGGCTGGAGCAGGAGGAACTCGGCCTCCCCGCCCCCGAACGCAGCGCCGCGCCGATCATGGGCCGCAGCAACGAGGGCAAGCCCGGCACCCGCAAGACCCGCTACGGCAAGAGCCAGAAGATGCGGATGGGCGGCGGGCGACGGTCCTGACGCTTTTCGCGAGCGTCGCTCCGAGTAAAATTCGGCAGGATCAGGACTTTAGCCGAAAGCACCCCCTCCGGACATGTGTATGAGTGTTGCTGGTTTTTGTAAGAATCAGTGAATCGTCCAGCTTGCGGCTATCAGTATCCGACAGCTATCTGGCTAGCACTTGTCACGATGATGCGCGTCGGATACGTTCATTTCAGGACACGCATAGAAGTCTAATAAGGGGGTTTACCATGATCGAACAGGCTAATTCGCCGTCGAAGAGCAACGTTTGGGTCGAACCGACCATCCAGGTACTCGACGTTGCCGAAACCGAAGCATCGCCACTTCGCGGCGGCGACGGCGCCACGCGGTACGCGGACTGCACCCGCTCGTAAGACG
Organism: Sphingomonas donggukensis; assembly: GCF_023674425.1. Lineage (NCBI taxonomy): Bacteria > Pseudomonadati > Pseudomonadota > Alphaproteobacteria > Sphingomonadales > Sphingomonadaceae > Sphingomonas > Sphingomonas donggukensis. The sequence goes on from NZ_CP098401.1 coordinate 2,033,434, forward strand.
CGATTTTTCGTGCGATCGCTGAACGGCGTTCGCGCGGACACTGGTGTCGATAGTCGTGGCGATGGCCCCACCGGGCCGTCGCCTCTACTTTTGTGCGCAGGCGCATGCGTCGGGCGGCACCTGCGATTCGGCGCCGGCGCGCCGATCCTACAGCAGGATGAGGTCGGTCGGCGCGCCCGGCACGACCACCCGGGCTTCGACGCCCAGCCGCCGGTCGAGGAACACGACCTCGCCGTCCAGTTCGTCGCGCACCGACCGGTCGCCATAAGACGACGCGCCGACGATGATCGCATCCGGCGCGATCGCCAGGCCACGGGTCATTCGGTCCGACACCTTCACCTTCAGCCCGGTCGAATTGATGAGCGTCCCCTCCAGCGATCCGCAATGCCAGACGGTGCCGTCGGCATCGACGACGATATCATGGCAGCCGTGACCGTCGAGCGTTTCGCGCGCCACCTCTCGCCACTGCGGATCGAGCCGCACCAGCTCGCTGCGCCGGTTCGCACCCGTAAGGCCGTTGTGCAGCATCACCGCGACCTGTCCGTCGATCACGGCGATGCCGTTCATATGGCGGTAGCAGGCGTCGCCTACACCGGCGGTTCCGGGCGCGATCGGGTGGCGCACGTCGATCGGAGCGCCGTCCAGCGTAAAGCGCGGCACGCACTGGTTGCGCGTATCGACCACGCACAGCGCGTCGTCGACGACGCCGACCTGATGGCATTGATTGTCGAGGCCCTTCACCAGAACGACCGGCGATTCCAGCTGCCCGTCGGCCAGTGTCAGCCGGACGATGCGCCCGCGGTTGCTGGGCTCGCTCGGTCGGTCGCAGGCTTCGAACAGATAGATGGCGTCGCGGTGGCGCCGCACGCCGAAGAAAAATCCGTGCGCGACACGGCGCACCCGTTCGTCACGCGCGACCGCGAACACGCCTTGGCGCGATGCGACCAGACAATCGAATCCGCGCACGTCGGTATCGGCCAGCCGTACCGTGTCGGTCGCATAGGCATGAGCCGACATGGCGGCGCGGATACGGCGTTCGGGAAAGCTGGGCGCGGCCATCGCGGCGGGGTGACCGACCGCGGCGGCGTGGTCAACCACCGACAGCACCGGACGCGCGCGGCGTGATGCGCAGCGGCATCTATGCGCTGGTCGACCTGTCGGACGCGCCGATCGCGCCGGAGGACGCGCGCGCGATCGGGCTGACCGGCGACGGCGGTCCGGTCGCGGCGCGTGGCCATGATCCCGCCACGCCGGACGCCGTGAGCGCGGCGGATGACGGCGAGCGGCGCACCATCCTGGTCGGCTGGCTCGACGACGCCTGCGCGCTGGCGGATCGCCTGGGCGTCGCGCGCGACATGCCGCTCGCCCGACTGGCGCGGGTCGCGCTCGACCGTTTCGGCGCGGATACGCCGCGCGACATGCCGGGCGAATGGTCGCTGTTCGACTGGCACGCGAGCCGCGGCGTGACCGTGATGTGCGCCGCCGGGCGTCGCGACATGCTGCTCTACGCGGTCGACGGGCCGCGGGTGGCGGTTGCTCCTGACATCGCCGCACTCGCGCGGATCGACTGGATCGGACGCACGCTCGACCCGGTGGGCATGATGTTCACTTACGCGCGCTACGCCGTGCGCAGGCACCGGGGCGACCGGACGATCCTGGCCAGGGTGCGCGCGCTGCCCGCCGGCGGGTCGGCGGTCATCGACGCATCGGGAACGACGGTGCGCAGCAGCGCCGCACGCGATCCGCTGCCCCTGTGGCGCGGATCGTTCGAGGACGCGATGGTCGCGGTCGATGCCGTGCTGGGCGCGGCGGTCGAGCGCCGGATGGGTCCGGGGATCACCGCATCGATGCTCAGCGGCGGGCTCGATTCGTCGCTCGTCACGCAATATGCCGCGGCGGCGGCGGGCGATCCCGCCCGCCTCGTCTGCGTGACGTCGGCGGCGCCACCGCACAGCGGCCTTGTCGACGAACTGCCGTTTGCGCGCATGGTCACCGATCACCTCGGCGTGCGGCTGATCCCGGTCGTTCCGGGCGCGGACGACAATCCGTTTCGCCCGCTACCCCACATGCGCATGGACGGGGTCGGGCCGCTGACGGCGATCCGCCATTATCTCGATTCGGCACTGACCGGACAGGCGATCGCGGCGGGCGCGACGACGATCCTTGAGGGGCAATTCGGCGAATTCACGGTCTCTGCAATGGAGCAGCTGTGGCACCCGCGGCGGCGCTCGATCCGCGCGACGCTCGGGCGGCTGGGGCGGAGCCTGCTCGCGGGGCGCGCGTCCGCCGATGTCGATCCGCTGTTCCATGTCCGCTTCGCGACCCATCGGCGTAATGCCTTGCCCGACGTCATTGCCGACGCCGCGGCCCACCCCGCCCCTGCCATATTGGAGGAGCAGCCCGATGGACGTTGGCCGGCGATCGTCGGCCGCGAAAAGGTCGCGGCGATCGGTACTGAGGCTCTGGTCGGCGGCGTGCGGCAGGAACTGCCGTTCCGCGACGTCGAACTGCTGCGCCTGTTCGCGAGTTTCCCCGCATCCTTCATCGCGCGCGAGGGCATGGACCGGGCGCCCGCGCGCCACCTGATGCGCGGGCGGCTTCCCGACAGCATCCGCCTGCGTCCGAAGGGGCCGGCCATCTCGCCCGACTACGCGCTGCGGTTGCGCCGTGCCGCGCCAGCCGCGCGCGGACGCATCGCGCATTTCCGACGGCTGGGTATCGACGACTGGATCGACCTCGACTGGCTGGATGCCGCGCTCGCGGATCTGGCGGCAGGCACCGGCGACGCTGCCCGCGACAGCCACGAAACGCAGACGACCGCAGTCGCCGCCGAATTCCTGGCCGCGTGGCGTGACGGCAGCGATCCCGCTTCAGGCGGCTGACGTCGCCCGCACGGGACGGCGCAGCGCGATCACCGGCGACCCGTAGCGATCCGGCGGGTCGGCGACGAAGCCCAAGTGCGCATGGATCCGCCCGACTGGATTGTCGGCCAGCGCTTCGGTCCACGCTCCCTGGCCCCGCCGGTCGCACACCGCCAGCCACGCGCGCAGCAGGTTCAGCCCGACGCCGGTCGCGCGAAACTCCGGCAGCACCGCCATATCGACGCCGTAGCTTTCCGGTCCGTCCCAATCGATCATGATCCGCCCGATCGGGCGATCGTCGAGCGTCGCGATGCGGCGCATCGCGCGGGGATGCGCATGCGCATGGGCGTCGAGCTGCCACTCGGCCTGCTGCACCAGTATCGCATCCGGCAGCCTGTCGGCAAGCGGCGAGCAGGCGATCCACTGGGCGATCAGGAACGCGCGATCGTCGGGGGTTTCGGCGCGGCAATCGAGCCGCGGCGCCCGCCGCCTGAACGCGACGTCGAACGCGGCGTCCGGATCGACCACGGGATCGGGACCGCGGGCGGCAGGCGCCTCGGCACCGCCCATCGCAAGGGCATCGATGCGAGCGCCGCTGGCGGAAGGGGCGGTGTCGGCAAAGCCCGAGGCCGGTATGCCGGCGGTACCGGTGACGGGGCGAGGATCGCCCGAAAGCTGCTGCGCGACGCCCGGCGTAGCGCCGGGCTCTCCGGCATCGGCCACGCCTTCGGTGGCGCGCAGGTCGTCGGCGGGACCGCCGGCCGTATCAGTGGCGGCGCGGGCGCTATCAGCGACGACGGCGGTGATCGCGGCGGCGTTGGCGGCGGGAACCGTCATGGCCTGCACGCCCCTGTCACCGGATTGCGCCATCGCTTGATCGTGATCGAGAGCGCGCTAGTGTCATGCGCATGGCTACCGACGAGATCCTGCCGCGCCCGATGGTGCTCGAAGAATTCACGCCGCTGCTCGAGCGGGTCTTTCGCGCGCATTGCGTGCCGAAGGACATCGATCTGACCTTGGTCGAGGCCTATCCGCTGAAGGATCGCGGCCTCGTCACGCGGCCGCCCTTCACGCTGATCTTCCACAGCGACGCAACGGCGTTGCTCAGCCCGGGCATCTACACGCTGCGCAGCGGCAGTTTCGGCCCGGCGGCCATCTATCTCGAGGCGACCACCAGGATGCCGCACGCGCCGACAGGACATTATTACCAGGCCGTCTTCAACTGAAACGGGGGACGACCGCGCGCCGGTCGCCCCCCGATGATCGTTGACGCGAACAGGATCAGTTCCGCGACGGGAAGATGCCCTCCACCGCGATCAGCGCGGTCAGCCCCAGATAGGGATTGAGCAAGGGCACCGGGGCATTGTTCCCGGTCACCCCGACCGTGACCGTCCCGGCGACATTGACCCCGCCGAGGGCGACCGGGGTCGACGGCGTTGCCGGCGCATAGATGTACGGCAGCGCGTTGGGATCATTGTCGCCATCGATGCCGCGCGCGAGCTGATAGCCTGCGATCGGCGCGTTCGACGTCCCCTTGATATTGTTGGCGGTCAGCGTCGACGCGCCGTTGGTGAAGGTCGCCGGGTGATTGTGCGCCGGCAGCTGGGTCGAATTGAGCACTGTCGTCTCGACGCCCGAGATCTGTCCTTCGACAACAGGGGTAAGCCCCGGTCCGGTACCCGTCCCCTTGGCCAGCCGCCCGCGAAGATCGGGCAGTCCGAACGTCTGCTGGCCGTTACCGCCATAGGTTGTACCAAGTATCGAAAAGAGTGCGGTATTCTGCGCGATGGACAGCAACTGGCCCTGGCACTTCTGGTAACCGCGGATGTTGAATGTGCCACCGAAATAGACAATCATTCCAATATACGGCTCAGACATCTTTCTTCCCCCGATCCAGCAAAGCTTGCCGCCGATGCAGCTCGCGCGGAAATCTACCGTCCGAGCGTATCAGCGCGTTGAGGCGAGTCAACAATCATTACTTCCGATTTACTGCGCACGCCTGCGACGTGTCGGCGCGCAACCGTTCGAGTTCGGCGTAGGGCGCGGCGGCGTGGGCTTCCACCGCGGCGGCGATCTGCACGGTCACTTCCGCACGCTTCAGCGCTGTGTCGGCGGTGAAGGATCGTGCGGGATCCTTGGCATCGCGCCCTGCGGCGGCGCGCATCGCGGCGCGCTCGCCCGGATCGGGGCGAAAGCCGAAATGCTCCGGCACGCCGTCCAGCATCGCCGCGCCGATGTCGCCGTAATGGACCAGCATGCCGCCGCCGAGCGACAGCCCGTCCACGGCGGCGCCCATGATGCGACCGAGCACCTGCGCGGCATAGTCGGTCAGCGACGGGGCACCGTCGCCGGCGATGCCGGTCACCGCCGGGGGCAGGATACCGGGCACGACGTGGAGGCCGGGCTCGCGCGCATGCGACACCATCACTTCCTCGGGCTCGCGGTACACGAAGATCCACGGCACCTTTGGAAAGGCGGCGCGGAACAACGGCAGCGACAGGATGTGCCAGGCATCCAGCTTCAGGAAGAACCGGCGTGCGGTCCCGCTGCGATTGCGACCGAGCGTCGCGACGATGGCGCGCAGGGCCGCAACCTGGTCCTGCAGCGGCGCGCCCGACGTTGCCGCCCAGCGCACCACCGCGTCGAGCGGCTCGGGCTCGGACAGCACGATATGGTCGGATGACGCTGCCAGCATCTGCGCCGCCAGCGTCGACCCGCAGCGCGACAGGTGAAAGATCAGTCCGTCAGGCGCCAGCGACGCGTGCGCAGCGGCGCCCCGGACAAGCGTATCGAGGCTGGTGCGCACCCGCGTCGCGCGCGCGAACGGGCGAAAGCCGAGGCGCCTCACCGCGTCGAAATAGAAGGGGTCGCTGACCGGCGCCGATCCGAACCACAGCCAGTCGAAGGCGGGCGCCCCGCCGGTCGCCACCGACCTGGCGGGCAGCCAGCCGAGCGGGGGCACCGCTTCGTCGGAGGTCACCGCCCGCGAAGCGCCCGACCGCGCGAGCGCCGCAGGGTCCAGGTCGAGCCCCAGTTCCGAGGCGACGGCCAGCAGTTCGGCTGCAAATGCATCGGGGAAGGCGATGCCGCCCAGCCGCTCCTGCAACGCCGGCACTTCGGCAGCCGCGTCCAGCACGCGCGCCACCGGATCGTCGCCACCCGCCCCGCCGAAAGCGATCATCGTGTCCCCGCCCGTTGCCGGCGGGGTCCGTAACGCACCATGCTGAACGTCCTGTTGTCTAAGATCGCGGCGCACGCTACGCTGCGCATGCAACAACGGGCAAGGTGGGGGCGATGGGGGACATGGCACACGCAACGATCGATGCGGTCGACACGCTGGTCGGACCGGTCAGCCGCCGCGGCTTCATCGGGCGCTGTGCAGTCGCACCGGTGGCCGGCATCGCCGCCGGCAGCGTCGCGAGCGGCGCGGCAGCGGCGGTCGCGGGCGGCAACGTACGCGGCTTCACCGGAAAATATGCCATCGACAGCCACCGCATCATCGACGGTTTCTTCGCGGCGCCGCGCGGTCGGACCGGGATGGACGTCGTCGTCGTCCTGCCGACGCGCGGGGCGCCCGCCGGCGCCGCGGAAGCGACGGCGCGCAGCTATGCCGCACAGGGCTGGCTAGCCATCGCGCCGAACCTTGCCGCGACCTACAAGGGTGCGGCCCTGCTCGGCCAGCCGGCGATGGTCGCGGCGATGATGCGCGACCTGCCGCGTCTGAAGCGCCATGCCCGCGGCAGCGGCCGGGTGGCGGTCGTCGCCGCCTGAACGCGACGGCGTTCCACGCCGGGACAGAACGCGACGACGCCGGTTGGCAAGCCATGCGAACCGGCGCATGATGTCGGCACGATCGAGTGCCGGGCTACGGAATTTCCCGGCGTAACAGCGACATGGGCGATACATGACGACCAGCCTCCTCAACCGTGCAACCGCCGCTCTGGGCACCGTCATCGCGGCGGCCTGGACTACTGCTGCCGCCGCGCAGGAGCTGGCCGATCCGCAAGGATCGGGACCGATCGTCGGCGCGGTACGCTGGCTGCAGGGGACGCTGCTCGGCACGGTCGCCACTGTCGTCGCGGTGATCGCGATCGCATCGGTCGGGTTGCTGATGCTCACCGGGCGGATCAACTGGCGCTACGGCGCGACCGTGATCCTCGGCTGCTTTATCCTGTTCGGCGCGGCCAGCATCGTCGCGGGAATCCAGTCGACCGCCGGCGCGGGCTGAGCGGCGATGAACGGGCTCGACCGCGACACGGTGTTCGTGGCGCTCACCCGGCCGCAGATGTTCGCGGGCGTGACCTACACCTATTTCGTCGCCAACGCCGTGATCGCGACCGAGCTGTTCCTGATTTTCCGCTCCCTTTGGGTGCTGCTCGCGGCGCTCGTGATCCACGGCGTCGGCGTTCTGCTGTGCCTGGGCGAGCCGCGCTTCTTCGACCTGTGGATCACCCGCGTCAGCCGTTGCCCGCGCGTGCGCAACCACCGGTTGTGGCGCTGCAACTCCTACCGTCCGTGATGCGCCCGGCGCTGAGCAGCGATCCCGTGGTGATCGCGCGCGAGGCACCGGCGGGTCGCCACCTGCCCTACGCCCGTCACGTCGACGACCACAGCGTCGCGACCCGTGACGGCATGCTGATGCAGGTCATCCACCTGGGCGGCCTGTTGTTCGAAACCGCCGACAGTGACGAGCTGAACTATCGCAAGCGCCTGCGCGATGCGACGTTGCAGGCGATCGGATCGTCGCGCTTCGCGGTCTATCACCATGTCGTGCGCCGTCGCATCGATGCCGCGCTGTCGCCCGATTTCCCCGACGACTTCTCGGCCAGGCTCGACGCCGCGTGGCAGGCGCGGCTCGCGACCAAGCAGCTGTACGTCAACGACCTGTTCGTGACGATCGTGCGCCGCCCGCTCCAAGGGCGGATCGGCGTGCTCGACCGGTTGCGAGATACGCTCGGCCGGTCGTCGGTGTCGCCCGCCGCAGCGCAGGCGCAGGACCTGCGCCAGCTGAACGAGGCGCGCGACGCGCTGCTGGCCGCGCTTGGCGCCTATAAGCCCCGCCTGCTCGGCATCTACGACACGCCGCAGGGTCCGGCGTCCGAACTGCTCGAATTCTTCTCGACGCTGTACAATGGCGAACTGCGCCCGGTGCTGCTCCCGCTGCAGGACATCGGCGCCTATCTGCCCTATCGGAGGGTCAGTTTCGGGCAGGATACGATCGAGCTGGCGCCGGCGGCGGGCAGCGGGCGCAGCTTCACCGGCATGCTGTCGATCAAGGACTATCCGGGCCAGACCGCGCCCGGCATGCTCGACGAGCTGCTGCGCCTGCCCTTCGAAGTCACCGTCGCCCAGTCGTTCGCGTTCGTCGAGCGCCAGGCGGCGCTGTCGCGGATGAACCTGGCGCTGCGGCGGATGCGTTCCGCCGAGGACGAGGCGGTCAGCCTCCGGTCCGAACTGTCGAGCGCCAAGGACGAGGTCGCCGCCGGGCGCGCCGGTTTCGGCGAGCATCACATGACGATCGCGGTGCGCGGCGATTCCCCCGCGATCGTCGACGAGGGGCTGGCCGAGGTGCAGGCCGCGCTGTCCGACCTGGGCATCATCGCGGTGCGCGAGGAGATCGCGCTGGAACCGGCGTTCTGGGCGCAATTCCCCGGCAACTTCCGTTACATCGCGCGCCGCGGCCTCATTTCGACGGGCAATTTCGCGGGGTTCGCGAGCAGCCACAATTTCCCGGTCGGCCAGGCCGATGGCAATCATTGGGGCGAGGCGGTCACGCTGCTCGAGACGACGGCTGCCGGGCCCTATTATTTCAACTTCCACCACGGCGATCTCGGCAATTTCACGGTCATCGGTCCATCGGGATCGGGCAAGACCGTCGTCCTCAACTTCCTGCTGGCGCAGGCGCGCAAATTCCGTCCGCGGATCGTGTTCTTCGACAAGGATCGCGGCGCGGAGCTGTTCATCCGCGCGATCGGCGGGCGCTACGACGTGCTGCGTCCGGGCGCCGCCTCCGGCTTGAACCCGCTCCAGCTCGAAGACGCGCCCGAACATCGCCAGTTCCTGATCGACTGGCTGGCGGTACTGGCCGGCGGCGCCGACGTCGACGAGGTCGGACGGCTGAAGGATGCGGTCGATGCGAACTTCGCGCAGCCCCGCGCGCATCGCCGCCTGCGCCATCTGGTCGAGCTGCTGCGCGGCGGCGCACGGCCGCACGGCGCCGACCTCTGGGCACGCCTGCGCCCGTGGTGGGGCGATGGCGAGCGGGCGTGGCTGTTCGACAATCCCGAGGATCTGACCGACCTCACCAGCCTGTCGGTCGGGTTCGACATGACCCAGATTCTCGACGATCCCGCGGTGCGCACCCCGGCGATGATGTACCTGTTCCACCGCGTCGAGGAACGGCTGGACGGATCGGCGGCGATCGTGGTCGTGGACGAGGGGTGGAAGGCGCTCGACGACGACGTGTTCGTGCGCCGCATCAAGGATTGGGAAAAGACGATCCGCAAGCGGAACGGCATCGTCGGCTTCGCGACGCAAAGCGCGCAGGACGCGCTGGAAAGCCGGATCGCCAGTGCCATCATCGAACAGGCCGCGACCCAGATCTTCATGGCGAACCCGAAGGCGCGCGCGGTCGATTATATCGAGGGCTTCGGGCTGACCCCGCATGAATTCGAACTGATCCGCAGCCTGCCCGACAGCGCGCATTGCTTCCTCATCAAGCACGGCGCCGACAGCGTCGTCGCGCGGCTGAACCTGTCGGGCGAGCGCGACCTGCTGACGATCCTGTCGGGACGCGAGCGCACGGTACGACTGCTCGATGCGATTCGCGCCGAGCGCGGGGACGATCCCGCCGACTGGATCCCGCACCTGCTGGACGTCGCATGAGCGCGCCGTGCCCCGGCCTTGCCTATGGCGATGCGTTCGTCGGCGGGGCGCTGACGGGCATCGACTGCCAGGCGCGGGCGATCGCGGCCTTCGGCTATCAGGCGCTGGCGGCACCGGGATCGAGCGTGATGCTGGTCGTCACCGGCCTGCTGACGCTGTTCGTCGCGCTGTTCGGATACCGGCTGATGCTGGGCGAAACGCCGGGCGTGCGCGACGGGGTGGTGGCGATCGCCAAGATCGGCATCGTGCTGGCGCTCGCGACCAGCTGGGCGACGTATCGCACGCTGGCCTATGACGTGGTGCTGGGCGCGCCCGCCGAGCTGGTCGCGAGTGTGGGCGGCGCAGCGGGGCTGCCGGGCACCACCGGCGGCATGGCCGAGCGGCTCGGGCTGGTCGACCAGGGACTGGCGCAGCTGAACGATCTGGGCGTCGGCAGGAAGGACAGCGGCGAACAGGTCATGCGCGTGCGCAACATCGGCGGGCGCAACGAAACCGTGGTCGAAAGCGCGCAACAGCCGGTCGGCGTCGTCGAGCCGATCGCGCTGGCTCTGGCGCGCGCGGTGTTTCTGCTGGGGGCTGTCGGCAGCCTCGTCGTCGTGCGTCTGGTCGCGGCGATCCTGCTGGCGCTGGGGCCGGTTTTCGTCGCGTTCCTGCTGTTCGATGCCACGCGCGGGTGGTTCGCCGGCTGGCTGCGCGGCCTGTCGGCGGCCATGATCGGTGCGTTCGGCGTCGCGCTGGTGCTGGGCGTCGAGCTCGCGCTGGTCGAGCCGTGGCTCGCGGGGCTCGTCGCGCGGCGGGTCGCCGACGAAAGCATTTCCGGCGCGCCGGTCGAGCTGCTCGCCGCGATGCTGGTCTTCGCGGTCACCATCCTCGGCGTGCTCGCCGCCGCGGCGCGCGTGGCGGGCGGGTTCCGCCTGCCCGACGCCTGGAGCCAGGCGCCCGCGCGCTGGGCGGGCGATGTCGAACGCCAGCTTGCCGAACGCCGCCCGGCAACCGCGCCCGCGACCGATCCCGCCGCCGATCGCCCCCGCGCCGCCGCGGTCGCCGATGCCGTCATCGCCACCCAGCGCCGCGAGGCCGCCGTCGCCGCCGCGCTCGCCGGTCGTGGCGCGCGCGGGAGCAGCGGCGGCGCCCCCGCGGCAAGCGACGCGCCCGATCCGGCGCGCCTGCCCGCTGCCGCCGCACTCGCCCGGGACACGCCGGGCGCGACCGCCCCACCCCTTGGACACGGCCTTGGCCGCCGGACGCGCAACCGCGTATCGGCGAGCGCCGGGCGACGGGACAGCAGACGATGACACCAAAGGCGCGCGAGGCGCTCGATGCCTATTATGCAGAAGCCGGCAGCTGGGGGCGGGACGTCGCCGCCGAGGTCGCGCGCTCGCGCCGGATCGCCTGGATCGTGGCGGGGGTCGCCAGCGCCATCGCCTTGGCCGAGGCGCTGGCGCTCGTCGCGCTGACCCCCTTGAAGACGGTCGAGCCCTATACGCTGCTGGTCGACCGCAACACCGGCTTCGTCCAGGCGCTCGCCCCGCTCGACCCGGCGAAGGTCGCGCCCGACACCGCGCTGACCCAGTCGTTCCTGGTCCAATACGTCATCGCGCGCGAAAGCTTCGACATCGCCGCGCTCCAGTCCAATTACCGGCGCGTGGTGCAATGGTCCGAGGGCACGGCGCGGGCGCGCTATATCGCGGGCGTCCAGGCATCGAACCCCGACAGTCCGCTCGCCAGCCTGCCGCGCAGCAGCGTGGTCGAGACGCGGGTCAAGAGCGTGTCGCCGCTCGGCCCCGACGCGGCGCTCGTCCGTTTCGACACCCAGCGCCGCGATGCGGGTGGGCAGGCGGGCCCGCTGCGCGCCTTCGTCGCGGTGATCCGCTATCGCTATTCGGGCGAGCCGCTGAAGCTGGAGGATCGCTTCGTCAATCCGCTGGGGTTCGAGGTGTCGCGGTACCAGCGCAATGCCGAGGCGCTGCCCCCGCCCGAGGTGCAGGGCACTGCCGCCACGACCGCCGCCGCACCGTCGCCGTTGCAGGCGGTCGTGACGCCCGTCGCCACGCCGACCCCGGGCGTCACCGTCCGCGTGACCGGGGGCACCGTCCGGTGAAGGCGATCGCGGCCCTCGCGCTGCTGCTCGCCGCCATGCCGATCGCGGCGCAGGTGCGCCCCGTCCCCGGCCCCGGCGATCCGCGGGTTCAGAAGATCGAGTACAGCGCCGACCAGGTCGTCCAGGTGCAGGCCGCGCCGGGCTATCAGGTCACCATCGCACTCGGCGGCGACGAACGCATCGAAAGCGTCGCGGTCGGCGACAGCGGCGCGTGGTCGGTCACCGCCAACAAGCGCGGCGACCATCTGTTCGTGAAGCCCGTGACCGCGGGCGTCACCACCAACATGGTCGTTGTCACCGACCTGCGCATGTACAATTTCGAGCTCGTCCCCGCTTACGGCCCGACTGAGGCTCTCGCCTTCTCGATCCGGTTCGTCTTTCCCGACGCGGCCAGCGCCACCACCGTCGCCACCGGCCCCGCACCGGTCGCGCTGCCCGGCGGACGCTACAGGCTGGGCGGGGATCGGCTGTTGCGCCCCGCGGCGATGAGCGACGACGGCGTGCGGACCACGATCGAATGGCCGGCCAGCGCCGCCCTGCCGGCGATCTATGCGATCGGCGCGGACGGCAAGGAGGCGCTGGTCACCGGCAACGTCCGCGACGGCAGCATCGTCGTCGACAGCATCGCGCGAAACTATGTGTTCCGGCAGGACCGGCGCACCGCCTCCGCCGAACGCTACATCCCGAAGCGGAAACGACAGCGATGACGCCTGCCTCCTCCGGCGATCCGCGGCTGGACCTGCCCGCGAGCGACGCGCACGACGTCCGGCCGGTCGTCGCGACGGCGCCAGGCGGGCCGTCGATGGCGGTCATTGCCATCGGCATCGCGGTGGCCGCGATCCTGTTGTTCGTCCTGCTCGATTCGCGCCGTCGCGCGGCCGAAACGCCGGCGGTCCGCACGACCGCCGCCGATCGCATGGCGAGTGCCGGGCGCGACGCGCCGCCGCTCTATGTGCCGCCTGCCCCGGTACCCGTGGAAACGCGGATCGTCGCGGCGCCGCCCGCGAAGATCCCGTTCGTGCTGCCCCAACCCCCGATCGCGCCGCCGCGATCGGTGCAGCAGCCGCGGCAGCCGCAGATCTTCTACCCGCAGCCGCCGATGCAGCCGCCGGTCCAGCTGCCGCCCCCGCCGATGGTGCCCGCGCAGATCGATCGCCCGCGCGGTTCCGCCGACCCCGTGCTGGTGATCGACCAGTCGGGCCCGCAAGGCGGCGATGCGGCCCCCGGCGGTCCGGCTGGAGGCCCCGACACCCAGCGTTTCCTGGCCGGCGCCGACGGCACGCGCGCGACCGCCGCCACCGCGCGCGCCACCGCGACCCGGCTAATCAACCGGGCGACCACCGTCCCGCAGGGCACGCTGATCCCGGCGGTGCTGGAAACCGCGCTCGATTCGAACCGCGCCGGCTTCTCGCGCGCGATCGTGTCGCGCGACGTCCGCGGCTTCGACGGTACCCGCGTGCTGATCCCACGCGGCAGCCGGCTGGTCGGCGAATATGCGGCCAATATCGCGCCGGGCCAGAACCGGGCGATCATCACCTGGACGCGGCTGGTCCGCCCCGACGGCGTCGCCATCGCCATCGCCTCGCCCGCTGCCGACACGCTCGGACGTGGCGGCGTGCGGGGCCGGGTCAACACCCATTTCCTCCAGCGGCTGGGCACCGCCATCCTCCAGTCGGCGCTCGATGTCGGCGTCAATCTGGCGCGACCGTCGGGCAGTTCGGTCGTGCTGGGCCTGCCCGGATCGGTGCAGGGCGGCGGGCTGCTCGGCAACGCCAACCAGCAGCCGCAGCCGACGCTGACCGTGCGCCCCGGCACCAGCATCGCCATCTTCGTCGCGCGCGACCTGGATTTCACGGGCGTGGGCAACCCGGAGTGAGCGTCGCCGCGCAGGACGCCGGGCCGGCGGCGGGCGTATATCTGCGCAGCTATCTGGCGCCGCTTGCCCCGTTCCTCGACCGCGGCGACGTCACCGACATCTACGTCAACCGCCCGGGCGAGGTGTGGATCGAGACGATCGGCGGCGCCACCGAGCGCCACGACGTCCCCGCGCTCGACGGTGCGACCCTTACCCGGCTCGCGCGCCAGATCGCGGCGCTGTCGCACCAGGGCATCAGCCGCGAGCATCCCGTGCTGTCGGCGACCCTGCCGGACGGCGCGCGCGTGCAGGTGATCGCGCCCCCGGCGACGCGCGGCGACATGGCGATCGCGATCCGAAAGCAGGTGTCCGCCGACCTCGCGCTCGACGATTATGCGACCGGCGGCGCGTTCGCGGGCACGCGGGGCGCGATCGGCGGATCGGCGCCGGACCGCGACGCAGCGATGGCGGGGATGCTCGCCTCAGGCGACTTCGCGGGCGTCTTGCGCGCGGCGGTGCGCGGGCGGCGCAACATCCTGGTGTCGGGCGGCACCTCGACCGGCAAGACCACCTTCCTCAACGCCCTGCTGCGTGAGATCGCGCCCGAGGAACGGCTGATCCTGATCGAGGACACGCCCGAACTGGTGCTGCGCCATGCCAATGCCGTCGGCCTGCTCGCCGCGCGCAGCGACCTGGGGGAGGCGCGGGTGAGCGCCGACGACCTGCTCGGCGCGGCGCTGCGCATGCGGCCCGACCGCATCATCCTGGGCGAGCTGCGTGGCGAGGAGGCTTATGCCTTCCTGCGCGCGATCAATACCGGCCATCCGGGGTCGATGAGCTCGGTCCACGCCGACAGCGCCGAGAGCGCGGTCGAACAGATCGCGTTGCTGGTGCTCCAGCGCGGTACCCGCCTGACGCGCGAGGATGTCGCCCATTATGTCCGCAGCACGATCGACGTCTTCGTCCAGCTCGAACGCACCGGCGGACACCGCCGCGTCGCCGAAGTGCTGCTGCCGAAGGCCGCCGCCCGCTAGCAGCTAGTCGGCAGGGCGCAACAGGTCCCGGAACCAGTCGTCGACGATACAGTCGATGACCAGGTGTACGCGGTCGGCGGTACCGTCGTTGGCAACGGCGTGCGGGTCGGACAGGCGAAGATACCACGCCTCCCCCGGCTGCATCGCCACGGGCACGTCGTTGACACTGAAGGTGACGCCGGGGTTGGTCGTGATCGGGACATGGACGCGCGCCGCGCCGAATTCGACGGCCAGATCGTGGTCGCGGTGCGGCTTGATCCGCGATCCCGGCGTCAGGCGCATCAGCCGCACCGCCGCCAGCGGGCAGCGGAAGGCAGCGAGCACCGCCTGCAGATACGGCGCGCGCTGCAGCCAGGGACTGTCGACGAAATCGGTTGCGGTGGGGTCGGCGTAGATCATCATCACCGGATGCGTGGCCCCCGCGGTGTGCCGCAAGGGCAGCACCGTCCACGACCCCTCGTAATTCTGCGTGACGAGATGGTCGATCCAGTCGCTGCCGATCGCCTGCAGGTCGCGAGAAAGGCGATCGGGATCGAACGTCAGCGGCAGGCGCACGCGATCGGCCACCTCGTCCATCGCCACGCCGTCCGGGACGATATCGCCGCTGGGCATCGCCATTGCGTCAGCCCGCCGCCACAGACGTCACGGCCGGCGCGGCGGGCGCTTCGAGCGTGGGGGTCTTCGCCCCGAACACGGCACCCCGCGCGCGCAGGGCGGCGTCCAGATACGGCGTGTCCATGATCGCGAATCGCCGCGGGGTCATCGTCAGGTAGCGTCGGCCGTCGCGGATGAAATGCGACACGTCGTGATAGCGCGGCGGCACCGCGCCGAAATCATTGTCGCGCCCGCGCAGCAGCATCGGCACGAATGCCTGCAGGAAGCGCGATCGCATCTTAAGCACCTTTGGCGGGAACCCGAAATAGCGTTTCGTCATCCGCCGCAGCCGCGCTTGGTCGATACCCAGCAGCTTCGCCATCGCCGCCGGGTCGGCGATCTCCCGGTCCGCCAGCAGTGCCATGATCTGCGCGACCATCGGTTCGTCGGGATTTTCGGGCGGCAGGATCCCGGTCAGGAATTCGTCGAGAATCCCCTGCACGTCGCTGCCCAGGTTCGACGCGCGCAGCCGCTCGACCAGCGTATCGACCCACGCCCGCGGCAGCATCGTCTCCAGCGGTACGACGCGGTCGCCGAACAGGTCCGCCGGCTGCCGGAACAGCCGCGCCCAGCCGAGCGGACTGATGTCGATGCCGACGGTCGCGCCGCCGTTGGCGATGACCGGCATCGCCCGGCTGGTGACCCCGTACAGGCTGGCGCGGGGCAGCGGGGCATAGGTGCGGTTGCCGATCCTGACCGTGATCGGCCCGTCGGTCAGCACGATCCAGATCTGCGCCCAGCTCGGCAGCATCCATTCGCCCTTGCCGCCCCACATCGCGGGATCGGAATCGAGCACGACATAGCTGGTGAAATAGGGCGCCAGCGCCCGCGCCGGCCGCTCGTACCTGATCGCCGTGCCGTCCGGCAGTCCGAAGGTGTCGGCTGACACCCCGGGCGTATTGCTCCCGCTTTCGATCATGACGTCATCCCCACGCGACCGAAGATACGACAGGCGCCGCCAATGGAAAGACGAAATTGATTTGCGAGGGGGGCGCCGGAGGGACGTCACGCCACCGAATCGCGCGGCGATGCCGATCGCGGCATGAAATTGGTCGGGGCGACAGGATTCGAACCTGCGACCCCCACACCCCCAGTGTGATGCGCTACCAGGCTGCGCTACGCCCCGACCGTCGCCGGGCCGTGCGGCCCCTGCGAAGCCGCGGCATCTAGGCGGAGCTTGGCCGCGATGCAACCCGCTTCGCGTCGGGCGGCGGATGCGGCGCATCGATGCGCGCCCCCCCCCGCGCGGTTGCGCGTGACCGCGGTCTTTGTTAGCGGGGCGCGCACATGCGTCGCCGGCGCCGTCCCGGCATCCCCTAGCAGTTCGAGAGCCATGTTCATTCCATCCGCCCATGCCCAGGCCACCGGTGGCGCCGCCGCCGACAGCGGCCTCGCCTCGATCGTCTCGATCGCGCCGCTCGTCCTGATCTTCGTCGTGTTCTACTTCCTGATGATCCGCCCGCAGCAGAAGCGCATGAAGATGCTGCAAGCGTCGGTCGCCGCGGTGAAGAAGGGCGACAGCGTCGTCACCGCCGGCGGGCTGGTCGGCAAGGTGACCCGGGTCGAGGACGCGTTCGTCGAGGTCGAGATCGCGACCGGCGTGAAGGTGAAGGTGGTCAAGGCGACGCTGGCCGAGGTTACGCCGCTCGGCGCCAAGCCGGCGAACGACTGATGCTCGATTTTCCGCGCTGGAAGGTCTGGAGCATCTGCCTGACGCTCGGGCTCGCGATCCTGCTCGCCATCCCGAGCTTCGTGCCCGAAAAGACCACCGCGACGTGGCCAAAATGGATTCCCGCCCCGCGGATCAACCTGGGCCTCGACCTCGCCGGCGGCAGCTATCTGCTGCTCGAGGCCGATACCAACGACGTCACCGCTGCGCGGCTGGACGGCATGCGCGAGCAGGTCGCGACCGAGATGCGCCGCGGCACGCCCCGGATCGAGATCGGCGACATCTCGACGCGCGGCGGGCAGCTGTCGTTCATGGTCCGCGACGCGACCCAGGTCGACGCCGCGCGCGAACGCCTGTTGCCGATGACCACCGGTGCCGGCCTGACCGGCCAGCGCGACTGGGACATCTCGGTCATCAACACCAGCCAGTTCGTGATGAAGCCGACCGAGGCGGGTCTCGCACAGGCGGTCGATACCGCGATGGGCGACGCGACCGAAGTCGTGCGCCGCCGCATCGACGAACTGGGTACCCGCGAACCGACGATCATCCGCCAGGGCAAGGACCGCATCGTCGTCCAGGTGCCCGGCCTCGACAATCCGCAGGCGCTGAAGGACTTGCTCGGCAAGACCGCGAAGCTCGAATTCAAGCTGGTCGACGAGGCTGCGACCGCCGCCGTCCAGACCGGCCAGCCCGCACCCGTAGGCACGCAGGTTCTGCCCTATGCCGAGGGCGGCGCCGCCGGCGGGCGCATCGCCGTCCAGCGATCGACCATCGTGTCGGGCGAGCAGCTTATCGACGCGCGCCAGGCGTTCCATCCCGAAAATGGCAGCCCGATCGTCAACTTCACGTTCGACGGCCCCGGCGGCCGCCGCTTCGCGCGGGTGACGCAGGAACAGACCGGCAAGCGGTTCGCGATCATCGTCGACAACACGGTGATCTCGGCACCGCGCATCAACACCCCGATCCTCGGCGGGTCGGGCTATATCGAGGGCAGCTTCACGGTCCAGTCGGCCAACGAGCTCGGCATCGCGCTGCGCTCGGGCAAGCTGCCGGTCGCGCTGAAGGTGGTCGACGAATCGACCGTCGGCCCCGATCTGGGCGCCGATTCGATCCGCGCCGGCATCATCGCCAGCGCGGTCGCAGTCGCCGCGGTGGTCGCGTTCATGCTGGTCACCTATGGCCGGTTCGGCGTCTATGCGAACCTGGCGGTCGTCATCAACGTCGCCGTCATCCTGGCGATGATGGCGCTGATTGGTGCGACGCTGACGCTGCCGGGCATCGCCGGCTTCGTGCTGACGATCGGCACCGCGGTCGACGCGAACGTGCTTATCAACGAGCGTATCCGCGAGGAACGCCGCCGCGGACGCAACGTCGTCCAGGCGGTCGAGCTCGGCTACAAGGAAGCCAGCCGCACCATCTTCGAAGCGAATGTGACGCACGCGATTTCGGGCGTCATCATGCTGCTGCTCGGCTCCGGCCCGGTGAAGGGCTTCGCGGTCGTGCTGCTGATCGGCATCTGCACCTCGGTGTTCACCGCCGTCGTCTTCACCCGCATGCTGGTGGCGCTGTGGATTCGCAAGAATCGCCCCGCCGACATCAATATCTGAGGCTGATACACCCATGCGCCTCCTGAAAATCGTACCCGACAACACCAACATCCGCTTCGTGCGGCTGCGCTTCTGGGCGTTCGGGCTGACCCTGCTGCTGTCGCTCGCCGCGGTGGGCCTGACCGTGACCAAGGGCCTCAATTTCGGCGTCGACTTCGTCGGCGGCCTGATGATCGAGGAGCGGTTCCAGACCCCGCCCGACCTGGAGCGCGTCCGCGCCGCGGTCGACCGGCTGGGCGTCGGCGATGCGACGCTGCAGCAGTTCGGCGACCCGAAGCTGGTGACGATCCGCCTGCCTGTGCAGGAGGGCGCCGACGAGGGCGCGACCAACGCCGTCGTCCGCAAGGTCGAAACCGCGCTGAGCGCACAATTCCCGGGCGCCACCTTCTCGCGCTACGCCACCGTCTCGGGCAAGGTGTCGGGCGAGCTCGTCAAGAACGGCGTGCTCGCGGTCGTGCTGGCGATGATCGGCATTTCGCTGTTCGCGATCTTCCGCTTCGAATGGCAGTTCGGCGTGTCGACCTTCGTCGCGATCTTCCACGATCTCCTGATGACGCTCGGCTTCTTCGCGCTCACCCAGTTCGATTTCGACCTCAACATCGTCGCGGCGGTGCTGACCATCATCGGCTATTCGATCAACGACAAGATCGTGATCGACGACCGCATCCGCGAGAATATGCGCAAATACCGCAACATGAACATGTCCGACCTGGTCGACCTGTCGGTGAACGAGACGCTGCCGCGCACGGTGATGACCTCGGTCACGATCCTGCTGGCATTGTTCGCGATGCTGTTCCTGGGCGGTCACGTGCTGCGCGGATTCACCGCGGCGATGATCCTGGGCATCGTCGTCGGCACCTATTCGTCGATCTATGTGTCGTCGTCGCTGCTCATCACGCTCGGCCTGCGCGCGCAGCCGCCGGTCGACGATGACGGAAAGGGGCGTGGGCGCGGCAACCCGCGGGCCGAGCGCGTGAGCGCCGGCCAGCCCTGATGCGGCTGGAGCGCGAGGGGAGCGTCGCGGGGCCGGTGATCTCCGGCTTTTCGGGCGGCGGCTTTCGCGTCGACGACAATGTCTATCGCGCGCTGTTGCTGACGCCCGAGCGAGCCGACGGCTGGCGCCCGCCGGCGCTTGCCGCGCTGACCGACGCGGATGTCGCGCCGATCCTGCCGCAGGCGCCCGCGCCCGAGTTTCTGCTGCTCGGCACAGGTTCGACGCTCCAGCATCCGCCGCGCGCGTTCGTGGCTGCGCTGGAGGCGCGGGGCATGGGCGTCGAGGTGATGGACAGTCGCGCCGCCGCGCGCGCGTGGGGTGTGCTGCGCGGCGAGGGCCGACAGATCGTGGCGGCGCTTTACCCCTTCGACTGAGCGCGGTGGCGGGCGACCAGTCCGCCCAGATGCGCGTACAGCTCCGCAGTATTCGTCGCCCAGCTGAATTTCGCCGCTGCGCCGCGCACGTCGGCCTGGGGCGGCGGGTCCATCAGCAGCTCGGCAATCCCTTGCGCAAAGGCCTCGGGGGTACGCACAACGATCCGCCCGGCCGCGGGGCGATCGACGACTTCGCGGGCGCCCCCGGCTTCGGTGATGACGATCGGCGTGCCGCTGGCCAGCGCCTCGACCCACACGTTCGCCAGCCCCTCCGACTCGGACGCCAGCGCCATCGCGTCGGCGGCGGCGAAGATCGCGGGCAGGTCGTCGTGCGGCACTGCGCCGAGCAGGCGCACCCGCTCCCCCAGCCCCGCCGCGGCGACCTGCGCCTCCAATGCCGCGCGCGCCGGGCCGGCGCCGGCGATCAGCAGCTGCACGCCGGGTAGCCGCGCGACCGCGTCGATGACGATGGCGTGGCCCTTGCGATCGATCAGGTTGCCGACCGACACCACCAGCGGCCCGGCGACGCCCAGCGCCGCCTTCGCCGCATCGCGGTCTCGCGGGGCGAAGCGATCGGCGTCGATGCCGGTGCGGTGGACGCGGATGCGCTCTGCCTCGATGCCGAGGGCGATCATGTCGTCGCGCAGCGCCGAAGATACCGCCAGGCATCCGTTCGCAGCCCGGCCCGCAGCGACGACCTGATGCGCGGTGGGCGACGCGACGCCCCAATGATGGATGTCCGACCCCCGCGCCTTGATCGACACCGGCACACCGAACGCCCGCCCCAGCGCCACCGCGGCGGGACCGTCGGGGAAGAAGAATTCGGCATCGATCACGTCGAATGCGAAGTCGCGCCGGATCGCCGCGAGCACGGGCCGCAGCGCACGGGTGAGCATCGCGGCATGGAAGCGCCCGCCGGTGCCGGGCAGGTTCACGAAGCGCGGGCGGTGAACCTCCAAGCCGCGCCACGTCTCGCATCGCGGCACGCGCGACAGCGCGCGGTAGCGCGGCAGGCGATCGAGCGGGAACGGCGGCAGGCCGATCGGCGCGACGACGCGGACTTCCACCTTGGGATGCGCGGCGAGGCCCAGCGTCTGATGCGCGACGAAGCCGCCGAAATCGGGGCGCGTCGAGTCTGGAAACAGGCTGGCAAGAGTAAGCACGCGAAGCATGGCTCCGCGTGCTTACGTCTCCTCAGGTTAAGACCGTCCTGCGAAGGACGGCCTCGCCCGCATCAGCGGCAGCTCTTGCGCTTGCCGCTGCGCTCGATCTCGCGACCGGCAACGGCGCCGGCTGCGGCACCGAGCAGCGTGCCGACCGTGCGGTCACCGCCGGTGTCGATCGTGCGACCGACCAGCGCGCCGGCCACGCCGCCGACGACCAGACCGGTGGTGCCGTTCGGCTTGCGGCAGTAATAGCGACCGTCGCGACCGCGCCACTCCCGGTAGCGATAGCGGCTCTGCGCGTCGGCGGACGAATACTGGTTCTCGGCAGCGACCGGAACGGTCAGCGCGGCGGGAACCAGCAGTGCAGCGGCGCCAGCCGCCAGAAACAGATTACGCATGGGTACAGCTCCTTTTCCCTGAATGCTGGGATCGTAACGCACCCATATTGATCGAAGTTTCATGAACCTGAAACAACGTCGCGTTCATCGCCGTTCGCAGACGCAGCGAGTTCCCGATATCCACGTTATCCACAGGCAGCACATCCCCCTTTGCCGCTTGGCGCGACTCCACCGCCGTGACAGCATGCTGGGGCAGGCAGGAGACGAGGCGAAGGGGAAAACCGGAGCCGAATCAAGGGCTTGCACCGCAAGACCCGGCGTGCTGGTGCCTTTTGGAAACCGCGCATCACCGGGGAAAGCGATCGTGAATTCGGCGCCGATGCCGATCCGTTCGAGCCGTTCGCGGCACCGGATGGAACGACACCGGATACCGGACGAAGCGATCGCCGGGCGGACCGTTACCGACGGTTCGAGCGTGCGGAGATCGACGGACGATCGCGAAAGGTCGCGGAGCGCTGGTCGCACCGCAGCCGATGCGATCCGCCACGAGGGCGGATACGGACGGGCGCCGGCTTGCCGGCATATCGTTCCACCCTGCCCGAGAGGTCGACGAAGCGGTCACCGCGTGCGGTGGCGGCTTGGGCGAGCCGGCGATCGAACGCTGCGGACGGGTTCGCCCGGTCGCGGCGCAGATCGACCCGAACCACCGGGCTATTCGCCATCCCTCGGGAAAGCGGAACCGGTGGGTGGAGTGTCGGTCGCCAGCGGAACGTGCGGCCCCGCGCCGCCGCTTCGCCAGGCCGCCGGTGCCGCGCGGTTGCCCGACGCCCCGTTTCGACGGATGCGGACGGCACGGCCGGCACCGACGACCGAAGGGTCACGGAGCATCGCCCTTGCCGGCATGTTCGGTGGCTCGCCGCCGGAGAACGGACGCGACACCCCGCGACCGGCGCAACGGCGACATGGGGGCTGGCAGCGATGCCGGCCCCTTTTTCGTCGCCGGACCTGCTTCGCGGTGCCGCGTCGCGACGCCTTCGACACCGCCGACGCCGGGCGAGAGAAATCCTTAAGCCTCGCCCCCTATGGTCGCGGCATGTCCGCACCCGCCACCCTCGATCGCGAAGCCCGTGTCAGCGTGATGCTGTCGGCGGAAGTCGAGCGGTTCGGGGTCAGCTCGGTTTCGATGCACCGCGTGCGCAACCTGTCGCGCCACGGCGCGTGCATCGACCAGGCGGGACGCTTCGTGCGCGGGCAGACGATCGTGGTGACGGTCGGCACCGTGGCGGCGCTGGGGGCAAGCGTCGTGTGGGTGAGCGGCGAGCAGGCGGGCCTGCGGTTCGCGCAACCGATCGACGTCGATGCCGCGCGTGCCAAGGCCGCGATCCCGCCACCCCCCGCCGCCAACCTACGCATGCCGATTTGACACGGCACGACCGCCGGACCCGCAAGGATCCGACGGTCGCATTCGGTGTCGGCCAGGGGCCACGGCAGGTCAGCCCGCACCCTGCGACAGATATTTGGTCAGCTCGTCCTTCGACACCGCCTTCGACTTGTCGGCATCGGCAGAGGCGAACGCGCCATCGACCCATTTCACGGTCGCCGGATCGCTCGCCTTGGTGGCGGGATCGCTCGCCGTCTTCAGCGCCACCATCCATGCCGCGAATTCGTTGCGGTCGAGGTTGGTATCGGCGTTCTTGTCATAGGTCGGGAACTCGGTGTTCACGACCTGCGCGATCTGGCTCGCACCGGTGACCGCTGCGGCGGGGGCAGCAGGCTCGGACGTCGCCGCGGGCGCTGCCGGCGTCGGGGCCGCAGCGGCGGTTTCCGCAGGTGCCGTCGCGGGCTGGGTCGCCGGCGCGGGCGCCGCCGCCTGCTCCGCCGGGGCGGGCGTCGTGTCGGTCACCGGGGCACCGGCGATCGGCGCATCTTCGGCTGCGACGGTCGGAGTCGCGGTGCCGAGCGGCGCCGGGGTGCGCTTGCCCTTCTTGGACGATTGCTTCGCATTTTCCTTCGCGGGTTGCGCGGTTTCCGAAGCATTCGTCGCATCCTGCGCAAACGCCGGGGCAGAAATCGCCAGGGCACTGACAAGCATAAGGGACTTCAACATCATCATTCTCCTGTTTCGGGGGTGGGTCAGCACTTGGGCGTGCGACCGAACCACTGGCGTGGATCACCCATCAACAACGATGTATTTATGTCACTGTTCCGATTTTTTTAGGTTTTGCCGGGTCGCCTCGTCCCTGCTAACCGCTCGCCTTGTCGATTCCCGCCCAGAGGATGCCCCATGATCCCCCGCTACTCGCGCCCGCAGATGTCCGCGATCTGGTCGCCCGAGGCGCGGTTCCGCATCTGGTTCGAGATCGAGGCGCATGCGACCGAGGCGCTGGCCGACCTGGGCGTAGTCCCCCGCGCCGCCGCCGACGCGCTGTGGGCGTGGTGGGCGACCGCCCCCGCCATCGACGTCGCCGCGATCGATGCGATCGAGGCGGTGACCAGGCACGACGTCATCGCGTTCCTGACGTGGGTCAGCGAGCAGGTGAAGGCGCATTCGGGCGAGGATTGGGCGCGGTTCCTGCACCAGGGCATGACGTCGTCCGACGTGCTCGACACGGCGCTGGCGGTGCAGTTGGCACAGGCGAGCGACCTGCTGATCGCGGATCTCGACGCGCTGCTGGCGGCGATCCGCACGCGCGCGTTCGAACACAAGCTGACGCCGACGATCGGGCGGAGCCACGGCATCCATGCCGAGCCGGTGACGTTCGGGCTGAAGCTGGCGCAGGCGCATGCCGAGTTCGAACGCTGCCGTGCGCGCGTCGTCGCGGCACGCGCAGAAATCGCGACGTGCGCGATTTCGGGCGCGGTCGGCACCTTCGCCAACATCGACCCGCGGGTCGAGCTGCACGTTGCGGAGAAACTGGGGCTCGCGGTCGAACCGGTGTCGACGCAGGTGATCCCGCGCGATCGCCACGCGATGTTCTTTGCGACTTTGGGCGTCGTCGCCGGCTCGATTGAGCGTCTGGCGACCGAAATCCGCCATCTGCAGCGAACCGAAGTGCTGGAGGCGGAGGAATATTTCGCGCCGGGGCAAAAGGGTTCGTCGGCGATGCCGCACAAGCGCAACCCGGTGCTGACCGAGAATCTGACCGGCCTTGCCCGGATGGTGCGCGGCTATGTCACGCCCGCGCTCGAGAACGTCGCGCTGTGGCATGAGCGCGACATCAGCCATTCGTCGGTCGAACGCTACATTGGCCCCGACGCGACGATCACGCTCGACTTCGCGCTGGCAAGGCTGACGGGCGTGATCGAGAAACTGGTCGTGTATCCGGCGCGGATGCACAAGAATCTCGACCGCATGGGCGGCCTCGTCCACTCGCAGCGCGTGTTGCTGGCGCTGACGCAGGCCGGGGTCAGCCGCGAGGACGCCTACCGGCTGGTCCAGCGCAACGCGATGAAGGTGTGGGAAAGCGACGGCGAACTGTCGCTGCTCGACCTGCTGAAGGCCGATACCGACGTCACCGCCGCACTGTCGCCGGAGGAAATCGAGGCCCGGTTCGACCTCGACTACCATTACAAGCACGTGGACGCGATCTTCGACCGCGTCTTCGGCTGAGGATCAGGCCTCTTCCGAATCCTCGGCCGGATTCTCGAACCAGGCCTCGACCGGGCCGGTCAGCTTGATCGTCAGAGGCTGGCCGTAGCGATCGACCTTCTTGGCGAGCTGGACGCGGATCCAGCCTTCGCTGACCGAATATTCCTCGACGTCCTTGCGCTCGGCACCCTTGAAGCGGATGCCGATGCCGCGGCGCAGCGCGTCTTCGTTGAAATGCGGGCTGCGCGGATTGTTCGACAGCGTGTCGGGGGGAGTATCGCTCATTCGCGGCCCTCTGCCCCAAACGCCCCGAAAAGAAAAGCGGCGCGGGGATCGCTCCCCGCGCCGCTCGTTCATCAGCAGTAGCGGATGCGGACCGTGCGCCCGATGTACGGATCGTACACGCGCCGCACCGTGCAGCGGTTCCAGCCGTCATACTGGTTGTAGTAGTTGCGGGCATAATAGCCGTCGTTCGGATAATAGCCGCGCTGCTGGTAATAGCGGCGGTCATAGTCGTAGCGGCGGTCGTAGCGATCGCCCGACGTGAGCGCCGCACCGATGGCGATCCCAGCGATCCCGGCGACGATGGCCGCGCCGTCGTTGCCGCGGTGGCGGTCATAACGGTCGTAACGATCCCAGCGATTGTAGCGCTGCGCCTCGGCCGGGGCCGATGCCACCAGCGCCGATGCACCCAATGCGACGGCCAGCGTCGCCTTCTTCATCATGGTACGCATGTTCAACCTCCTCATACACGCAAGGTCACAGGTGGTGGTAAAACGCCGATTCGACCGTGCTTGTTGCATCGAATACGGCTAGGCGGCTGAACCGGTCGCGAATGGCGTATTTAGCGGGTGTTCAGGAGGGTTCGGACGAATGGCGTACTGGTTGCTGCGGTCGGAGCCGGATGCGTACAGCTGGGACGATCTGGTGCGCGACGGCGAAACCGAATGGAACGGCGTCCGCAACGCGACGGCGCGCATCCACCTGAAGGCGATGGTGCCGGGCGACCGCGCGATCTTCTATCATTCGAACACCGAGCGCGCGTGCGTGGGCGTGATGGAGATTACGCGGGCCTGGCAGCCCGACGGCGACGACGGCAAATGGGCGAGCGTTGCGGTGAAGCCCGTCGCCCCCCTGCCCCGCCCGGTACCGCTGGCCGACATCAAGGCCGAGCCGAAGCTCGCCGAGATGATGATGCTGAAACAGTCGCGTCTGTCGTGCAGCGCGGTCACGCCTGAGGAATGGGCGGTAGTGATGCATATGGCGGGCGCGACGGACGCCGCAGCGGCGTGATCGACGCCGCCGAAGCCGTCCACGCGAAATTCGTCGCGCGCGTGCGTTCGGGCGACCTGCCCGCAGTCGGCAGCGACCGCGCCGGGCTGACGCGCGAAGCCCTCGCCGAGCTGTTCCACAGCCAGGTCGCCAGCCGCCAGCTCGATCGCCTGTCACGCCGGTTGCAGGCGCGGGGCGAGGGTTTCTATACGATCGGCAGCTCGGGGCATGAGGGCAACGCCGCCATCGCCCGCGTCGCGCGCGTCACCGACATGGCGTTCCTCCACTATCGCTCCGCGGCGTTCCAGATCGAGCGGTCGAAGCAGGTCGAGGGCGAGACCCCGACCTGGGACATGCTGCTGAGCTTCGCGGCCTCGAGCGAAGACCCGATCGCCGGCGGGCGCCACAAGGTCATCGGTTCGAAGCGGCTGAACATCCCGCCGCAGACCAGCACCATCGCCTCGCACCTGCCCAAGGCGGTCGGTGCGGCCTTTGCGCTCGGCATCGCCCGACGGATTGGGGTGACGCCGGACATCCCGCACGATTCGGTCATCATCGCCAGTTTCGGCGACGCATCCGCCAACCACTCGACGGCGCAGGGCGCGTTCAACACCGCCGGCTGGGCCGCGCATCAGGGATCGCCGGTGCCGATCGTCTTCGTGTGCGAGGACAATGGCATCGGCATCTCGACCAAGACCCCGCATGGCTGGATCGAGGCGCAGTTCCGCCACCGCGCCGGGCTGCACTATGTCGCCTGCGACGGCAGCGATGTGGTCGACGCCTACCGCGGCGCGCGCGAGGCGATCGATTTCGCCCGCGCAACGCGCAAGCCGGTGTTCCTGCACATGGCGACCGTCCGTCTGTACGGCCACGCCGGCAGCGACGTGCAGGGCGTGTATCGCCCGAAACGCGAGATCGAGGCCGAGGAGGATCGCGATCCCCTGCTGACCACCGCCGCGCTGCTGATCGCCGACGGCGTGCCCGCCGACGACGTGCTTGCGATCTACGACGCGGCGGAAGTCACGCTGGCACGTGCGGCCGAAGTCGCGATCCTGCGCCCGAAGCTGTCGACCAGCGCCGACGTTATCGCGAGCATCGTGCCGCCGCGCGTCGATCGCCCGACCGCCAACGCCCCCTCGCCAGAAGCTCGCACCGCGCTGTTCGCCAAGGACGCCGGCGCCATCGACAAGCCGCAGCATATGGCGCGGCTGCTCAGCTGGGCGCTCGCGGACATCCTGCTCGCGCACCCCAACGCCATCGTCGCGGGTGAGGATGTGGGGCCAAAGGGCGGCGTCTATAACGTTACCGCGCGGCTGCACGAGCGGTTCGGCGCGGCGCGCGTCGTCAACACCCTGCTCGACGAACAGTCGATCCTCGGCCTCGCGATCGGGGCCGCGCAGATCGGGCTGCTGCCGATCCCCGAGATCCAGTTCCTCGCCTATGTCCACAATGCCGAGGACCAGATTCGCGGCGAGGCGGCGACGCTCAGCTTCTTCTCCAACGGCCAATATACCAACCCGATGGTGATCCGCATCGCCGGGCTGCCGTATCAGAAGGGGTTCGGCGGGCATTTCCACAACGACAATTCGCTGGCCGTCTTCCGCGACATTCCGGGCGTCGTGCTGGCGGTGCCGTCGAACGGGGCGGATGCGGTGGCGATGCTGCGTGAGTGCGTGCGGCTGGCGCATGAGGAGGGCCGCGTCGTCGTGTTCGTCGAGCCGATCGCGCTCTACATGACCCGCGACCTGCATGCCGAGGGCGACGGGCTGATGACCGCGACCTACGCCGCCCCCGCCGACGCGACGCCGGTGCGGCTGGGCGAGGTCGGCGTGCATGGCGACGGGCAGGCGCTCGCCATCGTGACCTACGGAAACGGCGCGTATCTGTCACGGCAGGCGCTGCCGATCCTCGCAGACGCGGGGGTCGCGGTGCGGGTGATCGACCTACGCTGGCTGGCGCCGATGCCCGAAGACGCGCTGCTCGCCGCGGTTGGCGATAGCGACCGTGTGCTGGTCGTCGACGAATGCCGCATCACCGGATCGCAGAGCGAGGCGCTGATGGCGTTCTTCACCGAACGCACGCCCGCCAAGCGCATCGCCCGCATCGCCGCCGACGACAGCTTCATCCCGCTGGGTAAGGGCGCAACGCTGACCTTGCCGAGCCGCGACACGATCGTGGCGGCGGCAAAAGCGTTGGTGGAGCAACCACTAGCCCTCTCCCCAAAGGGGAGAGGGAGATGAGCCGCCAGACCGCACTCGTCGTCTGTCCCGGTCGCGGGAGCTACGGCAAGGCCGAACTCGGCAGCCTCGCGCGCGCCGATCTCTCCGCTTATGACGCGATCCGCACCGCCGCTGGCAAGCCGACGCTGACCGCGCTCGATTCCGCCGAGCGGTTCAGTCCCTCAATCCACCTGGCCGGCGAAAACGCTGCGCCGCTCATCTACGCCGCGTCGATGGCGGACATGGCGGCGATCGACCGCGATCGCTTCGATGTCGTCGCGGTCACCGGCAATTCGATGGGTTGGTACACCGCGCTTGCCGCCGCCGGCGCGGTCGAACGCCTCGACGGCTTCCGCATCGCCGATGCGATGGGCGTCAATTCGGGCAGGCACGGCGCTGGGGGGCAGCTGATCGCATCCACCCTCGACGGCGAGTGGCGCGCCGTGCCGGGGCTGCGCGCGCGGCTCTTGCGGCTGGCGGCGGACACCGGCCTCGCCGTCTCGATCGACCTCGGCGGTACGCTGGTGCTGGCCGGCGACGATGCCGCGCTGAAGGCCTTCGCCAGCGCAGCGCCGGTCGATACCGTAAGGCTCGCCGGCAACGGACCGTTCCACACCGCGCTGATGCACGCCAGCAGCACCGCCGCGCTCGCGACGCTGCCCGCGGACTGGTTCGGCAATCCCGACGTGCCGATGATCGACGGGCGCGGCCACATCTGGCGGCGCTGGGCGAGCGGGCGGGAGGCGCTGTGGCGCTACACCTTCGCGCACCAGATCCTGGAGGCGTACGACTTCGCGCTCGCGATCCGTGTAGCCCTGCGCGAATTCGCGCCCGACCGGATCATCCTGCTCGGACCGGGCGACCAGCTGGGCGGCGCGATCGGGCAGATACTGGTCGGCATGGGCTGGCTGGGGATGACGGACAAGGCAGGCTTCGCAGCGCGGCAGGCGGACGATCCGTTCCTGCTGGCGATGGGGCGCGCCGATCAACGCAATCTGGTGACGAAATGACACTCGCAGACGAAACCGCCACGCTGCTGGCGACGATGGGCGTGACGCTCGGCGCGGGCGACCGCGCCGCGACCTCGCCGATCGACGGATCGGTGATCGGCGAGGTCGCCGACTGCGTCGATCCGGGCGCGGTGATCGCCGACGCGCACGCCGCGTTCCTGCGCTGGCGCAGCGTTCCGCCGCCGCGCCGCGGCGAACTGGTCCGCCGGCTGGGCGAGGTGTTGCGCGAGCACAAGGATGCCCTCGGCACTTTGGTGTCGATCGAAGTCGGCAAGGTGACATCGGAAGGCCTGGGCGAAGTCCAGGAGATGATCGACATCTGCGACTTCGCGGTCGGGCTGTCGCGCCAGCTCCACGGCCTGACCATCGCGACCGAGCGGCCCGACCACCGCATGATGGAGACGTGGCATCCGCTGGGCGTCGTCGGTATCGTCACCGCGTTCAACTTTCCGGTCGCGGTGTGGGCGTGGAACGCCGCGCTGGCATTGGTGTGCGGCGATGCGCTGGTGTGGAAGCCGTCGGAGAAGGCGCCGCTGACCGCGCTGGCGGTGCAGGCGCTGTTCCTGGAAGCGGCGCGGCGGTTCGGCGACGACGCCCCGAACGGCCTGTCGGGGCTGGTGATCGGCGGGCGCGATGCGGGCGAGACGATCGTCGAGGATGCGCGCGTCGCGCTCGTTTCGGCCACCGGATCGGTGCCGATGGGGCGCGCGGTGGGGCAACGGGTGGCGGCGCGGTTCGGTCGCGCGCTGCTCGAACTCGGCGGCAATAACGCGGCGATCGTGCGTCCGTCCGCGGACCTCGACCTCGCGCTCACCGGGGTCGCTTTCGCGGCGATGGGCACGGCGGGCCAGCGCTGCACGACGCTGCGCCGGCTGTTCGTCGATGATGCGGCGTACGACGCCTTCGTGCCGCGGCTGAAGTCGGCCTACGCCAGCGTGACGGTCGGCGACCCGCGCGACGACGGCGTGCTCGTCGGCCCGCTGATCGACGAGGCGGCGTTCGACGCGATGCAGGCGGCACTCGACGCCGCGCGCGCGATCGGCGGGGTCGTCACCGGCGGCGAGCGCGTCGAGCGCTCCGGCGTGTACGTTCGCCCGGCGCTGGTCGAGGTGCCAGAACATGCCGGGCCAGTGCTGGCCGAGACGTTCGCGCCGATCCTCTACGTACTACGCTGCTCCGACCTCGACGAAGCGATCGCGCTCAACAACGCGGTGCCGCAGGGGTTGTCGTCGGCGATCTTCACCACCGACCTGCGCGAGGCGGAGGCGTTCGTCGCGGCGACCGGGTCCGACTGCGGCATCGCCAACGTCAACATCGGCACGTCGGGCGCGGAGATCGGCGGCGCGTTCGGGGGCGAGAAGGAAACCGGCGGCGGGCGCGAAAGCGGCTCCGATGCCTGGCGGACCTATATGCGGCGCGCGACCAACACCATCAACTACGGGCGCACCCTGCCGCTGGCGCAGGGCGTGCGGTTCGACCTGTAGCGGACGCAATTCGGGCGCCGGGTCGCGATCGACCCGACGCGCGCATGCGTATCGGCTTATTCGGCGACGGTCGGCTTGCGACCGGGCTTCTTGGCGCCGGCGGGGCGCTTCATGCCAGGCTTGCGACCCAGGCCGATCTTCTTCGCCATTTCGCGGCGCGCGTTCGAATAGCTTTCGCTGACCATTGGATAGTCCGATTTCAGGCCGAAACGCTCGCGATACTGCTCGGGCGACAGGCCGTGGCGCGACAGGTGGCGGCGCAGCGTCTTGTACGGCTTGCCGTCGATCAGCGAGATGATGTGGTCCTTCGACGCCAGCGACTTGCGTACCGATACTGCGGGCGTGTGGCCGGTGGCAGCCTCTCCCGACGCGTCGCCCTCGCCGGCGCCGCTCAGCGCGCCGACCGCGTCGTGCATGACCTTGAGAAAAGCCGGAACTTCTTCCGCCGACGCCCGCGTGTTCGGGTTGGACAGCCAAGCGATCGTCAGCTCGGTCGCCAACTCGACAGTATTCGAAGCACCGATTTCATCATTCATCTAACGCGACTCCACTATGATCCCGCACCGTTATCAGCGACACGATGACCGTCAAGCATAATGCGGACCGGTTTGCATTATACGAAACATTCACCAATTCGTCGATGTTCGAAATGTTCACCGAACGAAATTGATATTGCAGAGTTAATCTGCCGACGTCGGGCGATACGGTTGCGTGTCGCGCGGGGAACGCTTAGCGTCCGCCGTCGTGATGGGGCATTCAACCGAAATCCTGTGGATGGCACCGCTTGCGGCGCTGGCGATCGGCTATCTGCTCGGATCGATCCCGTTCGGGGTGATCCTGACTCGGATCGCGGGCGCCGGCGATCTGCGCACGATCGGGTCGGGCAACATCGGCGCGACCAACGTGCTGCGGACCGGGCGCAAGGGGCTGGCGGCGGCGACGCTGCTGCTCGATGCGGCGAAGGGCTGGCTGGCGGTCGTGCTGGTCGCGTGGCTGGTGCCGGGCGAAGCGCCGCTGGCAGCCGCCGGCGCCTTCGTCGGCCATTGCTATCCGGTGTGGCTGAAGTTCCGGGGCGGCAAGGGTGTCGCGACGCTGATGGGCATCGTGCTCGCGCTGCACTGGCCGTGCGGGTTGATCTATGCCGCGGTGTGGCTGGCGATGCTGGCGGTCACGCGCATCTCCTCGCTCGCCGGGATCGTCGCGGCGTTCAGCGCACCGGTGTCGGCAGGGGCGCTCGGGCAATTCGATTCGGTGATGCTGCTGACCGCGCTCGCGCTGCTGGTGATCTGGAAGCATCGCAGCAACATCGACCGGCTGCTGTCGGGGACCGAGCCGCGCGTCGGCGCCAGGGATGGCTGATGCCGAGCGGATCGCCCGCCTCCGCCTGATCCGCACGCAGGGCGTCGGCCCGATCACCTACCGCCAGCTGCTCGCGCGCTTCGGCAGCGCGGGCGAAGCGATCGCGGCGCTCCCCATGCTGGCCAGCCGCGGCGGCGGAAAGGCGCCGGCAATCGCGAGCGAACGCAGCGTGGAGGCCGAGATCGCCGCGGTCGCCCGCACCGGCGCGGAACACTGGTTCCTGGGCGACGCCGACTATCCGCCGCTGCTCGCCGAGCTGGAGAATGCGCCCCCGGTCGTGACCGTGCGCGGCGACCACGCGCTCGCGCACCGCACCGTCGTCGCGATCGTCGGCGCGCGCAATGCATCCGCCGCCGCCTGCCGCTTCGCGCGCGGGCTTGCTGCCGATCTGGGGGATGCGGGGGTGACGATCGTCTCCGGCCTCGCGCGCGGCATCGACACGCAGGCGCATGTCGCCAGCCTGTCGACCGGCACGATCGGCGTGATCGCGAGCGGCATCGACATCGCCTTCCCGCCCGAAAACGCGGCGTTGCAGGAGCAGGTCGCCGAACGAGGGTTGCTGATCGCCGAGCAGCCGCCCGGCGGCGAGCCCCGCGCGCGCCAGTTCCCGTACCGCAACCGCATCATCGCCGGCCTCGCGCTTGGCACCGTGGTCGTGGAGGCAGCGCCCAAGTCCGGTTCGCTCATCACCGCGCGGCTGGCGACCGAAGCGGGGCGCGAGGTCATGGCCGTCCCCGGCAGCCCGCTCGACCCGCGGGCGCAGGGGTGTAACCTGTTGATCCGCGAGGGCGCGACGCTGGTGCAAAGCGCCGCCGATATCCTCGAAGCGATCCGCCCGATCGACGCGCGCGCGGTGCGCAGCCCGGGCGCGACGTTCGAAGGCCCGCCCCCCGACGACGCCAGCGACGGCGAGCGCGCGCGGATCACCGCGCTGCTCGGGCCGGTGCCGGTCGGCATCGACGAACTCCTCCGCCAAGCGGGCTGCACCCCAGCCGCGGTGCAGACAGTGCTGCTCGAACTTGAGCTGGCGGGGCGGCTGGAGCGTCATGCCGGCGGGCGAGTGGCGCTTGTCCTATAGCGTCGCGACGGCCCGAGGGGTGCTGGCGCAAGCGGCCCTAGCGGTGCGCGCGGACGCCCGCTTCTTCGCCGCCGCTGTGCTGATGCTGTCGCTGCCGCAGGTGGCCGCCGACATGCTGCTAGGCGAACGCGAAGCGACGGGAATCGCGATGATCCTGGGTTTCGCCACGCTCTACGTGCAGCTGCTCGTCACCTTCCGCACGCTCGACCACGCCGGTGCCGCCCCGCCGGGCTACACGCGCGCGAATGCGACGGAGGGACGCTTCCCGACCGCATTCGCCGCGTCGTTCGTGTCGGGGATCGGAATGCTGATCGGGCTGATCCTGTTCGTGGTGCCGGGCGTCATCGCGTTCCTGCTGTGGAGCCTGACCCTGCCTGTCATCGCTGCAGAGCGCCTGTCGGCGATGGCGTCGCTCCGGCGCAGCGTCGCGCTCGCGCGTGCGCATCTGGCGACGCTGGCGCTGGTGGGGCTCGCCATCGCGCTTGCCATCATTGGCGCGCTCGGGATTTCGCTGGCCGCGGACCTGCTGCCCGAACCGGCGGGCGCGCTCGCCTTCTCGCTGTGGCTCAACCTCAGCGTGAGCGCGATCCTGCTGTTCGGCGCGGTCGCCTGGGCCCGTGCCTACCTCGCGCTCCGCTCCGCCGCGGCGTAATCGATCCGCCACAGCCTGAGCGGCGAGCCCTTGGGCAGCGGCACGCGCACCAGCCACGCCGGCACCTTCCCCTTCGCCAGCTGCGCGTAGAAGCCGTTCGGCGACCGCGCGCGATAGACGGTGGATTCGGCCATGTTCGGGCAGATCAGCAGCAGCCGGGCGCCATGCGCCCGGGCGATGTCACGAAACTGGTCGGCGCTGCCGGTGAAGGCGTGGTGCACGTCCAGGATCGCGTCGCCGTTGCGATGATACGGCCCCGCGACCGCATAATGATGCGTCAGCGTGATGAGCCGCGGCCCCAGGTCGACATGGGTAAAGATGACGCTCGGGCGCAGGCGATTGAGCGGTGCCATCGCGGGAATCGTCGGGCAGCGGCCATTGGCGCGGTTGACGATCTGCGCGCGCTTGTCGGGGCGGTCGATCGGCAGCCATTTCAGGACCAGCCCTGCGAACATGCCCGAGATCACCAGGAACGCCGCGACCGACCCCAGCACGCGCACCAGCATCAGGCGGTGGCCGAGGCACCACGGGACGACGATCCACGCGAGCGCGGTCGCGCCGGGCACCGCGAGCAGCTGTGCCGCCGGCCCCGCGCGCACCTGCCACAGCAGCATCAGCACCGCGAACGCCGTGAACAGCGCGACCGGCAACCAGGCGGCGAAGATCGCCTCCCGTCGCGCACGCCACGCCGCGATGATCGCGCCGATCAGCCCCGCGATCGGCAGTGCCGCGATCGGCAGCGCGTTGCGCAAGGGGTGCGAATAGATCGGTTTCGCCTCGCGCACATTGTTCAGCCATGTGCGCTGCAATTCGGGCGACACACCCTCCGGCCGGCCCAGGCACTGCGGAAACAGCCAGGCGAAGCCGACCGCGATGATCGCGCCCGCCACGACCGCCATGCCCAGCCGCACGCCCCGCGATGCCGGATTGACCCGCGCCATCACGAACAGCTTGGCGCCGGCAAGCACGAGCACCGTCAGCCACACCGGGGTCAGCGCGTCGCAGCGCATCGCCTGATTGGCGTTCGACGCGAAGATCGCGAAGCCGCCCGCGCTCGCCCCGCCGAGGCTCAGCGCATAGGCAGTGAGGCGGCGGGCTTCCGCGCGGTCGAGCACCCAGCGCAGCGTGATGATCGCGCCGGCCATCGCGCCGTAGGGCAGCATCTCGAGCCCGATGTTGAGCGACACCGCCGTCGCCAGCCCGACCAGTACCCCGCCGCGCACCTGCCGCGCATCGGCAAGCCCCGCGACCGTCAGGCTGAGGCACGCGAGCTGCCAGCCGTGATGGTCGATGCGCATCGGCATGAACATCAGCATCGCCCCGCCCGCGCCGAGCAGGATGATGAGCGTTAGGATGTAGGCGAGCGGCGCGACGAGCCGCCGCACGACGAACGCGAACCCGCCCATCGTCACGGCGAGCGGCAGAATCGGCGCTATGCCGCAGGCCAGCCGCTCGGCCCAGGCGGTGCCGACGAACGGCTTGAAGAGCAGGATCAGCCCCGCGATCGGCAGGTCGACGATGCGGCTCCAGTGGATGTTGAAACCCTGCGGCGGGTTCATCCGGTACTGCGTCAGGTCGTACCAGCCCTGCCCCGCCAGCAGCCCGCGCACCTGCATCAGGCGCATGTTGTCGTCGGTATCGCCCAGCCCCAACCAGTGCACCGCGCCCCACCGCGTCGTCAGCCAGAAGACCGCGACCACCGCCCACGCCAGCAGCGTCCAGCGCAGCCAGTGGCGGTTCGCCTCGCCCTCAAGGCGGGAAGCCAGTCCGTCGATCAAATCCGCTTCCCCTACCGAACCGCGGAAGCTAGGGCTTTGCCCACCCGCGGTTCGCCCTGAGCCTGTCGAAGGGCTGCCTTTCTGCGTTCTGGCGGCAAAAGAAAAGGGCGTGGCCGCGATAACCCCGCTCGACCCTGATCTGGACGGCAGCACCTTGGTTTCGAAGTCCCTCCACCATCACCTCACCGGCAACACGATGATCGGCCAGCTGGTGCGGTTCGGTATCGCTGGCGGCATCTCGACGCTGATCTACGCCGCGGTCTATCTGCCGCTGACGCACTGGGTGTTCCCCGGCGACCGCGCGGTGCTGGCGGTGCCGTTCGCCTTTGCGGTCGCGGTGGTGTGCGGATTCTTCCTCCACAGCGGCTGGAGCTTCAAGGGGCACGGGACGCGCGACAACAGCGGGCGCCAGCATCTGAAGTTCCTCGTGGTGCAGGGCATCGGTCTCGGGCTCAACGCCGCCTTCACCTGGATCGTCACCGACATCATGGGCGCGGCGCCGTGGGTCGCGCTGATCCCGGTGGTGACGGTCACCCCGCTCGCGACTTTCGCGCTCAACCGCACTTGGGTATTCGGCTGACATGGATCGCATCGTCTACGACCGCATGGCGGCACACGACTCCACCCATTGGTGGTACCGCGCGCGCCGCGACATCCTGGCCGACTATGTCGCGCGCTATGCCAAGCTGCCCGACGACGCGCGCATCCTGGAGATTGGGTGCGGCACCGGGCACAATCTGCCGATGCTCGGCACCTTTGGTCAGGTCGACGCGATCGAGATCGACGACGCCGCGCGCGACATCGCCAGCCAGCGGCTGGGCAAGCCGGTCGGTACTGCGCCGCTGCCGGAGCTCGCCGGGGTGGCCCGCGGTGCGTACGACATGGTCGCGGTGCTCGACGTGATCGAACATATCGACGACGACGTCGCCGCGCTGCGCGCAATGGCCGAGGCGCTGAAGCCCGGCGGCTGCATCCTGATCGCGGTGCCCGCGCACGGATGGATGTGGAGCGCGCACGACGTCGTCAACCACCACAAGCGCCGCTATTCGAAGACGAGCCTGGACGCCGCGATCCGCGCCGCGGGGCTGACCCACAACGGGCTGACCTGGTTCAATTCTCTGCTGTTTCCCGCAGCCGTCGCCGCGCGGTTTGCGGGCAAGCTGACCGGCAAGGACGACAGCGACGATTCGCCCCCGCCCAAGCCGCTCAATACGCTGTTCGAAAAAATCTTCCGGCTGGAACGCTATCTGGTCGGTCGCGTGCCGATGACGCCGGGCCTGTCGATCCTGACGCTGGCGCGCAAATAGCGCGTCAGTCCGCGCTTTCCGCCGGCGCGACGAGAAGCCCCTCGGCAGGCTCCGGACGCACCGGGCGCGGCCCCTCGCCGGCGCGATAGCCCAGGCTCGCGCGGCCTTGCACCGGCCCGGCGACGTCGGCGACCAGATAGAGTGGGCGGCGCTTCGATTCGACGTACAGCCGCCCGAGATACTCGCCGATCATCCCCAGCACGAACATCTGCACGCTGCCGAGGAACAGCACGACCAGCATCGTCGACGTCCAGCCCTGCACCGTATGGCCGAGCACGAAGCTGCCCATGACGTAGAGGAACAGCAGCACGGTCGCCCCGGTCAGCGCGAGGCCGACGTGGCTGGCGAACCGCAAGGGAGCGGTCGAGAAGCCGGTGACCGCATCGAGGGCGAAGCGCACCATCTTGCCGAGCGGATATTTGGACTCGCCGGTCAGCCGCTCGTGCCGGTCATAGGCGAAAGGTACCTGGCGAAAGCCGACCCACGCGACCATGCCGCGGATGAAGCGCGCTTGTTCGGGCAGGCTGAGGAAGGCGTCGAGCGCACGCCTGGTCATCAGGCGGAAAT
This sequence comes from Sphingomonas donggukensis, assembly GCF_023674425.1. NCBI lineage: Bacteria > Pseudomonadati > Pseudomonadota > Alphaproteobacteria > Sphingomonadales > Sphingomonadaceae > Sphingomonas > Sphingomonas donggukensis. The sequence goes on from NZ_CP098401.1 coordinate 2,071,287, forward strand.
CGCCCGTGTCGAGCGGGATCGGGGTGTCGGTGACGCGGTCGAGCACGCGGTAGAAGGCGGCGGCGGTCAGTTTCTTGAACACCGTCTCGCCCTCGCGCTTGCGGCGCACGGCATAGACGACATCGGCCTGCTGCTCCCGCATCGCGGCGCGCATGTCGGTCAAGAGTTCGGGCGGATCCTGCAGATCGGCGTCGATGATCAGAATCTGCTCGCCCGCGCACAGGTCGAGTCCCGCAGTCAGCGCCAGCTGGTGGCCGTGATTGCGCGACAGGTTGATCGCCACCAGCCGCGGATCGGCTGCCGACAGCTGCTGCATCACGCTCCAGCTGCCGTCGCGCGAGCCGTCGTTGACCAGCACGATCTCGTGATCGTCGCCGACCGCGGCGTGCGCCGCCGCGGAGACACGCTCGTGCAGCGCCTCCAGGCAGCCTTCTTCGTTATAGCAGGGGATGACGACGGACAGCGCGGGACGATGCATGTCCCGCGCTGTAGCGCCAAGCGCTGGCGCTATCCAGTCACCACCAGTTTCACGAGCATGCCGGGGCGCAGCGCGGCGTTCGCATCGAGGCCGTTGAGCGTCAGGAAGCGTTCGCGCTGGAAGTTCGGATAGTCCATCTGCCGCGCCAGGCTGTCGATGGTGTCACCGGCGCGCACGGTCGCGATGCGGATGCGCCTGCCCTTGATCGCCGCCGCCTCGCTGGCGCTCAGCGTCGTGAAGCTGTCGATCACCGGCGCGAGCGCGCCGACGCCGCTCCCCGCCGGGGTCGCGACCGTCCAGACATAGGTGCCCGTAGGAAAGGCGATGGCGACGACGGTGGCGTCGACACGGCTGTTGTTGGCGGTGGCGGTAATCGTCGCGGTAGCGGCACGGCGGCCGTTGATCGTCACGTCGCGAACCTGATCGGCCGAAACCTGCCCGCCCAGCGTGCGGAACCGCGCGGTGAGCGCGGCGGCGGGGTCCCCGCTGCCCATCGTCAGCTGCGCCTGCCCGCGCTGGCCCGCGACCGTCACCGCATCGCTCGCATTGGCGATGGTGTAGCCGGCGGGCGCGGTGAAGCGGATGCGCATCTGCGGGTGGCGGAAGGTCTGGCCGTCGATCACGCCCTGCGCCGGATCGTCGTCGTAGCGCATTCCGTCGAGCATGCGGAGGAAGGCGACGTCCTGCCCCGTCGCGGGGCCGCCACGCCCGGCCTGTTGCGCCAGCGCGCGCGCCCGCGCCACACGGTCGGCGCTGGAGGGATGCGTGCTGAGCCACGTCGGCGTCGCGCTGGCATCGCGCCCCGCTACCCGAGCCTCCAGCGCCGTCTCGGCACCAAGCTGGTTGAGGATCAGCGGCGCCCCATAGGGATTGTACCCGGCCCCAGCGACATAGCGGACGCCCAGTGTGTCGGCCTGATATTCCTGATCGCGTCCGTATTTCAGCGCATACAGCCCCGCCGCCTGCTGCGCACCGCGACCCAGCAGCGATCCGAAGTTCGAATTGCCCGCGACCGCGCCGACGATCCCAGCCAGCACCCCGCCGATCGTCGATGTCCGCTGCCGCCCCGCCGAATGGCGCGCGGCGACGTGGCCGACCTCATGCCCCATCACGAACGCCAGCTCGTCCTCGCTGTTCATCAGCGCGAGCAGCTGGCGGGTGACGTACACATAGCCGCCTGGGATCGCGAAGGCGTTCTCGACCGGCGAATTCAGCAGCTGCACCGTGAAGTCGCCGCTGGCGTTCGACAGCCCGGATTGCAGCGACACGCGCTTGCCGACCCGCTCGACGAATGCCGCCTGCGACCCGTCGTAGCGCCCGCCGAACTGGGCGACCAGCTCGGGGTTGGCCTGGCTGCCCTGCGCGCGGTCGCTGGCCGAGATCGACCGCGTCGTCTGGGCGGGGAGGGTTGCCGGGACGGCGAAGCAAATGGCGGCGGCGGAAAGGAGGCGAAAACGCTTCAAGACAAGCTCCTCGAGGTGATGGCCCAAGAATTCGCGATGCGCATCCGGTTCCCGGTGCGCGCCTAGACCATCGCCCGCGCGCGCTCCTCGACCAGCCGCTCCAAAATCACGAGCGGCACCGCGCCCTCCTGCAAGACGTCGTGGAAGGCCTTCACGTCGTACTTGGCGCCCATGATCTTGCGCGCATTGTCGCGCGCGCGCAGCCACGCGATGTGGCCGACCTTGTAGCTGCACGCCTGCCCCGCCTGGGTGCAGTAGCGTTCGATCTCGCGCTGCGACCGTGGCCGGGCAAAGCCGGTGGTCGCGACCATGTAATCGGTCGCCTGCTCGCGGGTCCACCTTTTGGCGTGGATGCCGGTGTCGACGACGAGGCGCGCGGCGCGGAACAGGAAGGATTGCAGATAGCCCGCCTTCTCCAGCGGCGTCGCATAGCCGCCGAGTTCATCGGCGACCTGCTCGGCATAGAGCGCCCAGCCCTCGCTATAGGCGCTGAAGCCCCCGACCTTGCGGATCAGCGGCTGCGACGAGCCCTGCGCGATCGTGATCTGCAGGTGATGGCCCGGTACCCCTTCATGGTAGGTCAGCGACGGCAGCGTATATTTCGGCCAGTCGGCGACCGATTTCAGGTTGATCCAGTAGATCGCCGGACGCGACCCATCGAGCGCGGCGCGGTTGTAATAGCCGTTGGCGGCGCCGTCCTGGATTTCGACCGGCACCGCCTGGATGTTGAGCGGAGCGTTGGGCGGCGCGTTGAACGCGCGCGCCAGCTTCGCCTGCATCGCGGCATTCCCTTCGTTCAGCCCGCGGATCAGCTCGGCGCGGCCCGCCGGCGTGTCGGCATAGAGCTGCGCCGGGGAGGCGTTGAGCGCGGTCAGCCGCTCGCCGACCGTGCCCTTCGTCATGCCCTGGCTCTTCAGGATCACGTCCAGCTGCGCGCTGATCTCTGCGACCTGTTGCAGCCCGAGCTTGTGGACCTCGTCGGGCGTGAACTTGGTGGTCGTCGCCTGCTCGAGCGCGGCGGCGTAGAGCGCGTCGCCCTTCGGCACGTCCCACAGCCCCGCCGAGCGCCGCGCGTTGGCGCGCAGTTTCCGCACCAAGGCGATCTGGCGGTCGAGCGCGGGATAGACATGCCCCTCGACGATCTTCGCACAGCGCGCGGCCCAGTCGCCGGGTATTTTCGTCGTGCGGCGCGCGATCGACTGGGTCAGCGTATTGTCCGCCGCCGCCGGCTTGCGCAGCGCCGCCAGCTGGCCGAGCGCGAGGTCGAGCGAGAAATCGGGCGCCAGATAGCCGCGCGACGCCTGCTCCGCCTGCACCGCGCTATCCTGGTCGAGTGCGGTCGCGAACGCCGTCGTGCGGTCCAGATACGCCTCGGCATCGTCGGCGGTGACGATCGTGTGAGCCGAATTCAGGAAATCGGGGACCGAGAAATAGGAACCGCCGTTCTGGGTGATCGTGAACGGACGCTGCGGCGAATCGACGCCGAACTGCGCCTGCCCCACGGTCTGCGACCGGAGCGAATAGAGCACGACTTCGCGGTTCAGCAGCGCCGCTTTCGACAGGCCGGCGGTCGGCACGCCTTCGATCAGCGCGATTCCGGCGCGGGTACGGGCGAGGCCCGCCTGTTTCGAGGCCAAGCTGCGATCGGACAGCTTGTGCTTGGCCGCCGCCCCCGGCCCCTTGTCGAAGCCGAGCGACGTCGCGAGTTCGGGCGAATAGGACAATGCGGTCTTGAACACTGTGTCGAACGCGGCGTTCAGCCGGGCATCACCGCCCGCCGCCGTCTGCACCGCCAGCGCCGCCCCAGGAACCAGCGCGACCGCCCCGGCAGCAGTCCCGGTAGCGAGAAAATGACGACGGTCCATGATGATGCTCCCCGATCAGTGTTTGCGGGGCAGCTTAGCCGGGTCGCTGTGGCGGGCAAGCGAAGTTCGCCCCGGCGCAACCGCTCGTGCTGAGCGTGTCGAAGCACATGCCAGGACCACGCACTTCGACAAGCTCAGTGCGAACGGGGTTATTTCGGCGCCGCGCGCACGATTATCGCGCCGTACTCCCGCGCACGTGCGGGGCTTCAGGCCAGTGCCGCGACCAACGAGGCGCGCAGGCCGCCGCGGCTGCTGTCGTAGGTGACGCTCGACTGCAGGCTCTGCGCCATCGCGCGGACGACCTTGGTGCCGAGCCCCGTGCCCTTGGGCTTGGCGCCCGCGACCATGCCGCACCCGTCGTCCTCGACCGCCAGTTCGAACCGGTCGTCGCCGCGGCGGGTCAGCGCGACGCGGATCTCGCCGCCGCACAGCTCGTCATAGGCGTATTTGCAGGCGTTGCTGACCAGTTCGTTGACGATCACGCCGACCGACACCGCACGGTCGGTGGGCAAGCGGATCGCGTCGCTGGTGACGCTGATGCGGCGATCGGGGTCGATCGACCAAGTCTGGCCGAGTTCGTCGACCAGCGCGCCCAGATATTCCGACATCTCCACCCCCTCGACATCGTCGGAGGTATAGAGGCGGCGGTGGACCTGGCCGATCGCCGTGATGCGGTGCTGGGTATCGAGCAAGGCCGACTTCGCCGTCTCGTCCGCGATCGCAGTCGATTGCAGCTGAACGAAGGCGGAGACGAGCTGGAGCGAATTGGCGACGCGGTGATTGACCTCGCGCAGCAGTGCCTCGAGCCGCAAATGGCTGGCGCGCAGATCGGCCTCGGCCTTGTCCTTGGCCTGCGCCAGCGCGACGCGTTCCAGCGTGTTCTCGATCGATCCGGCAAGCAGGTCGAAGAAATCGTCGCCGACCGACTTCACCACATAGTCGGCGGCCCCCTCCTTCAACGCGGCGATGGCGATGCGGCCTTCCTCCGATCCGGTCACGTAGATCACCGGCGGCGGAGTCGGCAGCGTGCGCAGCTGCTTCAGCGTCTCCAGCCCGTCCATGCCGGGCATGTAGTGGTCGACCGCGACCAGATCGAAACTCGCCGCACGCGCCGCCTCCAGCCCCTCCGCACCGCCGGCGGCGAGCGTCACCTCCAGCCCGCGCCGGGTCAGCGCGCGCTCGGCCAGGCGCCTCAGCCCCGCGTCGTCGTCGATGTAGAGGATGTGCGGCAAGCGGATCAGGCCTCTGCGTCCGGAACCTGGATCACCGACAGGAACAGCCCCAGCTGGCGGATCGCCTGGGCGAAATTCTCGTAGTTCACCGGCTTCGTGATATAGACGTTGCAGCCCAGATCGTAGCACCGCTGGATCTCGATCTTGTCGTCGGTGGTGGTCAGGACGACCACCGGCGTGCGCTTCACCGCCGACCCTTCCGCCTTCACCTTCGCCAGGATGTCGGTGCCGCTCATGTCCGGAAGGTTCAGGTCGAGCAGGATCAGCGCCGGGCCGTTCAGCGCCGGGCCGGCGGCGTCGTTGAACAGATAATCGAGCGCGGTGCCGCCATCCAGGAAATGCTTGATGTCGTTCATGATGCCGGCGCGGCGGATGTTCTTTTCGATCAGGCGGGCATGGCCTTCATCGTCCTCGATCATGACGATGGTGACGGATTGATGCGCGTTCATGTCGTAAGTCCCGATGTTTCCGTGAATTTGACCGGCAGGTTGATGCGGAAGGTGGCGCCCTCCCCCAGCGTCGAGGCGACGTCGATCGTCCCGCCCAGACGGTACGTCAACGCACGCACATGCGCCAGCCCGATGCCCTCGCCCGGCTGGTCCTGCGTACCCGACCGGCGGAACAGGTCGAACACCCGGGCATGGTCGCGCGGGTCGATGCCGCGCCCGTTGTCGGCGATGTCGAAGATCGCGCGGGCGCCCGCGACATGGCCCGTCACCGTCACGCGGATCGGGCGGGCGGGATTGCGATACTTCACCGCATTCTCGATCACGTTGCCCAACACCTGCTCGATCGCCAGCCGGTCGCTGGTGATGCCGGGCAGCGTCCCCGACACCAGCACCGCGCCGTCGAGTTCGTCGAGCCGGTGCTGGAGCGTGTCGCGGATGTTGTCGACCACCGCGACCATGTCGACCGGCTCCGGCGTGATGACGCGACGCCCTTCGCGCGACAGCCGCAGAATCGCATTGATGAGCCGGTCCATCTTCTCGGTCGAGGTGCGGATGAACCCGATCGCCTCGGGCAGATCCTCGCGCGCTGCGAACCGCGCCTCGTCGGTGACGATATCGGGCGCGACTTCCTCGGCGCGGTCGACCAGCTCGGCGATCGCCTTCGTCCCCGTCTCAAGCTCGGCGGTGAAGCCCATCACGTTCACCAACGGCGAGCGCAGGTCGTGGCTGACGATATAGGCGAACCGCTGGATTTCGTCGTTGGCGCGCGACAAGTCGGTCGTGCGCTCGCTCACCTGATCCTCGAGCGATTCGTTGAGCGTCGCCAGCTTCGCCGACGATTCGCCCAGATCGCGCGTGAAGCGCAGCACGGTCACCAGCGATACCACCGCGACCACGATGACGAGAATCCCCGCTCCGCCGAGCAGCGCCAGGAACGAGCTCGCACTCGCCTTCTGGACGGCGGCGCGCGACCGCAGCAAATCCACTTCGCGCGCGTCGATCGCACTCAGGCGCATGCGCAGCGCGCGCATCGTGTAGATCGAACCGTCCCGGTCGAATGCCGAGAGCGCCTCGACGATACGTCCGCGCGCGACCAGGTCCATCGACCGGTCGCGGCTCGCCTGGACGCGCACCAGCGAGCGCCGCACCTTTGCCAGCGCCGCGGTCTGCACAGGATTGTCGGCGGTTTCGCGCACCAGCGAATCCAGCTGCGGGGTCAGGGCGGCGGCGTTGCTGCGATAGGTGTCGAGGAACATCGGCTGCCCCGCCAGCAGATAGCCGCGGCGCGCCGTCTCCGACTTTTCGAGCGCGATCTGGAACTCCGAGATACCTGCGCGGACCTGATAGCTGTGGTCGACCAGCGTATTGTAGCGCGCGGTCGTGGCGACGCTGTCCCACGCGGCGACGCCCGCCCCGATCAGCGCGAGGAACCCCAGCGACATCGCCAGCAGCAGCAGGCGGCGCAACCGGCGATCGTTCTCGTCGACTTTCTGGATCACCCGCTGCATCGTGTCGTCGCTTAGGCGAAACGACCGGCTTTGCAATGATCTAGAGCAGAAGTTCCTGCGCGCTTGCCCGCCCGATCTCCCCGCCGCCGCGGCGCCGCGCGAGCTCGGTCTCGGCGGTGAAGCGGATATCGGGATCGCGGTCGGACAGGAAGCCGTGGAGCACCTCGTTGTCGATCTCGCGCCATTCGCGCCCGCGATCGGGACCGTAGCGGACGCGTGGCAACAGACCGGGCGCCGCCGACCATTCGATCAGCTGCGCGACGCTCGCCTCGTTCAGCATGTCGCGCAGGTGGAAGGCGGTGACATAGGCATCGGGAAACGCGCGGTGCGCCGGCAAGCCGCGCTCATGGTCCATGCCGGCGGGTTTGCGCCAATAGCGAAGCATCTGGTTCGAAAAGCCCGGCGAATCGGGCCACAGCCTGAGCGCGCATTTCCACGTGCAGATCCAGCTGTTGCCGTGGGTCAGCGCGGGCGTGCAGAACTGCTCCTCGAAACTCGCGCGGTGGGCAGCGAGCGCCACGCGCCGCGGCCACGGATCGAGCACGGGGCGCGCGACGTCGTGCCACCAGCGCGCACCCTCCACATCCTCGTCGCGGATGTGATGCACGGCCATCGTCACAGGGGGGATCGGGCGCCCCGGATTGACGAGGATGCTGCCGCCCTCCCCCTGCAGCTCCCACCGCCCGTCCGAACCGAGCGCGACGTCCTGCCAGCCGATCTCGACGACCGCGTGCATGGGCGGGGCCTGTCCGGTGGTTTCGAGGTCGATGACGCGGACGATGCTGGGGGTGGGGCGCATCGGCTTCAGATGGGCGCTCGTGGCGCGTTTTGCGAGCAAAAGAAAAAGGGGTTCAGGGAAGGCGCGAAGGCGCGAAGATGTTGGCGGCGTCGGCGCCGCAGGCTTTCAACTCGTACGTAGATGAAGCGCGCTACGCGCCGGCCTGTAGCCCAACATCTTCGCGCCTTCGCGCCTTCCCTGAACGATTTCTTCTAAGACTCAGTGACCCGCCTGCGGCCCCCGCTCCAGCCCGCTCGCCGCAAGCTGCGCGTCGATCATGGCCATCAGCCGGTCGAGCCCGGCCTGGTCCTTCGCCTCGGCCCGCGCGACCAGCACGTCCTGGGTGTTCGACGCGCGCAGCAGCCACCAGCCGTCGGGCGTGTTCACGCGAGCGCCGTCGGTTCGGTTGACGTCGGCGCCTTCCTTCTCCAGCCGGTCGAGCACTTCCTCCACCACCGCGAATTTGCGCGATTCATCGACCTGGAAGCGCATTTCGGGCGTGTTGACGAACGCCGGCATCGCCCCGCGCAGCTCGGTCATCGACTTGCCCGTCACGTGCACCGCATTGATGAGCTGGACCGCGGCATATTGCGCGTCGTCGAAGCCGTAATAGTCCTGGGCGAAGAAGATGTGACCGCTCATCTCTCCGGCGAGCGGCGCGTGCGTTTCCTTCATCTTGGTCTTGATGAGGCTGTGGCCCGTCTTCCACATCAAAGGCTCGCCGCCGAGCTCGGCGATGCGGTCGTAGAGCATCTGCGACGCCTTCACGTCGGCGATGATCGTCGCGCCGGGCTCCTTGCGCAGCACGGGCACGGCCAGAATGGACAGAAGCTGGTCGCCCCACACCACCCGGCCCTCGCCGTCGATCGCGCCGACGCGGTCGCCGTCGCCGTCGAATGCCAGTCCGAAATCGAGGTTGTTGTCGGCGACAAGCCTTTTCAGGTCGGCCAGATTCTTCTCTTCGGTGGGATCGGGATGATGATTGGGGAAGCTGCCGTCTATCTCGGTGAAGATCGTGTGGTGCTCACCCGGCAGCTGCTTGACGAGCTTCTCGATCACGCGGCCCGCGGCACCGTTGCCCGCGTCCCAGCCGATGCGGAACGTGCCCCCGGCATAGCCCGCCAGCAGGCGACCGACATAATCGTCCTCGATGTCGGCGTCGGTGACGCTGCCTTCGTCGCCGGGCTCGACGCTGTCCCAGTCGCCGTCCGCAGCCATCCGGCCCAGCCCCTGAATGTCGTCGCCGAAAAATGGGCGATGCTGAAGCACCATCTTGAAGCCGTTGTAATCGGCGGGATTGTGGCTGCCGGTTATCTGGATGCCGCCATCCACTTCTAGCGTCGCCTCCGCATAATAGAGCATCGGCGTCGGCCCCAGGCCGATGCGGACGACATCGACGCCGCTCGCCGTCAGCCCCTCGACCAGCGCCGCCTCCAGCATTTCGGACGACACGCGCCCATCGCGCCCGACCGCGACGCGGGTGCCGCCGGCATGGCGCACGCGGGTCGCGAAACCGCGTCCGATCGCACGGGCGTCGTCGGGGCCGAGCGTCTTTCCGACGATGCCGCGGATGTCATATTCGCGAAGGGACGTGGGGTCGAAACGATGCGTCAAGTTTGCCTCCGGAAATGTCTCAGTCGCCCAAAGCGCGAGCCGCGCGTTGGTTGCGCGGCTATGCGCCCAGCCGCCGCAACAGCACGTCGCGGGCGGCGTTGATCTGGCGGGTCAGCTCGGCGGAACCACCGCGGTCGGGGTGAACGCCGCCCAGCAACCGGCGGTGCGCGGCGCGAACCTCCTCTGCGCTCGCGGTCGCCGACACGCCGAGGATATCGCGCGCCTTCGCCTCGTCGGGCAGAACCTTCGGCTTGGGTTTCAGCACCCACCACACCGCCGCCATGATGGCGAGCGCGAGGAGGAGTTTCGTCACGCGGCGCTGCTCGCGAACAGCGGTGCGCTCGTGTCGGGCAGGGCGAGGCCCGACATCATCTCGCGCAATTCCTGCCGCGCGGCGACATGGCCCAGCCCCATGCCGCCGAATTCCTTGGAATCGAGCATCGTGAGGCCGGAGGGGAACAGTTCGCGGTAGATCACGCGCTCCGAAAGGCCGGGAATGACGCGGAAGCCGACCCGCTTCGACAGCTGGTCGATCGCCTCCGACACGCGGCGCATGTTCTTCGCCTCGACATACTGCAGGCGGTTGCGCAGCACGACCCAGTCGATCGTCGCGCCGTCGGCGCGGGCGCGGGTCTTGCGCGCGTCCCAGATCAGCTCCGAATAGAAGCTCGGGCGCGTCACCTTGAAATTGTCGGGATCGACCTGCCCGATCAGGTCGAAATCGACGAAGCTGTCGTTCATCGGCGTGACGAGCGTGTCGGCATTGGTCGCCGCCAGCCGCGCGAACTTGTCGTCGCGCCCCGGCGTGTCGATCACCAGGAAATCGGCGTCCTCGCTCAGCCGGTCGAGCGTGTCGGTGAAGACCGCGTCGCTTTCGCCGTCGTGCGTCGCGTGCAGCGGCGTCACCAGCTGGCGCCCGGTACGCTTCACGGTCGCGGCGCGGTTGTCGAGGTAGCGGCCCATCGTGCGCTGGCGGTGATCGAGGTCGAACGCGGCGACGCGCGCGCCGCGCACGGCGAGCGCGATCGCGGTGTGGACCGCAGTGGTCGACTTGCCGGTCCCGCCCTTTTCATTGGCGAAGACGATGACGTGCGGCTTGCTGGGTGCGTCGGCCAAGGGGGCGACAATCCTCGTGTTGATCGGTGATGAAGCGGCCCGTAAGAGCGCGCGTCTCCGCTGTATCGAAGGGCTTACCACCGTGCAAACCATCCGTCGCGTCGCCGACCTCCGGACCGCGATCGCCGCTTACCGCGCAGACGGCGACGACATCGCGCTGGTGCCGACGATGGGCGCGCTGCACGCCGGGCACATGGCCCTGGTGGCGGAAGCGAAGCTGGCGGCGAAGCGCGTGGTCGTCTCGATCTTCGTGAACCCGAAGCAGTTCGGCGCGAACGAGGATCTGTCGCGCTATCCGCGCAAGGAGATGGCGGATTCGCGCATCCTGGCCGAGGCGGGCGTCGACGTTTTGTGGATGCCCGGCGTAGACGAGATGTACCCCGATGGGTTTGCCACCAACATATCGGTCAGCGGCGTGAGCGACGGCCTCGACGGTGCCGCGCGGCCCGGCCATTTCGACGGCGTCGCGACCGTCGTCGCCAAATTGTTCAACCAGGTCCGCCCCGACACCGCGCTGTTCGGCGAAAAGGATTTCCAGCAGCTGGCGGTCGTGCGCCGCATGGTCGCCGATCTCGACTTTGGCATCGACGTCCGCGGCGTGCCGACCCAGCGCGACGACGACGGCCTCGCGCTGTCGTCGCGCAACGCGTATCTGGTGGCGGAGGACCGCGCGAAGGCGGTGGCACTGCCGCGCGCGCTGGGCGTTGCGGCGACGACGATCGAAAAGGGCGGCGATGCCGGCGAGGCATTGGCGACGGCGCGAGACACGCTGACCGCCGCCGGCTTCACGGTCGATTACGTCGAGCTGGTCGATGCCGAAACGCTTGGCGTCAGCGCGTCCGACCGCGCCCGCCGCCTGCTCGCCGCGGCGCGGATCGGCGGCACGCGCCTGATCGACAATGTGCCGGTGAACGAACAGGGTTAACCGCGTTAACCATTCCCTCACACTTTGCCGCCAAACCTGATCCCACCACAAATGGGGGTGGGAATAATGGGTAGCAGTCTGAAGAGTGCGACGTTCCTGATCGAAAGCCGGCTGCGCGATGCGGCCCGCGGCAATCCGAACGCCTATTACGAACTCGGCATGGTCTATTCGAGCGGTGCCGAGGGCATCGACATCGACCTGATCGAAGCCCACAAATGGTTCAACCTGGCGGCGATCGCCGGCAACACCCGCGCGCAGGAATGCCGCGCCGACATCGCCGACGAAATGTCCGCGCGCGACATCATCACCGCGCAGAAGGCCGCCCGCGCCTGGCTGAACGTGACGGCACGCGCCGCGGCCTGAATTCCGAGGGGCGCACCTAGGTGCGACACGGTCCGCCATCGGCGGACGGACTGAAGCGGCCGGCGGGCAGAGCCCGGTCGACGACGCGGGCTTCGCCCGCGGCGCCCTGATGATTTAGCTTACAAGCCCGTTTGACAGGCTCAGAACGAGCCGCAGACCCGGCTTCCATCCTCCCCGTTCGCGGGGAGGTGGCAGCGCGTCTGCGCTGACGGAGGGGGCTCTCCGCATCCGCAGCGTCCGAGGCACGCCCCCTCCACCAGCCTGTGGCTGGTCCCCCTCCCCGTTCCGAGGAGGAGTCAGGCGGTCTTTTTGGCTGCCGCTTTCTTCGGCGCAGCCTTTTTCGCCGGCGCCTTCTTCTTCGGCGCCGCTTTCTTCTTGCCCTTCTTCGCCGGCGCCGCAGCAGCGCGTGCGTCGATCAGCTGGGCGGCTTCCTCCAGCGTCAGCGCGTCTTTTTCAATCGACTTGGGCAAGGTCGCATTCGTCTCGCCGTCAGTGACGTAGGCGCCGTAGCGGCCCTCCATCAGCTTGATCTCAAGCTCGGTCCGCGGATGCTTGCCAAGCATCTTCAGCGGCTCGCGCGCAGCACCGCGTGCCGGGCGCCCGCCATTCGCCGCCGCTTCAGCGAGCTTCACGACCGCGGCGTTCATGCCGGTTTCGAACACTTCGGCGGTCGAGGTCAGCCGCGCATATTTGCCGTCATGCGCCAGATACGGGCCATAGCGCCCGATCGACGCCGTGATCGGCGCGCCGCTTTCCGGGTGCGTCCCCACCTCGCGCGGCAGGCTCAGCAGCTTCAGCGCCCACTCCAGGTCCAGCTCGCCGATGTCCTTGGGGATCGACGCGCGTTTCGCGTCCTTGCCGTCGCCCAGCTGGATGTACGGGCCGAACCGCCCCGACTTGCGTTCGACCGGCAGCCCGGTGGCGGGATCGGTGCCGAGCGTCTCCGGCCCGCTATCCTCGCCCGCGGCGCCACCGCCCTGCGCGAAGCGGCGGGTGTACTTGCACTCCGGATAGTTGGAGCAGGCAACGAACGCGCCGAAGCGCCCGCCACGCAGCGCCAGCCGGCCGTCACCGCAGTTCGGGCACGAGCGCGGATCGCTGCCGTCGTCCTTCGGCGGGAACAGATAGTCCGACAGGAATTCGTCGAGCGCGGCGGTGACTTCGCTCGGCTGGCGCTCCTTCACTTCCTCGGTACGCGGCTTGAAATCGCTCCAGAACGCGTCGAGCACCGACTGCCACTGCGCCCGCCCGCCCGACACGTCGTCGAGCTCTTCCTCCAGCCCCGCGGTGAAATCGTAGCTGACGTATTTCTCGAAGAAGCGTTCGAGGAACGCGGTCAGCAGCCGTCCCGATTCCTCGGCGAAGAAGCGATTCTTTTCGAGCCGGACGTAGCCGCGGTCCTTCAGCACATCGATGATCGACGCGTAGGTCGACGGGCGCCCGATGCCGAGTTCTTCCAGCCGTTTGATAAGCGACGCGTCCGAATAGCGCGGTGGCGGCTGGGTGAAATGCTGTTCAGCGGCGACACCGCGCTTGGCCGGCGCGTCACCCGATTTCAGCAGCGGCAGACGACGGCTGTCCTCGTCGCCATCGTCGTCGCGCCCTTCCTCGTACAGCGCGAGGTAGCCGGGGAAGATCATCACCTGGCCGGTCGCGCGCAGCACCGCCTTGCCGGTACCGTCCTCCAGTTCGATCGTCGTGCGCTCCATCCGCGCCGCCGACATCTGGCTGGCGAGCGCACGCTTCCAGATCAGCTCGTACAGCCGCGCGTGGTCGCCGCCGCCCGCACGATCCTTCGAGAAATCGGTCGGCCGGATCGCCTCGTGCGCTTCCTGCGCGTTCTTCGCCTTGGTCTGGTACTGGCGCGGTTTGTCGGGGACGTAGCCGCCGTCGTACCGCTCGATCACCGCTTTCCGCGCCGCATCGATCGCCGATCCGTCCATCTGGACGCCGTCGGTCCGCATGTAGGTGATCGCGCCGTCCTCATAGAGCCCCTGCGCGATCCGCATCGTGTGGCTGGCCGAGAAGCCGAGCTTGCGCGCCGCTTCCTGCTGGAGGGTCGAGGTGGTGAAGGGCGGCGGCGGGTTGCGGGTCGCGGGCTTGGTCTCGACGCTGGCGACGGTGAAGCGCCCCGCCTCGACATCGGCCTTGGCGCGCATCGCGTCGCCCTCGGCACCGATCGACAGCCGGTCGAGCTTCTTGCCCTCCCAGTTGGTCAGCCGTGCGGTGAAGGGGGTGCCGTCATGCTCGAAGCTCGCCTCGACCGACCAGTATTCCTGGGGGCGGAACAGCTCGATCTCGCGCTCGCGCTGGACGATAATGCGCAGCGCCACCGACTGGACGCGGCCCGCCGATTTCGCGCCGGGCAGCTTGCGCCACAGCACGGGCGAGAGGGTGAAGCCGACGAGATAGTCGAGCGCGCGGCGCGCCCGGTAGGCGTCGATCAGGTCGGTATCGAGCTCGCGCGGGGCCTTCATCGCCGCCAAAATCGCCGGCTTGGTGATCGCATTGAAGGTGACGCGCTCGACCTCCTTCGGCAGCGCCTTGCGCAGACGCAGCACTTCCTGCACGTGCCACGAAATCGCCTCGCCCTCGCGATCGGGATCGGTCGCCAGAATCAGGCGATCGGCCTTCTTCGCCTCGTCGGTGATCGCCTTCAGCTGGCGCGACTTGTCGGCGTAGGTTTCCCACTCCATCGCGAATTCGGCGTCGGGGTCCACCGACCCGTCCTTCGCCGGCAAATCGCGGACGTGCCCGTAGGAGGCGAGGACGTGATAGTCCGAGCCCAGATATTTCTCGATGGTTTTTGCCTTGGCGGGCGATTCGACGATGACGAGTTGCATGGGGTGCCTGACTGGAGAGCTCTTACGTGTACGCGCGAGGGTGGCTGGGTCGGCGAAGCGCCGTCAAGCCGCGAAGCTCGCCTTCAGCCCGTCGATCACGAACTGCGCCGCGAGAGCGGCCAGCAGGACGCCGAGCAGGCGGGTGATGACCGCCTCGATCTTCGCGCCCAGGATGCGCATGATCGGCCCCGCCGCCAGCAGTGCGGCGAGCGTCAGCAACAGGATCGTGCCCATCGCCGCCAGCACCACCAGCGACGCGGACAGGCCGTTGGTGCGCGACATCAGCAGCATGACGCTGGCGATCGATCCCGGCCCGGCGATCATCGGCATCGCCATCGGGAAGATCGAGACGTCCTCGACTTCCGGCGTTTCCATGATCTTCTGCGCACGATCTTCCCGACGTTGCGTGCGGCGTTCGAACACCATGTCCATCGCGATCACGAACAGCATGATGCCGCCGGCGATGCGGAAGGCGTCGAGCCCGATGCCGAGCGCATGGAGCAGCCCCTCCCCGAACAGTGCGAACACCAGCAGGATGATCGTCGCGACCACCACCGCGCGCACCGCCATCGCGCGGACATGCGCCGGCGGCGCGCCCGCGGTCAGCCCGGCATAGATCGGCGCGCAGCCGGGCGGATCGATCACCACGAAGAAGGTGATGAGCGCGGAGATGTAGAGTTCGATCACCTTAGATGGCGTCCTTGCCAAGCTGCACGCCGGCGTTCCGGTGCGCGGCGACGATGGTGTTGCGCAGCAGGCAGGCGATGGTCATCGGCCCGACCCCGCCGGGCACCGGAGTGATCGCACCCGCGACGCTCGCCGCACCATCGAAATCGACGTCGCCGGTCAGGCCATCCTCGGTGCGGTTGATGCCGACGTCGATCACGGTCGCGCCGGGCTTGATCCACTCGCCCTTCACGAAATGCGGGATGCCGACCGCGGCGACGACGATGTCGGCGCGGGCGACGTGGCTCGACAGATCCTTTGTCCGCGAATGTGCGACCGTGACCGTCGCCGACGCCTTCGTCAGCAGCGCCGCCATCGGCTTGCCGACGATGTTCGACCGCCCGATCACCACCGCGTCGAGGCCCGACAGGTCGCCCAATTGCTCCTCGAGCAGCATCAGGCAACCGAGCGGCGTGCAGGGCACAAAGCCGTTGAGGCCGGTCGCCAGCCGCCCGGCATTGACCGGGTGGAAGCCGTCGACGTCCTTGTCGGGGTCGATCCGGGTCAGCACCACGCTTTCACGAATGTGCTTCGGCAGCGGCAGCTGGACGAGGATGCCGTCGACCGCGGGGTCGGCGTTGAGCGCATCGACCAGCGCGAGCAGGTCGGCCTCGGTCGTGTCGGCGGGCAGGCGGTGTTCGAAGCTCGCCATGTTGGCTGCGACGGTCGCCTTGCCCTTGGACTTCACATAGACGCTCGACGCCGGGTCGGCGCCGACCAGCACGACCGCCAGTCCCGCCTTGCGCCCCGCTACTGCCTCGAACGCCGCGGCGATTTCTCCCACGCGGGCGCGCAGGCGGGCGGCAGCGGCTTTGCCGTCGATGATTTCGGCGCTCATGGGGCCGCGCCATAAGCCCGTGCGGACGTTTCCGCCAGCACGGGCACGCACTTTCACATCGGATAGACCGGCTGATACAGCGACGGGATCACGACGTTCATCAGGATGTACAGGATCAGCAGCACGACCAGCGGCGACAGGTCGAGCGCACCGAAATCGGGCAGGATACGGCGGATCGGGCGGTACATCGGCTCGGTCATCGTGCCGAGCGCGTTCCAGACGTTGCGGACGAAGTCGTTCTGCGTGTTCACGACATTGAACGCGATCAGCCACGACAGCACCGCCTGGACGACGATGATCCACCACACGACGGTCAGCAGGATCTGGAGGATTTGCAGGATGGCGTTCACGTCGTCGTCCGTTCTGATGGTGTGTTAGGCAGATATAGCGCGGGCTCAGCGCCGTACCAGTGTGCCGATGCCGCTTTCGGTGAAGATCTCCAACAGCATGCCGTGCGGGATGCGCCCGTCGAGGATGACCGCGGCATCGACCCCGCGCTGCACCGCCGACACGCACGTCTCCAGCTTCGGGATCATCCCGCCGGTGATCGTGCCGTCCAGCCGCAGCGCATCGACGTCCGACGGCTTCAAGTCGGTCAGCAGATTGCCGCCCTTGTCGAGCACACCGGGCACGTCGGTCAGCAGGAAGAAGCGCGACGCGCCCGTCGCCGCGGCGATCGCGCCGGCCATCGTGTCGGCGTTGACGTTGTAGGTCTCTCCGTCACCGCCGAGCGCGATCGGCGCGACGACGGGGATGAACCCCTCGCGCGACAGCGTGTCGAGAATGGTCGGGCGCACCGCCGCAGGCTCGCCGACGAAGCCCAGGTCGACGTGGCGCTCGATCCCCTGCAACTTGTCGGGATCGCGCCCGGTCACCTTCTCGGCTCGGACCAGCCCCGCGTCCTTGCCCGATATGCCGACCGCCTTGCCGCCCGCGGCGGCGATCCAGGCAACGATTTCCTTGTTGATCGATCCCGCCAGCACCATTTCGGCGATCTGCGCGGTTTCCTTGTCGGTGATGCGCAGGCCGTCGTGGAAGCGCGATTCGACCCCCAGCCGCTTCAGCATGGCCCCGATCTGCGGCCCCCCGCCGTGGACGACGACGACGTTGATGCCGACCATCTTCAGCAGCACCACGTCCTCGGCGAAATCGCGCGCGAGTTCGGGATCGCCCATCGCATGGCCGCCGTATTTCACGACGAAGGTCTTGCCGGCGTACCGCTGCAGATACGGCAGCGCCTCGGTCAGCGTCTCCGCCTTGGCGAGCATCGCGGGATCGGGGGCGTGGTTGGCGGGGGTGTCGGTCATGCGGGGGCTCTAGCCATCACCGTCCGAAAACCCAAATCCGAACCCAAACCCGATCCTCCCGGACCCCATCCGTCCGAACCCCACCCGTTCGTCTCGAGTAGCCTTCGAGCTTGTCGAGAAGGCGTATCGAGAGATCGGCCGCCAAGATTTCTCGATACGGCGTCTCGACAAGCTCGACGCCTACTCGAAACGAACGGTTCAAATATCAGGCCTGCGAAGGCACCCCATCCAGCTTCCGCCCCAGCGCCACCACCAGGTAGATCAGTGGCGGGACCAGCACCGCCGACAGCACGACCTTGGCGATCATCTGACCGACCAGCAGCTCGGCGATCGGGAAGACGCCGTAGAAGGCGATGCTGATGAACAGCAATGTGTCGACCACCTGGCTGAGCACCCCCGCAATCGCCGAGCGCAACCACAGAAGGCGGCTGCCCTCCCGCCCCTTCAGCGCGGAAAAGATCGTGACGTTCAGCGTCTGCGAAATGCCGTAGGCGATGAGGCCCGCCAGCCAGATGCGCAGGTTCGACCCCAGGATCAGCTGGATCGCGTCGCGGTTCGCAGGCTGCATCTCGGGCGAGGCGGGCAGCATCCACACCACCCACGACAGCGCCATCGACATCAGCAGCGGCACGAAGCCGATCCGCACCAGCCGGTTGGCCCACACCGGCCCGTGCAGCTCGGCCACCGCACTCGACGTGACGACCAGCAGCAGGAACGCGAAGATGCCCGCTTCCACCGCCAGCGGCCCCAAGGCCACCTGCTTGTTGCCGAGCACGCCCGCCACGCAGACCATGCCGCCGTAGATCAGGGAGAAGACGAAGAGCGAAAGCGGGATCGCGCGAGGTGTGGTTTCCATCGTGCCGGACGCTAGCCGTTTTTTTCGCCCGCGAAAGCCCCTTCGCGCAGGACGCGGAAAGCCCCTTCGCTCGGGACGCGGAAAGCGCCTTCGCGGAATCCCCGCGCATCGGCACTAGCCGCGGGCCACCGCGTGTGTATGGTCGCTCGCTTCGCGTAGAGCCGGCGCCGGGGGGCGTTCGGGGCGGGAGAGTTCTGAATGCATAACTGGATCGGCCTGGCCGGAATCGTCATCATCCTGGCCATCGCCGTCGCGCTGTCGAACAACCGCCGCGCGATCCGCCTGCGTGTCGTCGGCCCCGCCTTCGCATTGCAGGCCGGGTTCGCGGTGCTGGTGCTCGCGACCGACTGGGGACGCAGCGCGATCGGCGCAATGAGCCACGGCGTGTCGAACCTGCTGGGCTATGCGAAGGCCGGCACCGACTTCATCTTCGGCCCGCTTGCCGGCCCGACGATGGGCGCCAACAGCTTCGCGATCGCGGCGCTGCCGGTCATCATCTTCTTCGCCTCGCTGATCTCGATCCTCTATTATCTCGGCGTGATGCAGCAGATCATCAAATGGGTCGGCGGCGCGATCCAGATGGTCACCGGCATCACGAAGGTCGAATCGCTGGGCTCTGCGGCGAACATCTTCGTCGGCCAGTCCGAAAGCCCGCTGGTCATCCGCCCCTATCTCGCCAGCCTCACCCCGCCGCAGCTGTTCACGGTGATGACGGTCGGCATGGCGGGCGTCGCCGGCACGATCCTGGGTGCCTACGCCAGCATGATCGGTGCGCAATTGCTGCCGTACCTGCTCGCCGCCAGCTTCATGTCGGCGCCGGGCGGCATCCTGATGTCGAAGATCATCATGCCCGACGTGGCCGAGCCGGTGCAGGGCGAACTGCCGCTGGGCGCGGTCGCCGACGACAGCGTCGCGCTGACCGAGCCGCATACCCGCGCCAGCGCCCCCGAGATCGAGGGCAGCGAGCCGATCGCCGAGGCGAGCCACGACGAGGAGAAGCCCGCCAACATCATCATGGCCGCCGCACAGGGCGCGCAGACCGGCGTGAAGCTGGCGGTCGCGGTCGGGGCGATGGTGCTGGCGTTCGTCGCGCTGGTCGCGCTCGCCAACGGGCTGCTCGCCGGGATCGGCGCGTGGTTCGGCTATCCCGAGCTCAGCTTCCAGATGCTGCTCGGCTACATCTTCCAGCCGGTGATGTTCATGCTGGGCGTGCCGTGGAACGAGGCGGGCACCGCCGGCGGTCTGTTCGGGACGAAGATCGTACTGAACGAATTCGTGTCGTTCATAGAACTCAGCAAGATCCAGGGCACGCTGTCGCCGGCAACCGTCGCCATCGTCACCTTCTCGCTGTGCGGCTTCGCCAATTTCAGCTCGATCGCGATCCAGATGGCGGTGACGGGCAATCTGGCGCCCAACCAGCGCCCGATCATCGCGAAGCTGGGGATCAAGGCGCTGGTCGCCGGGAGCCTCTCGAACCTGATGTCGGCGGCGCTCGCCGGGCTGCTCATCAGCTAGGCCGGTGCGCCTCGTCTTCACCAAAGGCGCGGGCAAGTCCGACACGATGACCGTGGTGCGCGACGGCCGCGCCGACACGGTGATCGACTGTCCGAAACAGCGGATCATTCCGCACGACATGGTGCATTACGCGGTCGAGAGCGTGCTTCACGCGCGCGGCTTTCTGGGGCGGATCGCAGGCGGCGAGGACGCCGACTTTCGCATGGTCGCGGAGGCGGAAAGCGACGGCGTCGAGCGGCTGGTCGAAGTGTTCCAGGGCGACGGCTGGTCGGGCGGAACGAGCGATGCGGCGGCGATGATCGACCTCTACCGCGTCACCTGCGATGCGCGGGGGTGTCCGATGCTGGCGGTGGACGCGGCGACGATCGATGCTGTGCGCACGCGGATCGCCGAGCTGACGGCGCGCTGGGACGCCGTTCCGGCCGGCGGCACGCTGGAGCTGGAGTTCGACAGCGACGCGTGAACGCTTCGGTGCTCCCGCGCAGGCGGGAGCACGGCAACATCACGCCGCCTTGATCGCCTGACCCTGCTTCAGCGTCTCGCCGTTCGACACGATCACCACGTCGCCCAGCTTCACCACGTCGAACAGCTTCTTCGCGAACGGGATCGGCACGCCGACGCAGCCGTGGGTGGCGGCGTCGGGGCGCATCACCGCGCTGCCGTGGATCGACACGCCGTCGTTGGTCAGGCGCAATGTGTACGGCATCGGCGCGTTGTAGATGCTCGACACATGCTGCGCCTTGCGGAAGCTGACGTTGAACACGCCGAGCGGCGTCGGCTTCACATCGGCGCCGTAGATCATCACCGCGGTGCCGATCTCGTGCCCGTCGCGGAATACCGACAGCACCTGCGCCTTCAGGTCGACGGTGACGACGATCCGCCCGCCCGCCGAGGCCGGGGCCGCGCTCTCATCCCAATACCAGTCGCCGTGGACGAAGGGTGCCTTGATCGGAAGGATGCTCCTGACGGTGTAGGCGTCCGCCGGAAGCGGGGCGGCGACGGGCTTCGATGCGGGCGCGGGCTTTGCCGCAGGTGCGGCGAGGCTGGCCGGCTTGGGCGCCGCTGCCGCTTCGGGCTGCGCGCGCACCCGCTCGGCGACTTGCGCTGCGCCGAGGAACGCCGCGACGCATCCCAGCGCGAGTCCTGCGCGAGCGAGCCAGAGTTTCGTGACAGGCGACACCGCCCCGCTCCTTGATGAACCGATCGATGGTCCCCCAAGTCGCGTGCAAGTGTGAAGATTTGAACCCCCGATTTCGCCCCCGTACCGCCGCGGGACAGGTGGCGCGGGCGTTTACTCGCCGGTGATGAGCTTGACCTTGTTGGGCAATTTCTTGCCCTTGGTGCGCCGCGAGGGCAGCTGCACCGGATTCTTCTTCTTCCACTCGGCATAGGTCATCGGCCCGTCGGGCGTCTCGACGATGGTGTCGTCCAGGCTCATCGCACCCCTCCTTACCGCGTCGGCACCGGTTCGGCGCCCGAATAGTCGTAGAATCCGCGCCCGGCCTTGCGGCCATACCACCCGGCCTCGACATATTTGACCAGCAGCGGCGCAGGGCGGAATTTGGGATCGCCGGTCCCTTCGAACAACACCCGCGTGATCTCCAGGCAAGTGTCCAGCCCGATGAAGTCGGCGAGCGTCAGCGGCCCCATCGGGTGGTTGAGCCCCAGCTTCATCGCGGTGTCGATGTCGCGGATCGTCGCCACGCCTTCGCCCAGCGCGAAGCACGCCTCGTTCAGCATCGGCATCAAGATGCGGTTGACGATGAAGCCGGGCGCGTCGCTGGCGTGGACGATCTCCTTGCCGAGCGTGCGACCGTACGCCTCGACCGAGGCGACCGTCGCGTCGCTGGTTGCGAGGCCGCGGATCAGCTCGATCAGGCCCATCACCGGCACCGGGTTGAAGAAATGCACGCCCATGAACCGCGCCGGATCGGGCGACGCCTGGGCCAGACGCGTGATCGGGATCGAGGATGTGTTGCTGGCGAGGATCGCGTCGCCGCGCATCGCCTTGCCGACGTGCTCGAAGATGCGGCGCTTGATTTCCTCGCGCTCGGTCGCGGCCTCGATCACCAGGTCGCAGTCGGCCATCGCCGCGACGTCGCCGACGGCCTCGATCTGGCCGAGCGTCGCGTCGCGCTCGGCAGCGGCGATCTTTTCCTTCTCGACCAGCCGGGCGAGCGCCTTGGCGATGCCCGCCTTGCCGCCCTCGGCCCGCGCCAGATCGACGTCGGACAGCAGCACCCGGTGGCCTACCGCCGCAGATACCTGCGCGATGCCTGCGCCCATCTGTCCCGCCCCGATCACGCCAATCGTCTTCACACGCCGTCTCCTTTGCGCGCGGTCATAGCGGCTTTGGCGGATCGCGCTACGGCGCGCGCCGCTCCGCCTGCGCCTCGGCCAGGATCAGCGCGAAATTGTCGCCCGTGTCGGTCCATTCCTCGACCGGGGTCCAGCCTCCGGCGCGCAACAGCAGGCGCGCGTCGCGGGGGCCGTATTTATGGCTGTTTTCGGTATGAATGGTTTCCCCCGCCGCCATCGCGAACGGGCGCCCGTCCACGGCGAATGCGACGTCGCGCGTCGCCTCCAGATGCATTTCGATGCGGGCGCGATCGTCGTTCCACAGCGCGCGGTGGCGGAAGGCATCGACGGGTATCGTCCCGCCCAATTCGCGGTTGATGCGCTCGAGCAGGTTGAGGTTGAATGCCGCGGTCACCCCGGCGGCGTCGTCATAGGCCGGGACCAGCACATCGGGGGACTTGATCCGGTCGATGCCGATCAGCAGCAGCGCCCCCTCCCCCAGCGACGCGCGCATCGACCGCAGCAGGTCGACCGCGCCGGCGGCGCCCATGTTGCCGATGGTCGATCCGGGAAAAAAGCCGAGCTTCGGCATGTCTGCCACGGCGGCGGGCAGCTTCAGCGGGCGCATGAAGTCGCCCTCCAGCGGGGCGACAGCGATGTCGGGGAAGGCCCGCGCCACCGTCGCGGCGCTTTCGCGCAGGAAATCGCCCGAAATGTCGATCGGAACATAGGCGGCGGGCTTCGCCGCGCGGAGCAGGGCAGGCGTCTTGGTCGACGACCCCGACCCAAACTCCACCACCGCTGCCCCCGCCGGTACCCGCGCGGCCAGCGCATCGCTGCATGCCGCGAGAATGTCGATCTCGGTTCGGGTCGGATAATATTCGGGAAGGTCGGTGATCGCCTCGAACAGCTCCGACCCGCGCCGGTCGTAGAACCACCGCGCCGGAATAGCGCGCGGGGCGAGCACCAGCCCGGTCAGCACGTCGGCGCGGAACTGTGGGTCGGCAAGCGAAGCCTGGCCGTCCTCGATTTCCTGCTTCAGCATGTCAGATGTCCTTGGCCAACCGCACGCCGGTGAATTGCCAGCGTTGGTGGGGGTAGAAGAAATTGCGGTAGCTCGCCCGGACATGGCCGCGCGGGGTGGCGCATGACCCGCCGCGCAGGACGCACTGCCCGCTCATGAACTTGCCGTTGTATTCGCCGACCGCCCCTTCCGCGGCGGTGAAGCCCGGATAGGGGCGGTAGGCGCTGCCGGTCCATTCCCACACGTCGCCGAAGAAGGCGGGGCCGCCCGCCGACGGGCGCGGTTCGACCGGGCCGGCGGCGTCGAGGAGGTTGCCTGAGCGCGCGTCGTGCGCGGATGCCGCAGCCTCCCATTCGAATTCGGTCGGCAGGCGTGCGCCGGCCCAGGCGGCATAGGCGTCCGCCTCGTAGAAGCTGACATGCGTTACCGGCGCGGCAGGATCGATCGCGCGCCGCCCGTCGAGACCGAAGCGCGTCCAGGCGCCGTCGCGCTGCTCCCAGTACAGTGGCGCGGCAATCGCTTCCGCCTTCACCCACGCCCAGCCGTCCGACAACCACCAGCGCGCGTCGCGATAGCCGCCGTCGGCGATGAACGCCGCCCATTCGCCGTTGGTCACGGTGCGGTCGGCAATCGCGTGGGCCGGCGCCAGCGCGCGGTGGCGCGGCCCCTCGCAATCAAAAGCGAAATCGGCCCCGTCGTGACCTATCTCGACGATCGCCTCAGCGCGGTCGATCCAGCTGATCGGGCCGGGCATCGGCACCGGCACCTTGGGCGGCGCCGGCCAGATCGCCGGCTCGCACGGGTTCTGCGCGAACAGGTGGAGCATGTCGGTGACGAGCAACTCCTGATGCTGCTCCTCGTGATGGCAGCCGAGCGCCACCAACTCGATTGCCGCCTCGGGCAAGGTCGGCAGCGCGTCGACTACCGCGGCGGTTACGGCGGCGCGGTAGCCGAGCACCTCGTCCAGCGTCGGCCGCGTCATCATGCCACGGCGGTCGCGGGCGTGGCGCGCCCCTTCCGCCTCGTAATAGCTGTTGAACAGGAACGGGAACCGCGCGTCGTGCAGGGTGTAGCCGGCGACGTGATCGCGCAGCACGAACGTCTCGAAAAACCATGTCGTGTGCGCGAGGTGCCATTTGGCGGGCGACGCGTCGGGCATCGACTGGACGGTGGCGTCGGCGTCCGACAGCGACGCGACCAGTGCCTCGGTCAGCGCGCGCACCGCGGCAAAACGCTCCACGAGCGGCAGGGCGACCGGCGATTCGGCGGGACGTGTTCGCATTTCGTTCTTCTCCGCGCGCGGATGCACCGCGTCAAGAGGACGGCGAAACGCTACCGCGACGCCCCCGGAATCCACAGAACGTCAGCGCCCGCGCTTTGGTTCACATGGCGGGCCGCGACGAACAGATAATCCGACAATCGATTGAGGTAGATCAGGATTTCGGGCGAAATCGCGGTGTCGGCGGCACAAGCGACCGCCGATCGCTCGGCCCGCCGCGTGATCGCGCGCGCCAGATGCAGTGCCGCCGCGCCAGGATCGCCCGCCGGCAGGATGAAGCTGGCGAGCGGCGGCATGTCGGCGTTGAGCGTATCGATCGTCTGCTCCAGCCACGCCGACTGGCGCGCCGTCACGCGGAGCGCCCAATCGATATCGCCGGGGGTGGCGAGATCGGCACCAAGGTCGAACAGGTCGTTCTGAATACGGTTCAGCGCGTCGCGGATCGGCCCTTCGCCCAGCGAAGACAGCGCGACACCGATCGCCGAATTCGCCTCGTCCACGTCGCCGATCGCGGCCATCCGCGCATCCGCCTTCGACACGCGACTGCCGTCGACCAGCCCGGTCGTGCCGGCGTCACCGGTGCGGGTGTAGATCTTGTTGAGCTTGACCATCCCGGCCCTCGTCCGTGGAAGGCGGTTACGTCCGTCCCGCCGCGAACAGGATGATGACCACGATCAGCACCGCCAGCGCCTGGAAGAAGATGCGGAACTGCATCATCTTGTTCGATTTCAGCGCCGACTGGGTCGGGCCGGTGCCGTTCTTCAGCTCCTCCTCGGTGGTCTTGAGGAAGACGACGATGCCGCGCACCAGCGCGACCACCGTGGCGATCATCGCTGCGAGCAGCAGGATGGCGAGGAAAATCTGCATGGCCGCTATTTAAGCCTTCGCGGCTCCAAAGCCAATGCCTGTCCCGAGCGGCTGGCTCTGCCAGCCATCCGAGGGGGGCAGCCGTCCGTCCCGCAGCATCGCCGCGAGGTCTGCGCCGTCCATCCCCTGCGCACGCAGGTCGGCGAGGCTCGGCGCGCCGTCGCGCTTGGCGAGGCGCTTGCCGTCGGGGTCGGTCAGCAGCGGGTGGTGGCGATATTCGGGCGTCGGCAAGCCGAGCAGCGTCTGGAGCAGACGGTGGACGTGGGTGCTTTCGAACAGGTCGACGCCGCGCACGACATGGGTGACGCCCTGCGCCGCGTCGTCGACTGTGACCGCGAGGTGATAGCTGGCTGGCGCATCCTTCCGCGCAAGGACGACGTCGCCGTGGGACAGCGGGTCGGCGAGCTGGGGACCGGCAAAGGCGTCGTGCCACCCCAAATCCTCCCCGGCACGGGGACGTGGCCGGCGCAGCCGGACGGAGGGGGCGGGCCGCGAGCGCGGCGATTGCGGCCCGCCCCCTCCACCAGCGTCGCTGGTCCCCCTCTCCGCGCCGGGGAGCATATTGAGCGCCCGCTCCACATCCAGCCGCCAGCAGTGCGGCAGCGCCGGATCGACGTCGCGCCCCCGGCACGTCCCCGGATACAGCGCGCCGCCCGCCCCGTGCGGCGCCGACAGGCTCGCGGCGATATCGGCGCGGGTGCAGGCGCAACGATAGAGCAGCCCCATGTCCCGCAACCGGTCGAGCGCGGCATCGTACAGCGCCAGCCGCTGCGACTGGCGCACGACCGGCCCGTCCCACGCGAGCCCCAGCCACGCCAGATCCTCCGCGATCCCCGCGACATGCTCTTCGCGGCTGCGGGTGCCGTCGATATCCTCGATCCGCAGCAGGAAGCGCCCGCCGCGGTCCCGCGCGAAATCATGCGCCTGGATCGCCGAAAAGGCGTGGCCGAGGTGCAGCCGCCCGGTCGGGCTCGGCGCGAACCGGGTGACGACGGGGGGATCGCTGCTCACCCGCCCCCTCTAGCGCGCGTCCGCGGCTCGCAAAAGGTTAACGACCATCTTGACCGCGAGTCCGGGGCTATGCTGTCATGCCAGCGTCATCCTTCCCGGCAAGAAGGGCACGCGCGACGACGAAGGGGCAAGAATGTTCCATCCCGATCTGATGCGACATCCGGACGCCTGCCCGGCGCTGGTGCTGAACGCCGATTACACGCCGCTGTCCTATTATCCGCTGTCGATCTGGCCATGGCAGACTGCGGTGAAGGCGGTGTTCCTCGACCGCGTCGACATCGTTTCCCACTACGAACGCGAGGTGCGCAGCCCGACCGCGTCGCTGAAGCTGCCCTCGGTCATCGCGCTGAAGCAATATGTGCGGCCGTCGCAATTCCCGGCCTTCACGCGGTTCAACCTGTTCCTGCGCGACCGCTTCGCCTGCCAATATTGCGGCACCCACCGCGACCTGACGTTCGATCACGTCGTCCCGCGTGCCTATGGCGGACGCACGACGTGGGAGAATGTCGCCACCGCCTGCGCACCGTGCAATCTGCGCAAGGGAGGGCGGACGCCCGCGGAGGCGAAGATGCCGCTGCACGTCCAGCCGATCCGCCCGACCAACTGGCAGTTGCAGGAACACGGACGGCGCTTCCCGCCCAACTACCTCCACGCCACGTGGCGGGACTGGCTCTACTGGGACGTCGAGCTGGAGGCGTGAGCGCGCTTGCCAGCGCCGTATTACACCGATAATACACGACGCCATGAGTCTCGGGTCGCTGTTCAGCCTGTCCGATCGTCGCGTAGCGGACACATCCGACGATCCCTTCGCCGATTTCGGGAAGCCGCCCGCCGGCGACGGGGGGCGCCCGCCGTCCGAACCGCCGCTGCATTTCGATCCGCCGCCGCCGCGCCGCCGCATCGCCTGGGGCCGCTGGTTCCTGCGTGGCCTGGGTGCGTTCATCATCCTGCTGGTTATCGCGATCGCGTGGCTCGCGGTCACCGCGCCGCTGTCGAGATCGCTGAAACCGCCGACGCCGCCCAGCATCACGCTGCTCGCCGCCGACGGCGTGACGCCGATCGCGCGCCGCGGAGCGATCATCGGCGCGCCGGTCGACGTGACGACGCTGCCAAAGCACGTGCCCGAAGCCTTCATGGCGATCGAGGACCGCCGCTTCTACTCGCACTGGGGCGTGTCCCCGCGCGGTGTGACCCGCGCAATGTGGAACAACCTGCGCGCCGGCGGCATGCGCGAGGGCGGATCGACGATCACGCAACAGCTCGCGAAGAACGCCTTCCTCTCGTCCGACCGCACCTTCGGGCGCAAGGCGCGCGAGCTGATGATCGCTTTCTGGCTGGAGGCGTGGCTGTCGAAGGACGAGATCCTCAGCCGCTACCTCTCCAACGTCTATTTCGGCGACAATGTGTACGGCCTGTCGGCGGCGGCGAAGCATTATTTCAGCCGGACGCCCGACGAACTGAGCGTCGCGCAGGCGGCGATGCTCGCTGGCCTCGTCAAGGCGCCGTCGCGGCTCGCCCCCACGCTCAACCTGTCGGGCGCGCGGGCGCGGCAGAAGCTGGTGGTCGGCGCGATGGTCGAAACCGGGTTCCTGACGAAGGGCGAGGCCGACGTCGTCGGCCCGGCCCGGCTGAAGGTCGAGCGGATCAAAACGCTGCCCAACGGCACCTATTTCGCCGACTGGGTGCTGCCCGCCGCGCGCGATCGGTCGGGAGAGATCGCGAGCGAAGTCACCGTCACCACGACGCTCGACAGCCGCATCCAGCGCGCCGCCGAACGCGCCGTGCGGCGTGCGGGGCTGCGTCAGGCGCAGGTCGCGCTGGTGGCGATGCGTCCCGACGGCACCGTCGTGGGGATGGTCGGCGGCAAGGATTACAAGAGCTCGCCGTTCAACCGCGCGGTACAGGCGCGGCGCCAGCCGGGTTCGACGTTCAAGCTGTTCGTCTATCTGGCCGCGCTGCGCTCCGGCATGACCCCCGATTCGACCGTGCTCGACGAGCCGGTGACGATCGGCGAATGGGCGCCCAAGAATTCGGACGGGCGCTATGCCGGCGAGATCAGCCTGGCGCGCGCCTTCGCCAAATCGTCGAACGTCGCCGCCGCCCGCCTGACCAAGCAGGTCGGGGTCGCCAACGTCATCCGCGCCGCGCGTGATCTCGGCGTCACCAGCCCGATCGCCGACGAGGCATCGATCGCGCTCGGCACGTCCTCGATGTCGCTGCTCGAGCTGACCTCGGCCTATGCGGCGGTCGCGAACGGCAGCTATCCGGTGCGCCCGCGCGGCCTGTCGGAGGAGGACGAGGCGAGCTGGTACGAGCGGCTCCGCGGACGCCAGACGGTGATGGGTGCCGACGAGCGCGA